>JAGROX010000135.1:2090-18411 GCA_020440025.1 Verrucomicrobiia bacterium
ATCAACACTGCCCCAGGCATAAGCCAATTGGGCGACACAGGCATTTTGAAGAACCGCTTCCTCATCGGACAAGGCCGCCACCCAGTCACTGGCCTTCACGGGATCTTTCTGCGCCCATTGGTTCACAACCGATGGAATCAGGGAAAGCAGGGTCTCGGCCTCGAGCGTGTGTTGTGCCCACTGAACCGCCGAAGCGGGATTCTGGCGACTCCACTCATTGAGCACGTTGCGCAGCAGAGTATTATGGGGATCGTTCACTGCTGCATTCTGAGCGAAAGCCGCAGCGGCTTCTGGATCTTCCTCGACCCACTCCGACATCACCCGAACCTGGGCATCCCGACGAATTTCGCCTTCCGGTAACTGATCGCTCCAAGCCACTGCCTCTTCAATATTGACCCTCGCTTTCGCAGCCGCCACCGATCCGACCGCAAACGAGGTACTCGCTTCCAATCCGATCTCGTTCAGCATCGCCTCGGCACGATCCACATCCTTTTGGCTGACCGATTGGATGATGTTGGCCATCGCACTCTTTCTGGTCGAGCCCGGCTTCAGTTCCTTCTTGGCGACTTCAAATGCGCGTTCCGAATCCTTACTGGCCCAGTAGTTGAAGATCATGGCAATCCAGTTCGAGTTTTCTCGCACGGCTCCTTGGGCTCTGGCGAACTCAAAGGCGCCTTCGGGATCCTTAATGACCAGGCCACTGATGATGGCCTCGACAGCGGACTCGTGCTCCTGACCCGCAGGTATTTCCATCAGGAATTCCTTCGCCACCTCAAGATCCTTCAAACCAAGACGACTAAAGAAACTCTTGGCGAACGCGAGTCGGTCTCGATTCTGCTTCATGTTTTTGATCCACTCCCAAGAGGCGGCGGGATCCTGATCTACCCATACCGAAATGATCGACATGGCCGCGCTGCGGCGAGCCTCAAAGTTCGTCTCTGATTTCCAATGCTCTGCGGCAGCGGCAGGATCACGAAGGGCCCAGATTCCATAGATCGTAGCAGGATTGTTGCTGTAGCCAGTCTTTCGCAATGCCTTGCTCTCCCGAAACAGGGTCAGAGCCTTCTGTGGATCCTCTTTAGCAATCTGCGACAAAATCGTGTGGGCGAGATTTCCTTGCTCTACGTCAGCTCCTTCTTTCTCAAACCAAGCCCAGGCCGCGTCGGCATCTTCCGCTGCCCAAAGCGAAATAACGGATCCCAACGCCCCAAACTGCTGATTCCCCTTTTGATTCAAGGCATGCGCCAACGCCGACTTGCGATCCAACTCAACCCATCTCGCATAAAGCATTCGGATCAGTTCGTAGTGCTGCCCCGAGGGATCTCTCGCCACCAATTGATCCAGCGCCCTCTCAACGCCGCCGGCATCGAGTCCGTCCACAAACGCAAGCATCTGGCGCAAGCGATCATTGCCAAGACCGGAACGATCTGAAATCTCGAAAACCTGCTCAAGGGTCGGCGGGTCATCGGCTCCCTCCAAAGAGGATGCCTGAAACGCTGCGATCACCCCCAGCAAGACGATCGGTAAAACGCTTGATTTCATCTTTTCAATGCGGCCAATTTTTTTCTCATCATCGACGACTGATCCGCGTCGAGAATCTGCCAGGAAGCGAGCCCATTACCGACGAGATCCCATTCGTCGAACTGCCAGACAACTTTCTTGTCCTTGGTGATCTCGAAAATCTGAGGATTCCCCTCCCCCGCGTGACAATTGCCCAGCGCGAGATTTCCGTTCGGCAATTCCTGCACGGTGGCCATCCAGGCGAGCGAAATCTCTGTGCCCGGCACCGTCTTGGTGACATCCCAGACGACTTCCTTGGCAGGCGTCACCTCAACCACGCTGTTGCCGCTGCCTGATCCGATCAAGGTGTTGCCGTTCTTGAGACGAATCGCTCCATAGACCCGGGTGCCGATTTCATATTCCCAGACCACTTTCCCGTTCTCATCGTATTCGGTCACGACACCGGGATTCTCGGCACAGGCGAGGTAATGGCCGTTGTCGAGAATGCGCATCAGGCGCGTGCTTTTCCGACCGCCCTCGCCCAGCGGCACTTCCTTGATGAGTTTCCCGTCCTTGTCGACGTGAATGATCCGCCCCACCCCGCTCTCGACGATGACGGTTTCCCCATTCTCAAGCCGAGCGAAGGCGTGAACATCGACCCGCTTGCCCTCGTTGCCATTCATCTTGGCGCTGTCGTATTCCCACACCACCTCTTTCCCGAGGGTAATCTCCTGAATCTTGGTCCAACTGTCATGGAAAAGGATGTTCCCGTTGGGAAGCAGCTGAACGTCGTGATGCCCCGCGTGGCCTTTCTCAGGCCCGGCGGTATCGTGTCTCCAGAGGACTTCTCCCTTGGCATCGCAAATGGCGACGACGTTCTTACCGTAGGAAGCACTGACCAGAACCAGGCTATCCTCTTCGGCTTGAGCAGAGGAAAGAGAGAGAAAACTGAGTGCTAGAATTGAGCAGAGGAAAGATTTCATGTGGGAAGAGTAAAGGGCATTTCTCACTCTGTGTGAAGAAATAAGCGATCAGCCAAGGGGGGGCATATTTGGTTGCCGTGTGGCGGCGGATCTGAGAGAAACAGAGGTCGCCGCTTCCGGCCCAGTCTTTTCCGGCGGGACGGAATCTGAACCCTCACGGTGGAAAATGAATCTGAGGCATCCCTCACACATGGCCCCGCCCCCCGGCACTTGGAAAACTGAGAACCAGTCGGGTGTCGCCCTGATCACCGTTCTGGCCCTGATGGTCCTGATGTCTGTTCTTGTATTGGCCATCTTTTCGATGAGCCAAACCGAACTTGCCAGTTCACAGGAATATTCCGATTCGCTTCGTTCCCAACAACTCAGCGACCTCTCCATCAACTTGGTGATGAGTCAGATCAGACAGAGCACTCGTCAGAATCCCACGATTGAGGGCAAAGAAGCCTGGGCATCTCAACCCGGCGCGATCCGGACCTACCACGAAAAGGGAGATTTCCTGGCCGGATACAAACTCTATTCGGCGGATTCCATGGTCGTTTCTGAAGAGAAACAATTGTCGACTGATCGTCCACCTCCCGATTGGAATTCCGAAACCAATTCCTCGCACTACGTCGACTTGAATCGACCTCTGTCTCGACAGGGTGAAGTCTTCTTTCCCATCGTCGATCCCCGAGCAATCGATGACAAGATCGATGGATTCAACATTGAGGAAGGGGCACTGAGCGGAATCGTTCGTCAGGGCGATCCGATCGATTACCGACTGCCGATGCCAGTTCGCTGGCTCTACGTGCTTCAGGATGGCTCATTGGGCCACTTGGATGAAAGTAGTCTGAAATTTGTGGGCAATACGCCAGCCACGAGAAAGAATCCCATCGTCGGGCGAATCGCATTCTGGACCGACGATGAGACAGCAAAGATCAATCTCAATACGGCCTCTGAACCCACGCCTTGGGACACCCCGAGGGCGATCAACCTCGACGACATGGAATACGGAAAATTCCAGCCGGGCAAAAATGAATTTCAGCGCTATCCAGGACACCCGGCAACGACCGCACTGAGTCCCGTCCTGTTTCCCGACCGAAACTTCGACCTGACGGGAAAGGAGAAAGAAGCGCTCTATGGGGTGTTACCTCGAGTGGTCGAGGGCGGCACCGCATCCGGGGCCGCCCGTGCACAAGCGATCCTCCAACCCGACTCAGATCGTTTGTTTGCGACGGTGGACGAATTTCTCTTCCTTCCAAATCGACAAGAAGTGTCCACCAAACTCCCAGAACTCACCCGGAGCCAACTACGCAGCGCCCGCTTTTTTCTCACCGCCCGCAGCCGCGCGGTGGAATTGAATCCCCTCGGTCAACCAAAGGTCGGAATCTGGCCAATCTGGGCACAGGGAAACCGGCGCACGGCTTATGATCATCTGGCCGCCTTCTGCTCGACGATTGGGGATCACTACTATGGCTTTCAGCGACTGGATTCGAGAAGCGCCAAGAATGATTGGGAGAAGATCTCCCGGAATCAGGAAATCTATTACTATCTGGTGCGCAGCCTGTCGCAACCCATCCCCGGCTATGGAGAAAGCTTCAAGAAAAAATGGGAGGAAGACCTGGAACAGGTCGTCACTGAATCATTCGACTATCTCCGATGCGCCAACCTCAGAGAAAAAGCGCTCCCGGCTACACCTGAAGGGTCCCCACCACCCACCGGGCGGAATCTCTTCGCAGCCAACGGTCAGGTGGTCCCGCTACGGATCGAAGAGAATCAAACAATGGGATTCGGGAGATACCTCACGATCTCCGAATTCGGAATCCATTTCATCTGCAACGGACATGGAAAGAAGGGGCTGAAACCTCCTGCCGGAGAGGAGCCACTTGGAGAAGAGGAACGCCTGATTCAGGCCTCTTTTCTCGTGGAACCCTTCTCAGCCAGTCAAGGATGGCCCGGCCTTGTCAACGATTTCACCATTGAAGTCGAAGGGCTCGATGCCTTCAAAATCGGGGATGAATCGATGGGATTCCCTGAACGGCGAAAGCGTCGACCGGGAAATCTCGGCGCTTCCTGGCACGGCAGAAACTGGGGCGGACCAATGGGTATCCGGACCTTTATCGGCAACACCGGCGGCAACTATCCCTTTCTCAGCAAACGCGTTCGAATGGAAGGAAAGACCCTTTCCTTCAAGGGAGGTGAGATCACTGTTCGAGTCTTTCAGGGGAACTCTTCCGACGACAAAGACTTGGTTCAGACTTTCCACCTCATGTTTCCCGATGGCACTTTTCCGGTCCCTGACCTGGTCGAAGAAGGCACCAAGAAGTATCGAGGCGGCGTGGCAACGGGAGCGTCCTACTGGTGGGATTTTTCCAAACGCTACTCGGCTACCACTCGCGTGCCTCATGCGCCTGGTGCTGAGTATGCCAACCCTCGCCGACGCTGGCCTGCCGATACTGGTGGAAACCCACCAGGATTCAAAGTAGGCGGGGTTTTCCGGGCCGAGGATGTGGTTCGAACGATTGCTGCCTGGCATGGCGATCACCGACTGTTTGCCTGCCTTCACGATGTGCCTTTATCTGTCTTCAGACCGACGAGCGACGACTACCTCGGAAGTGACAAAAAGCTGATTCATCTGTTCAACGATACCCAGGGAACCCATCTCCTCTACGGTTTCGCGAATGAACCCGGACTGACTTCGAGCACCGCTCCCGGTGTGCAGCTGACCGATGCCGAGTATCACTACTCGAGACTCCCCGATGTCCCTGCCAATGCGGGTCAGTACAATCAGTTTGGTGATTTTGACAATGGCGTCGCCCAGATTCACGACGGTGCTTACATCAATCGCCCCGATGAAGGCAATGTCGCGACCAAGGGGCAATATGCCTACTTTGCCTGGAACTATGCGGAACCTCGGGAGGTGAATTTCTCTCCCAATCGGATCCTCCCCTCACCCGGAATGCTGGGCTCTCTTCCCACCGGAGTGAAACGAGAACTGCCCTGGCAGACACTCCTTTTTCGGCCCGATCAGAATCATCCCGGAGCCGAGTCACCACCCGATCATCTGTTGATGGATTTCTTCTGGATGCCAGTCATCGAGCCCTACGCGATCAGCGAACCTTTTTCTACGGCAGGGAAGATCAATCTGAACTACCGCATCGTGCCTTTTGACTACATCGAACGCAGCACGGGCTTGCACGGGGTGTTTAGAGGAGAGATGCCGCTCGCGGTGCCGAACCCCATGTCGAAGATCTACAAGTTGTGGGACCATGAAACGTCAGATCACCCTTGGTTGCCAAATAGTCGACGAGGCAACCTCGACAATGAGGTGTTGAGAAAATGGGACCAAGCCGCCAAGGGGCTGGTCAAGATGCGCAAGCCCATCGATGTCGGGAAGACACTGAAGCAGTTCGAAGAACGCTTCGACAAGGACGAGATCTTTCGCTATCCCTCGGAAATCTGCAGCGTTCATCTGGTCAGAGAAGGAGAATCACTTTCCGAATACCAGGACGGTACTTTCTGGGAGGAGCATCTGGTCACGGGCGACAATGTGCGAGAGCGTCCCTACACCAATCTCTATCCCCGGCTCACCACCCAATCGAACACCTACCGGATTCACTACTGGACCGAGAGTCTCAAAAAAAGCCGCTATTCCTCACCTGACACATCCGATCCATTGACGGACACCGTGGTCGGACGATTTCGAGGCTCGTCGTTGATCGAACGCTACCTCGATCCGAACGACCCTGAGTTTCCCGATTTCGCCGAAGAGAACGCCTCCGACAAGTCACTGGATGAATTCATCCAGATGCGGGTTGTCGAAACCACCCGATTCGCCCCATGAGGAGATCGCAACATCCCACTGCCAACCAGGCTGCCACCTTGATCGAATTGACGATCGCTCTGGGGGTGATGGCCACCGTGATGGTTTCACTACTCGGCATGTTGTCTCAGGGCTTCCTCACCATGCGAAAAGCCGCTGACATCTCGACGGAGGCCCGAATCGTTCAACAGCTTCTCGGAGAACTCCAGTCGATCGAATGGGATCGAATCGACGTAATCCTGGCTTCAGAGGAATTCCGCACCCGCTACTTCGACGATCAAGGGATCGAGACCGCCCGGGGAAAGCAGACCTTCACAGCTCGCATCTATCCGGACCGCGCTCCAGGTTCGTCATCCCCCACCTTCTCACTACCAGGTGATGCAGATCATCGGATTGATCGAGAGAATCATCTTCGCCGATTTGCCATTCGAATCACCAATGTTCCCGGAGAAGCCGGTGAGATGGCTCTCGAAGCCCCCGAGAAAACGGCATTCCGCCGGGACTTCTCCGGCACCGTCGTTCGGCTGAGAAAGGACTCGTCCACGCCTTCCCAGAGCACTCCATGAGACGGCGGCTCAGATCGCGAAACATGGCAGCATTCACCTTGGTGGAGCTGTTAGTGTCCATGTTCGTTTTGATCATCATCTTTCTGATCACGGCCTCGATCATCGAGGCCACCCAACGCGCCTGGCGCCGCACCGACTCAATGATCTCCCAATACCGGGAGGCACGAACCAGCTTCGAGACCATGGGGCGTCGCATCGCCCAGGCCCAACTCAATCCTCGTCTGGAATACGAATACGAGGACATGCTGCCCATTCGCTATCGCAAGGGTTCCAAGCTCCATTTTGTCTGCGGACCGGCCTCCGAACTGATTGGCGACAACCACATTCACCCAGGCCATGCCATCTTTTTCCAAGCTCCCCTCGGAATGACTGCCGACCACCGGTATCGCGACTTCAACCACCTGCTCAATGCCTGGGGATATTTCATCGAGTTTGGCAGTGATGAAGCCTGGATGCCAGGAATCGCCAGAGAAAGCAAACAAGTCCAACCCCGCTACCGGTTTCGGCTGATGGAGTTTCGCCAGCCCTCAGAGGAATTGAGCATCTACAAAGAATTTAGCCCGGCTGAGGGAGACTGGTATCGCCGTCATCTGGCTCCCCGCAATGTTGCCGTCATCGCCGAGAATGTGATTGGACTGGTAATCGCGCCTCAGAGCCCAGGTGACGAAGACCCCGACTGGATGGCCCCCAACTATGCCTACAGTTCTCAGATTCCTCTCACGAAAGCCGATTCAACCCTCGCGAAAATCACGGAGCATGAGCTGCCTCCCGTCATTCGCATGACACTGATCGCAATCGACGAGGACACCGCGATTCAGCAACAGGGGGAAGACACGAAGCCACCTGAAAAACTCCAACTGAGCGCGATCGCACCATTCACAGATGCACAAAACTATGAGAATGATATGAAGACCTTGGAAGCCCATCTACGAAAATCGGAGATTGAATTCCGGGTCTTTTCGACCAGCATCGCCATCAGAAATGCCAAATGGAAACTCGGCGAGTAGACTTGACTCTACTTCCGTTCATTCGCACCCCACTCTTCACCTTCTCAATCCATGAAACCTGCCTCCCACTCCACTCGTCGTTCCTTTCTCGCCCATTCCGGGCTGGCACTCGGCGCTCTTGCCATGAACTCATCTCGCCATGCTCAGGCCGAAGATTTGCCGCTCTTTCAGATATCTCTGGCCCAGTGGACGATTAATCCTGAGCTGAAATCGGGAAAGATCGACAACCTCGATTTTGCCAAGGTGGCCCATGATCATGGCATTCATGCCATCGAGTATGTGAACCAGTTTTTCATGGATAAGGCGAAAGACACCGCCTACCTCGGCGAGATGAAAAAGCGCGCCGCCGACCTCGGGGTGAAGAGCCTCGTCATCATGTGCGATCGCGAAGGCAACATCGGCGATCCCGACGACAAGAAGCGGGCCCAGACGATCGACAACCATCGCAAGTGGATCGATGCCGCCAAATTCCTCGGCTGCCATTCGATTCGGGTGAATGCTGGCAGCTCAGGATCCTGGGAGGAACAGGTCAAACTCGCCAGCGACGGGCTGGCCCGACTCACCGCCATCGGTGCCGAGCATGACATCAATGTCATCGTCGAAAACCACGGCGGTCTCTCCAGCAATGCTGATTGGCTCGCCGAGGTCATCACCCAAGTCGATCACGAGCGCTGCGGCACCTTGCCAGACTTCGGAAACTTCAAGATCAAGGAAGGCGAGAGCTACGACTCCTATCGCGGCATCGCCAAACTCATGAAATGGGCCAAGGGCGTTTCGGTGAAGGACCTGGTCTGGGATGACAAAGCCAACCAGAGCGATCTCGACTACGACCGCATGCTGAAGATCGTTGTCGATGCCGGTTTCCACGGCCATTGCGGAATTGAGCACGGAGGCTTCGCTGGATTGAATCAATCCCGGGAAAAGCTGGAGCAAGCGAGAGCACGTCTTTCGGCCTGATTATCACCCTCATGAAAACTTTCCTCTTTTCCCTCGTTGCGGTCGTCTTTGGACACGCTCTCCACGCTGCGGAACCCACGGTCCTGATCGATGAAAATTTCTCTGAGGAATCCCTTCCCGAGAAATGGCAACCCGGTGGTCGACCCGGTTCTTTCACTATCGTCGAAGGCGCCCTGCGCGGCGTGGCACAGCCCGATGACAGCCATGGTCCTTCCATCGGGATACCCATCACCGGTCACGATCTCGCCGTCGAGTTCGACATGAAACTCGCCAATCCCAAGAGCTACTTCCTGTTCCTTATCGACGGCGATTCCCAGTTTTCCGGACAGGCTCACCTGCTCCGATTTTCCGCGTCCGGAAAACAGGTCGGCCTGATGCAGGATCGGGGAGATCCGGCTTCCAAGATCGCTCAGAAAAAGGAGCGCGACGCCAACGGAGGCAAGCGAATCGCGCCCACTGAGGAACAACTGGCCGACCCGAGTTTCTACCGCATTGAGCCTGTCGCCCGGCAGAGTGCCGATCCCTCCGACGGCGATTGGCATCATGTGCGCATCGAATTGAGAGGCAATGCAGTCACCGCCCGCTTCGACGACAAGCCCGAAATGACCGCCAACGCCACGGTGCTCGATGTTCCAAAAACGCGCATCGTTTTCCTCGTCGGTCAGAGTGGCGACATCCGGGTCGACGAGGTGAAAGTGACTAACCTGGCAAAAGGATCGTAGCCACTACGATCTTCCCCGCCTTGATTCCGTCAGGTCGTGCGGCTTGACCTTCGGGCGGTGCTTTCGGAGACTTGTCTCCATGCATCGCCGACTCGCATTTTACCTTTTTTTCCTTTTCCCACTCACCAGCGTCCAGATCCTCAATGGCGAACCCGTGGGTTCTGCCCGGAATGCGCCCACCAAGGTCGTCATCGCGATCGCCGAACCCGGATACCACACCGACAAAACCCTGCCGGCCCTCGCCGAAAAAATCTGGACGAAGGAGCGTGGCTACGAACTCTCCATTATCCAGGGCGATCCCGACAAGCATGACCTCGCAGGGCTCGATACCGCGCTGAAAGACGCCGACGTCCTCGTGATGAGCGTTCGACGCCAGGCTCTGCCAGCGGCACAACTCCAAGCGATACGGGATCACCTCGCCGCCGGAAAACCGCTCCTCGCCATTCGCACCTCCAGCCACGGTCTCACCGCGAAGGGCAAAGGTCCCGCAGGGCATCCCGAGTGGGACAACTTCGATGTCGAGGTCATCGGGGCTGGATTCAAAACCCACGCGGGGCACGACCTCATCGCAACTTTCACAGCAGCGAAGGGAGCTGCGGATCACGAGATCCTCGACGGTGTCGAACTCCCCTTTTCCTCGGGCGGTGGCATCTATTTCTCGACCGAGTTTGCCGACAGTGTGAAGCCGTTGCTCATCGGCAAACTCGAAGGTCATGAGCCCGAACCGGTCGCCTGGACGAATACTTTCGGCAAAGCCAAGGTTTTCTACACCTCCCTCGGACAGGAGGAGGAATTTGCTTCCCCGTCCTTTCAGAAACTTCTCTGGAACGCGATGGAATGGCTCCGCGTGTTGCCGAGTGACGCTCCGACTGCGGAAGGCCCCTGAGACTAAAGCCCCTTCAAGATCTCCAGAGCCTTCGTCTCGAAAAGCGCCTGCCATTCCGGAGCCACCAGGCAATCGCTGTCCTCCTGGGCTCCGCCACGATTCAACAGCTGCTCGGCGGTTGGCGTGTAGTAGAGGTAGCCGTTCGAATATCCGGAAATGAAAGTCAACTCGTGAGGCGATTGCTTCTTGAGGTTCAATCCGATCGGAATGGTCACTTCGCCCGGAAAGGTGATCAGTCGGAAATCGCCCACCCGGAGCCCCACGACTTCCACCTCAACCGTTGTCGAACCTGAGGCAACATTGCGCGCCTGATGTTTTTCCATCAGGGCGAGGTTGATCTGTTTCCGGGTCAGTTCTTCCATCACGAGAATGTTCCGAACGTAGGCATCGAGATTCTTGCGATTCTCGGCATCGAGATTTTTCCAATCATCAATTCCAAGCGCCTCGTCCTGAAGATAGCGCTGGGCGTAGGTGGAAGGCGTCTCTCCGGCGAGATGATATTTCACATAGAGAGGCAGGAAGGTTTCCAGATTCAGGCTCGTGCCTTTCAAGGACTCGAGCAGGGCGTCGATCTCGGTTTCCATTTCCGCAATCCGCGGAGCCAAATCGGCCCGAGGAATACTCAGGGTTTCGTTCACCACGCTCAGGCTCGGCGAAGCTTGTGGCTTCAGGTTTCGCGCACCGCGCAGGGTGCTCAGTCCGAGGAGATTCCCCAGAGGCAGGGCGTTGCGGGGTTGATCGACCACCTTGTAGTTGGCGGGATTGATGTCGCCGCCACAGCCTTGGACAAACAGGGCCACCGCTCCTTCACCGAGTTGCTCCTCGATCACCTTGGCGGCAAACCCGGAGAGATCAGCCGTGTTCTTTCCACTCGGCTCGCCCTGAATCGGGTGCACCGAAAAGTGAAACACCATCGCCACGGGTTTGCCGGTATCAGCGCGATCCAATCGCAGAATGCCGATCTCTGGATCAACCGGGCCGACGGATTCGATCTCGGCATCAGGAGGAATCGAGTAGGCGTGGCGAACATCCGCCTCTCCCCCGCCTTTCAGCTTCAGCCGCCGATTTTCCATGATGCGATCTTCATGCCCCGTTCCCGCCGCGACCGTCACCGGCACGCGGTTCTTCCACGCCATCTTTACCGCATTCACTGTGCGGGCTTCGACATCGGTGCAGACCTGCGAATGGCAGTGGCTCGCGTTGATCAGCACTGATTTTGGATCGACCCCAAGGTCGGCTTTCAACTGAGCCCGCACATTCGCCAGATAAGGATCCCGGATCGACCCGATCTCGTCAATCGCCACCGCATCAATCGAAATCAGCACCGCCGTCGCTCCGGTCGCGTCGTCGGTTAGCACCAGCGCTTTCACAAAAGGCGGATTGTCTCCTGCCGGATGATCCGGATGAGTGATCTCCACCTTTCCCGCCCCGGCACGAAGTGATGATTTTTCCTGCGCATGAGCCCCTTTGGGAAGTGCCATCAGCAACCCGGCAAACAATGAGAAGGACAAGAATCGAACGGCGTGGGTTGTCATGATGATTAATAATTTGAGGAAGTCACTCCCGACCAAAAAACTGCTCTTCGCGTGGCAGTGCTTCCACTTTCCAGGTCGCCGGGAAAAAACGAACGATGCGGCGCGGTCGGAAACCTTCGAGAAGCATGTCGCACTTCACCTTGATCTGCACGCCACTGCTACCGGGTTCGACTGGGATCTTCTTGATGTCGAGGATGTTTCCCCCTTTGCGATCATTGACTGGGTCATAGGTCATGAGGGATGCCAACGCCACGGCGATGGTCCCCTTGGGCGCCTTGGGATCGTCCTCGGGCTTGGACAAGGGCCATCCAAACGGCTCGTCGTCGATTCCGGTGAGTTCATCGAACAACTTGGGATCCACTCCGCCGAAGAAGGTGATGGTGACAATCTGAGCCTCATCATCGACTGCGGTCACCCAACCAGGCAAGCCACGCTCGCGGGTGTGATTGCGGTGACGTTCCAGCTGATGTGCCGTCGCGAGTTGATGACTCGATTCGTCGAGCCAGATGTCCGTGATGCGCCCCGGTCCGTAGAGGGTGACCCAGGTGAGGTTAAAAAGCACGCTCTGCCCCGCCTTCAGCGATTGGAGATCTCCGAACCCGCCCCCTTCATAGACGCGAGTGCTGGTGAGCAGATCGAAAAGTTTGGGCTCCCCTTTGGCCTCTCCCTTCTCGTGAAGCGTGGCAGTGAGCTTCATCGTGGCCAGATCCACCTTGTCAATCTTCCACCGTTGCTGCTGACGGACGTGGAGGGAAAAATCGTCCTCAAGCCGAAAACAACGCCGGAACGCCGCCTCGGGAGTCTGGCGATTATTCGGTCCCACCGGCAAGGGGGTATCGTCATTCGGATCCGCCAGATAGAAAAGACCGTGGAGGTGAGTGCCGAGGGGAACGTCCCGAAGGTCGGCGGGAGCGCCGAGATAGTAGATCGATCCGTAGGGCAACATCCCGGCATCAACCGGCAAGTCCCAAAAGCCACGTTGCTGACTGTCGTTCCGATCCACTCGCAATTGAAAACGACGTTCCAGATGATCGACCTTGATGAGTTCGCCGCTGATCGCGTGCGCCGAACCTTCCGGAGGAAACTCTCCTTCGACCAGCTGAAACCAGTCGAGAGGTACCGCGTCACCCTCTCCCTTTTTCACCGGTTTGACATCGACCGGACCATCCGCATCGGTGCGAAATTTCGGCGGTGCCTCCGCGTGAAGCACAGTCGCGGCAGCGGCAAGGACAAGTCCGAAAATCAGGCGCATGAACCAAATGGTTGGGAGAAAGAAGGACTCACGCCACGATCTGCGAGATTGGCCCAACACTGTCCTGAAAGCTCTCGGCCTCGACATCAGAGCGTTGCAGCATCGTCAGCAGCAGGTTGCTGACCCTCGCGTCGCCATCAACCGGTTGTGAGCAGATGCGGTAGTGACCGTTGGCATCGGCCACATTGTATTTTCCGATCTTGGGCAGATTGAAATCCACGTGCTGACCATGCTTGTAGCCGAGCGCCTTTCCGCCGGCCAACAGGGTGGGCAGGTTGGCGTTGCCGTGACTGTGACCATAGGCCATGCCGCTGCCCCAGAGAACTTGGGTGGTGTCCAGCAGAGAGTTGCCATCCTCCTGATGGGATTTGAGTTGATCGAGGAAATAGCTGAACTGCTCCACGAAAAAGGTATCGGTCTGGGTCAGTCGTCGGAGTTGCTCGGGATCCCCGTTGTGATGCGAAAGCCCGTGGCGAGTCTGCGAGATGCCGATATCTGGAATCGCTCCACCGTTGGACTCACTACAAATCATGCAGGAAATGACGCGGGTCGAATCCGTCCGCAGCGCCATCACCATGAGGTCGTAGAAGAGACGGTGATAATCGGCCACCACGCTCATGTCGAGTTTACGGCTAAGGTGAGCAACATCGGCAGGATCGAGCTTCGGCTTGGGCACATTCAGCCACTCATCGGCACGACGAGTCCGTTCCTCCACCTGACGCACCGCCGTCAGATACTCATCGAGCTTCGACTTGTCCTCGCTACCCATTTTTTTGCTGACGCGCTTGGCGTCTTCGGCTACGAGATCGAGGATGCTTCCCCGGCGGCTGAGGCGGCGACGAATGGTCTCCTTGCTGTCCTTCTCCACGCCGAACAGCAGGTTGAAAATGGTCTGGGTGTTGCGTTCGGCCGGAATCTGAATGCCATCGCGCGACCACGCAAGCGAGTGTCCCTCGACCGCCATTTCCAACGACGAGAAGCGCGTCGCCACTCCCTGGACCTCGGCAATGAGCTGATCGGCAGAGACAGAGTTTCGAAAAGCCCCTCCATCGCCGGGCACATCCGCACCCGTCAGCCAGACCTTGTCACAATTGTGATGCTTGCCCAAAACCATGGGGTGATGCAGACCACTGATGGGCGTCACCTCATTGCGATGCCGTTCCAGCGATTTCAAGGGCGTGGTGAACTCAAAATCGGTTCCCGCCTTCTCGATCTGCCAAGTGAGCGTGTTCACTCCATTCGGAATGTAGAGAAACACACTGCGCTTCGGTTTCGTCGGACCAGGAAGCTCCGCCATGCAATCCAGCAAGGGCAGCGAGATCGAGGCCCCGAGGCCGCGCAGCATTTGGCGGCGACTGATGCGCCATTGGTTCAGATTGAGATTGCTCATTTTGGAAGCTTTTAGCTTTTAGCTTTTAGCAGTTAGCTTTTAGCGTTTTTGAAACAGATCGGAAAGTACGAAAGCCTCGACGAGATCTCTCAGGCGATAGTCTTTTTCTTTGCTCGCAGCGGCGATGGCTTGGAGTTCCTCGCGATCATCAAAAGACATCGTCCGACGCATTCCGTAGGTGGCCAGCTTCTCGATGAAAGTCTCATTGAAGGTGTCGAGATCGTCGAGCAGCAGGGCTTTGAACTCTTCGGGGGTCTCGTAGGCGCGGCCATCGGGAAATTTTCCAGCCGGATTCACTTTCGGATTGGCCCCGACACCATCGGTGATCTCCTCGGTTCGCCAGCGGCCGATGGCGTCGAAGTTTTCAAAAGCGAGACCAAGGGGATCGATTTTGGCGTGACAGGAGGCGCAACTCGGATCGTGAATGTGGGCCTCCAGTTTCATCCGCAGCGTCGATTTCGCGGCGTCGATGGGGTTCGGGGCGATAGGCTGCACATTCGCCGGTGGTGGTGGCGGCGACTTGCCGAGAATGGCTTCTGACAGCCAGACACCCCGATGCACCGGCCGATGCCGCGTCCCGTCGGAGGTCAGAGAAAGGATGGCCGCCTGGGTCAGCAGTCCCCCGCGGCGACTGTCGGCGGGCAGGGAGACCCGCTGAAATTCATCCGGCCCGAGACCCTCCCCTGGCAGTCCGTAAAATTCCGCGAGCCGGGAATTCATCATGCCCCAATCGGAATTCAAAAACTCACGGAGAGTGAAGCCCTCTTGGAGCACTTCCCGGATAAAGGAGGTTGTTTCGCCAATCATGCTCTTCTCGAGGCTGGCGTCGTAGTCGGGATAGAGCTTCTTGTCCGGTGGAAACATGCCCACCTTGCGAAGACGCAACCACTGACTGGCAAAGGAATCGGTGAAACGCTCCGACCTCGGATCGGCCAACAAACGGGCGACCTGTCGACTCAACTCTGCCTTGTCGCTCAGCTTCCCCTGCTCGGCCAAGGTGAACAGTTCTTCGTCCGGCATGGTGCTCCAGAATAGAAAAGACAGGCGTGAGGCGATCTCCCAATCGTTGAGCGCGTCACGCGGCACCTCGGCATCCCCTTCCGCGATGAAAAGGAAGCTCTTGGAGCACAGGATAGAAAGCATGCCTGCCTTCACCGCATCGAAAAACTTCTCTCCGGCGTCCACCTCGGCTTTCACGATGTCGACATAGCCGTTCAGTTCCTCGTCGCTGACCGGACGGCGAAACGCTCGTTTCGCCAGCTTGGCGAGTCCTTCACGCACTTGGTCGAAATTTCCCTCCTCGGTGGGCAGGTAGTCATCACGGTGCCGCTGCTCTTCTTTCGTGATGATGGGTCCACGCCACGAAACCGAATCCACGATCAGAAAGGGATAACGCGGGCGACCCTGCTCGTCAGTCAGCTTCATCTGCCAGGGAATGCGACCGTCCTCGGTGCTGATGAAAGGGCGATTTCCGTGGCGCCCCGAACGTGGATTGTTCGACGGACCCGGCACTTCGTTGATCACGTTGATGTTCGGCCTTCCCTTGGGCAAGTGCGCGCGGAAAGTCACCGTGATTGGCTTGTCCTCTGGCGCGACGATGTCCTGCTCGTGCAAGACCCGGTCGAGTTTCGTCTCATACACGAACAGACGCGGCGCTCGTCCCTTCTCCGGCTTCAGGCCGCTGAGTTTGTAGGTGATTTCGTAAATCCCCGCCTCCGGCA
>JAGROX010000136.1 GCA_020440025.1 Verrucomicrobiia bacterium
CGGTTGATGACGCGGCGATAGAGGTCATTGAGGTCGGAAGTGGCGAAGCGGCCACCTTCCAAGGGAACCAGCGGACGAAGATCCGGAGGAATGACCGGCAGCACTTCCAAAATCATCCACTCGGGACGGCTATTGGAGGTGTGAAAGCCCTGGCAAAGTTTCAGGCGCTTGGCCAATTTTTTGCGGACCTGCTTCGAGCGGGTCTTGGTCATGGCGTCTTCCAATTCCAACACCAGAGCCGGAAGATCAGCGCGAGACAGGAGGTCACGGATCGCTTCCGCACCCATGCCGGCTTGGAAGGCGTCTTCACCGTACTCTTCCTGAGCGTCGCGATACTCCATCTCGGTGAGGAGTTGGGCGACTTCCAGCGGTGTGTTGCCGGGATCGATGACGATGTAATCCTCGTAGTAAATCACGCGCTCCAACTGGCGGGCGCTCATGTCGAGCATGAGACCGATGCGTGAGGGCATGCACTTGTAGAACCAGATGTGGGAAACCGGCACCGCCAGTTCGATGTGGCCCATGCGCTCGCGACGAACGCGGGACAGGGTCACCTCCACGCCACAACGGTCACAGATGGTGCCCTTGTGCTTGATGCGCTTGTACTTGCCGCAAGTACACTCCCAGTCCTTGGTCGGACCGAAAATACGTTCGCAGAAAAGGCCGCCCTTTTCCGGTTTGAACGTCCGGTAGTTAATGGTTTCGGGGTTTTTGACCTCCCCTTGTGACCAAGACCGGATGACTTCCGGGTTGGCAACGGTGATCCGAACGTGATCGAAACTGTCTGAGTCGCGCTGCAGACCGAAGATCTCGTCGAGGTGAGATTCTGAACTCATCGTGGAAGAAGACATAGCTTATTGAAGTGGGCTAAAGATTCGCTTCGCTTTTTCTTTAATTTTACTTGGCAGAGAATTGGGACCGACGATCACATCGCCAGGCTTTCGTGGAGGAGATCCTCCGCCGATTTTTCCGCGGAACCGACAGTGACGTCGAGACCGAGACTCTGCATTTCTTTGATCAACACATTGAAGGATTCCGGCGTGCCGGCCTCCAGCGTGTTGTCGCCTTTCACGATGGCTTCGTAAATCCGGGTCCGTCCTTGGACATCATCCGATTTCACGGTGAGCAATTCCTGAAGGGTATAGGCGGCGCCGTAGGCTTCCAGAGCCCACACTTCCATTTCCCCGAAACGCTGACCACCATACTGCGCCTTACCACCGAGCGGCTGCTGGGTGACGAGGGAGTAGGGACCCACGGCTCGAGCGTGAATCTTGTCCTGCACAAGGTGACCGAGCTTCAGCATGTAGATCATTCCGACCACGACATCCTGATAAAAGCGATCGCCGGTGCGACCGTCGTAGAGAGTCGATTTGCCGTTCAGACCGATCCATTCCCAGCCTTCCTTGGCTTTTGCCTCCTTCATGTATTCCATGATCTTGGACTCGGGGATACCGTCGAACACCGGGGTCGCCACTTTGAAACCAAGGGCCTTGGCTGCGACACCAAGGTGGGTTTCAAGAACCTGCCCCACGTTCATTCGGCTGGGAACGCCGAGCGGGTTAAGACAGATATCGACCGGCGTGCCGTCTTCGAGGTAAGGCATGTCCTCCTCGGGAACGATGGTCGCGACCACCCCCTTGTTACCATGGCGTCCGGCCATCTTGTCTCCCACGGAGAGCTTCCGCTTCTTGGCGACGTAGACTTTCACCTGCTTGATGATGCCGGGATCGACTTCGTCACCGCTTTCGATGCGGTCGAGTTGGCGTTCCCGCTCCATGTCGATGTCTTCGAACTTGCCTTCGAAGCTCGAGATGATGTCGAGGATCTTGTTGCGAACCGGGCTGGGGTCGATCTCCACGTGGGAGTAGTTGTCGGCCAGCTTGCGGAGCAGCGTCTTGGTGATCTTCTTGTTCGCGGGAACCACGATCTCACCGGTGCGGCCATTGACCACATCGAGCGGGATCTTTTCTCCGAGAAGAATGTCGGACAACTTGTCGGTCAGTTGTTCGGTCAATTCCTCGCGGCGCTTGGTGTGCTCGTCGACGATCTGTTTGCGCTGCTTCTGCTGTTCCTTGGGATCCAGCTTCTCGCGGGAGGAGCTGTTCCGCGAAGATACGCGCACATCCATGACGATCCCGGTGCAACCGGAAGGCACTCGCAGGGAGGAGTCCTTCACGTCGGCGGCCTTTTCCCCGAAAATGGCGCGCAGGAGGCGCTCTTCCGGAGCCAGCTCGGTTTCGCTCTTCGGCGTGATTTTTCCGACGAGAATGTCACCGGGCTTCACTTCCGCACCGATGCGGATGACGCCGTCGGGACCGAGGTCCTTGAGCGCTTCCTCACCGACATTGGGAATGTCACGGGTGATCTCTTCCGGACCCAGCTTGGTGTCGCGAGCGCCGATGTCAAAAGTGTCGACGTGAATCGAGGTATAGACATCGTCCTTCACGATCCGCTCCGAGATGACGATCGCATCCTCGAAGTTGTAACCGTTCCACGGCATGAAGGCGACGAGCACGTTTCGACCGAGAGCCAACTCACCGTTCTCGGTGTTCGGTCCGTCGGCAAGCACCATGCCCGCTTTGACTTTCTGACCAGCAGTGACGATGGGTTTCTGATTGATGCAGGTTCCCGCATTCGAGCGCATGAACTTGCGGAGCGGGTAGACGTAAATGTCTTTCCGCGGATCGCTTTTCAGCTTGGAAATGCTGGTGAGGAACTGGGCCTCCGAGCAGGGCAGCTTGCCATCCTTGGTGGTGATGATGATCTCGGCAGTGGCGGCAGCAACCGTGCCATCCCCTTCCGCGACAACCACGGAACGGGAATCCTGAGCCACTTTGGCCTCCATCCCGGTACCCACGAGCGGCGCTTCAGAAACGAGCAACGGCACCCCCTGGCGCTGCATGTTCGATCCCATGAGTGCGCGGTTGGCGTCATCGTGCTCAAGGAAGGGAATCAGCGAGGCGGCCACCGAAACAAGCTGCTTCGGCGAGACGTCCATGTAGGAAGACTCGGTCGGCTCGACTTCGATGAAGTCACCCCGATAGCGGACCGTGATGTGATCGGTGAGGAAGTTTCCTTTATCGTCAGCCACGTTGTTGGCCTGCGCGATGAGGTGGTTCTCTTCTTGGTCAGCAGTGAGATACTCAATGTCTTTCCTGACCTTCCCGTTGACGATCTTGCGGTAGGGAGTCTCGATGAAACCGAAGGAGTTGATCCTGGCGTAGCAACTCATCGAGTTGATCAGACCAATGTTCGGACCTTCCGGAGTCTCAATCGGGCAAACACGACCGTAGTGAGATGGATGAACGTCTCGCACTTCGAATCCGGCGCGGTCACGATTCAGACCACCAGGCCCAAGCGCCGAAAGACGGCGTTTGTGGGTCAATTCGGAAAGAGGATTGATCTGGTCCATGAACTGCGACAACTGAGACCGACCGAAGAAGTCGCGAACCACGGCACTGAGGGCCTTGGGATTCACCAGCTTCGAGGGAGTCATCCCGTCGAGGTTCACATCGAACAAGGTCATGCGCTCTTTCACCAGACGCTCCGTCCGAGCCAAGCCAACGCGGCACTGATTGGCGAGCAATTCGCCCACCGCACGGACACGACGGCTGCCAAGGTGATCGATGTCATCAAGGACACCCTCGCCACGGCGCAGACTGAGCAGGTATTTCATTGACGCCAGGAAATCCTTGGGCGTCATGACGCGCTCGTTCTCGTCGATATCGAGACCGAGCTTCTGGTTGATCTTGTAACGACCGACGCGAGTCAGATCGTATTTCTTCGGATCGAAGAAGAGACGCTTCAGCAGGGCGCGGGCGTTGGCCACGGTCGGCGGATCGCCAGGGCGGAGACGACGGTAGATGTCCTTGAGAGCTTCCTCTTCGTCTTTGGCCGGGTCTTTCTTCAGCGACTTGATGAGCAGATCTTCGTGAGAAGCAGTCACCACCGGAATGTTCTTGATTCCCAGACCGAGCAACTGATTGACGACCCCGATTGTGAGCGGCTCGTAGGCCTTGGCAACGATCACGTCACCGTCCAGGATGTCATTGAAGATCACCTTCTTGGCCAACTCGGCCTCATCCATGGTCGCGGAAAGCTTCAGCTTCTCGATGTCATAGAATTCCTTGATCATGTCCTCGTCCGTCGGATATCCGATGGCGCGAAGGAAAGTGGTGGCGAGGAATTTCCGACGACGGCGACGACGGTCGAGATAGACATAGAGCAGGTCGTTGGTATCGAACTGCACTTCCACCCAGGAACCGCGGTCGGGAATGATGCGGAAACCGTAGAGAATCTTTCCGTTGAGATGCTGATTCGTCTCAAAGCAGACGCCCGGCGAACGGTGCAACTGGCTGACGACAACTCGCTCAGCACCGTTGATCACGAAAGTGCCCCGTCGGGTCATCAGGGGCAGTTCACCCATGTAAACGCGCTCTTCCTTGGTGCCGGTCTCGTCCTTCAAATTGAAGGTCACGTAAAGCGGGGCACTGAACGTCTCCCCATCGCGCAACGCCTGCAAAGAGCTCAACTTCGGCTCTCCGACTTCGTAGCGCGAAAAATTGAGGGTGAACTTTTCGTCGTATGACTCGATCGGAAACAACTCACGGAAGACCGCTTCGAGCCCGATGGGTCGCCGCTCACTGGGCAACAAATCCTGCTGGAGGAACTCCTTGTAACTTTCGAGCTGAACCTCAATGAGGTTTGGGGTCTCGATTACTTCCTTGAGCTTACCGAAGTAGAGACGTTCTGCTGGTGCTGCCTTTGCCATGTCGCGGTGCCTGGTTACTGGGTCTGGGGTCGGTCGTTGCTCGGGTATCTAAATTCCAGGGCACGGCGAATGGTTTTCCCGGTATGGGTTAACGCCGTGCGTCCGGGGAAAGATCCCGTCGATCGTCTTCAAATCTGGTTTCCCGTATTTGAGACGACAAAGCCTGGAGGTGTCAAAACCGCCAGGATTTGTCGTCCGGTCGGTTCCGGACTGAGAATATTTTTTACAGATAGATGAATGATTTCTCCCGAGGATCGCCGCTCCGAAATTCCGAGGAATCAGGGAGCGACGATCGAAATCGGCAGAAAAAGCCTTCGGATCGACTACTTGAGTTCGACCTTCGCGCCAGCTTCTTCGAGTTTCTTTTTCATTTCGTCGGCTTCGGCCTTGTTGGCACCTTCCTTCAGGGTGGAGGGA
This sequence comes from Verrucomicrobiia bacterium, assembly GCA_020440025.1. GTDB lineage: Bacteria > Verrucomicrobiota > Verrucomicrobiia > Verrucomicrobiales > DEV007 > JAEUHH01. Next base: position 5,189 of record JAGROX010000136.1, read on the forward strand.
GCGCTTTCGACGAGCTTCTTGGCGTCGGCGAGACCGAGACCGGCAACGGCTTCACGGACCGCCTTGATGACGCCGATCTTGTTGTCACCGAACGAGGTCAGGACCACGTCGAATTCACTCTTCTCTTCCTCAGCACCACCGGCGTCTCCACCAGCAGCAGGACCAGCCACAGCAACAGCAGCCGGAGCTGCGGCGCTGACGCCCCATTTTTCTTC
>JAGROX010000137.1:0-17404 GCA_020440025.1 Verrucomicrobiia bacterium
GCCCTCGCCGTGTCGCTGGAACATCTCGGTGAGACCTTTGGCAATGCGAAAGCCAAGGTCCTCGGAGCGACTCTCGACGCCGCCACCAGCGAACTGTTGCTCAACGACAAATCACCGAGCCGTCGTCTCGGCGGCATCGACAATCGCGGCAGTCACTTCTATCTCGCGCTCTACTGGGCTCAGCAACTGACGGCTCAGAATGACGACGCCGAACTGAAAGCGGAGTTCGCCCCCATCGCGGAAGCCCTGGCGGCCAACGAAGCGAAGATCAGCGAAGAGTTGATCAGCGTTCAGGGCCAACCGGTGGACATCGGTGGCTACTATCAGCCGGACGAAAGCAAAACCTCCGCGGCGATGCGTCCGAGCACGACCTTGAACGGCCTCATTGCCAACATTTAGCCTCGGCCAGTTAGGGCTGCCAGTCCCTGGGCAGCCGTCATTTCAAGAAAGACCGATCGACCTCCCCGTGAGGCTGATCGGTCTTTTTCTTTCCAAATCGAAGGGACCGCTCTCGGCGCGCAGGGACTGCACGCCCTACCTACCTTTTCAACTTGGCGGCGACTTCGCCAAATTGCTCGATCGCAAAGGCGAGGTCGTCCTCCGTGTGGGCGGCCGACATCTGGGTGCGGATGCGAGCCTTGCCTTCGGCGACAACGGGAAACGAAAAGCCGATCACGTAGATCCCGCGTTTCAACAATTCCTCAGACATGCGACCGGCCAATTTGGCGTCGCCCAGCATGATGGGCACGATGGGATGTTCGCCAGGCAGCACGGTGAGTCCCGTTTTCGAAATCTCTTCCCGGAAGAAAACGGTATTCTTCCGAAGTTGATCGAGTAGCTCCGTCGACCGGGTCAGTAGATCGAGCGATATGATGGATGCCGCCGCGATCACCGGCGGCAGGGAATTGGAAAACAGGTAGGGCCGCGAACGCTGGCGGAGCAGCTCGATGATCTCTTTGCGTCCGCTGGTGTAGCCACCGCTGGCACCGCCGAGGGCCTTTCCCAGCGTACCGGTGATGATATCGACCCGATCCATCACATCGTGATATTCGTGTGTCCCCCGCCCCGTTTCCCCGATGACTCCGACGGCGTGGGAATCGTCGATCATGACGAGCGCGTCGTATTTTTCGGCCAGATCGCAGATGCCCCTGAGGTTCGCAATGGAACCATCCATGGAGAAAACGCCGTCCGTTGCAATCAGCCGGAATCTCGCAGACTTGGCCTCGATCAATTGAGTTTCTAGATCGGCCATGTCGTTGTTGCGATAGCGAAATCGCTGAGCCTTGCACAAGCGCACACCATCGATGATGGAGGCGTGGTTCAGTTCGTCGGAAATGATCGCGTCTTCGGCTCCCAACAGAGTCTCGAAAAGTCCGCCATTGGCATCGAAACAGGAAGAGTAAAGAATGGTGTCCTCGGTTCCCAGAAAGTCACTGAGCCGCGATTCCAGATCCTTGTGAATCTGCTGGGTGCCACAGATGAAACGCACTGACGACATGCCATATCCCCAGCGGACAATGGCCTCGCGGGCGGCCGCCTCGACTTCGGGATGATCCGCCAACCCCAGATAGTTGTTGGCGCAAAGATTCAGCACCTCCGTGCCGCTACTCACCCCGATGTGGGGCGATTGCGGCGTGGTGATGACGCGCTCAGCTTTGTAGAGCCCCGCATCCCGAATGGAACCGATCGTGGTCTGGAGATGGTTTTGAAAAGATCCGTACATACTCAGAAATATTGAACCGCTGATTGGCGCTAACTTTCGCTGATCATCATTATTAAGTTCAGATGGGCATATCCCATATCATTTTTTCCACAACAGTAGCGGCTTTCCCTAAAGAGATTGGCTGGTAAAAAATCATCATCGCAAATGAGCGCGGATCAGCGGTCCCAATTGAGAATCACCTTGCCACTCTCACCACTCTTCATCACCTCGAATCCCTTCTCGAACTCGGTGTAGTCAAAGTGGTGAGTGATGACGGGGCTGATGTCGAGACCGCCTTGGAGCATGACGGTCATTTTGTACCAAGTCTCATACATCCGCCGTCCGTAGATTCCCGAGATGGTGAGCATGTTGAAGACCACGAGATTCCAATCGATGGCGATCTCCTCGGCGGGAATCCCAAGCATGGCGATCTTGCCTCCGTGACACATGTTTTCGAGCATCTCACGAAAGGCACTGGCGTTGCCGGACATTTCCAGTCCAACATCAAAGCCCTCGGACATACCGAGTTCTTTTTGGACATCGGTGATGCGTTCGTGACGCACATCGACAACGCGGGTGGCTCCCATTTTCTTCGCCAAGTCCAGCCGCCAGGGATTCACATCGGTAACGACCACGTAGCGCGCCCCGGCATACTGACAGATCGCTGCCGCCATGCAGCCGATTGGCCCTGCGCCCGTGATCAGCACGTCCTCGCCGAGCACGTCGAAGGTCAGTGCGGTGTGCACGGCGTTGCCNNGGATCGAAGATCGAGGCGACATCGCGATCGATATCCTCGGCGTGATGCCAGACATTGGCCATCGGCAGCGAGATATACTCCGCGAAAGCACCGGGACGATTCACCCCGATGCCCTTGGTATCGGCGCAGAGGTGACGACGACCGGCCATGCAGTTGCGACAGCGACCGCAAACAACGTGACCTTCGCCGCTGACGACTTCACCAGGATGGAAATCGGCCACATTGGAACCGACCTCGACAATCTCTCCGACAAACTCGTGTCCGACCACCAGGCCCACCGGCACCGTTTTGCGCGCCCAGGCATCCCAGTTGTGAATGTGGACGTCGGTGCCGCAGATACCGGTGCGATCCACCTTGATGAGGACATCGTTGATCCCGACGGTGGGCTCGGGAACATCCTCCAGCCAGAGACCGGGGGCATCGTGACGTTTGACGAGGGCTTTCATGGGGTTAGGGATTCGGGAAGCTGGAAATGAGATTCAGGGGAAACGGGATGGTAAGGGAAAGTGGTCAAGCGGGTCGAGCTTTCAGGTCGGCAGGCTTGGAAATGTGGTTGCCGTAGCGGTGGCTCGTTTCGGCGAGGCTTTGCTCACGGAGATAGTGGCGCAGTTCGAGCCGGCCGTTGGCCAGAACCGGCCAGTCGATGGGGATCCAGCCGGTTTGGTGGGCGGCTTGGAGTATGCCGGTCGTCGCGATCGTGATCCGGAGAACACCGACCTCTTCGCGCTCGGTGAGAAGTCGGGAGGCGAGCCGCTCCTCGGACTCAAACATCACGTCGACTGATGCTGCGTCGGCCAATCTCCGAAACCGTTCCGACGCCTCCTGGGGCATGCTGATCTCCGCGGGCACGCCGGCGACGCGCGCCGCCAGCAGGCAGATGGCCAGGTTTTCAGGACGGTCGGTGACTCGCAGCAGCACCCGCTGATGGGGTCGATAGCGATAGACATTCGATTCCGCGACCAGTGCCGAGGGATCATGCTCCCTCGAAAATTCGTTCCGCCACCAAAGGGCTTGGCTACCGGCGGCGGCGCGAAGGCGGCTCCGTGAATCGGGCAGGATGGACTCAAAGCGGCCCAGCCAATCCAGAACTTTCACCTCCGGCAGGCCAAGGTCGTTGGGTAACAACGTTTCCTTCCATCGTGCCAGCATGGCCACGTAGTTCGGTCCCCCCGCCTTGGCTCCGGGCCCGACGGCGGAGCGCTTCCATCCACCAAAGGGCTGGCGTCGCACGATCGCTCCGGTGATCCCCCGATTGATGTAACCGTTGCCGACTTCGACCTGGTCCTTCCACCTCGCGATCTCCTTTTCATCAAGCGACTGAATGCCACCGGTGAGCCCGAACGGTGACGCATTCTGGATGGCAATGGCGTGGTCGAGATCGTCCGCCCGGATCACCCCCAGCACGGGTCCAAAACACTCCGTTAGGTGAAACCAACTGCCCGGAGCCACTCCAATCCGGATTCCCGGCGACCAGAGACAGGGGTTGTCCGCGTCTTGAACCGGCTCCAGCAGCCAGCTCTCTCCCGGGTCGAGTCGGGTCAATCCCCGCTCCAGTTCCGGTCCGGGAAGCCGAATCACCGGGGTGATTACCGATGAAAAATCCCAAGCCGATGCCACCCGCAGGCTGGCGGCGGCATCCCGCAATTGCCGTTGGAAGTTGGGATCATCATAACGCTCGGCCTCGACAATCGCTAGGGAGGCGGCGGAGCACTTTTGACCGCTGTGGCCGAAGGCGCTCTTCACCAGATCTTTCACCGCCTGATCGGGATCGGCTGCGGCAGTAATGATGATGGCGTCTTTTCCACTGGTCTCGGCGAACAGGCGCAGCCCGGGCTTCCAACCGAGGAACATGCGTGCGGTTGCCAGAGCACCGGTCAGAATCACTCCCCCAACCCGGTCGTCGGTGATCAGCGATCGGCCGATCTCGTTGTCGGGGCATGGAAGAAACTGAAGCACCTCGCGAGGAACTCCGGCATCCCAAAGCGCATTGGCCAGACGCCAAGCCGTCAGCACCGTTTCGGGCGCCGACTTCAGAATCACCGCGTTCCCCGCCATCATCGCAGCCAACACGCCGCCGCCCGGAATGGCGAGGGGGAAATTCCACGGCGGTGTCACGACCACGGTGCCCAAAGCCCGCATTTCCACGCCATCGGTCCAACCGTCCGCTTCGTCGAAGGACTCGGCATAGTACCTGGCGAAATCAATCACTTCGCTGACTTCGGCGTCCCCTTCCATCACCGCCTTGCCGGCGTCGAGCACCATCGTGGCGATGAACTCACCGCGTCGTTCCGCCAGTTTGGCGGCGCACTGTTTCAAGATCCGGCAACGCCCCAGCCGTCCCCTTGATTCCCAATCTGGCTGGGCCTTCGAGGAAACCTCCAAAGCCCGGTCGATTTCCCCAAGACCGGCCAGCGCAAAGCGATAGCGAACTTCAATCTCCGGCCGCGAGGGATCGACACCAATTCCGTCGGTGTTGGGAAGCAGATTTCCGCCACCAATCTGCAGCGGGATCGGTTCGATTCTTGCCTCCCGCTGAGCCTCCACCCTTTCACGGATCCAAAGTTGATTTTGACGCAGCGACCAGTCCGTGTCCGGCGTGTTGGCGAAAGATATGTCCGCTTCCCAGGAGTCGGATTCCGCCCGCCGGTTCTGGAGTCTTCGCGGGAAGTCAAACACCTCCGTCCGCTCTCTCGCCGCCGCCAGAAACCGTTCCTCTTGCGCCTTCCAGGCGGCGTTCCCCGGCATCATTCCAAAGAGGTCGTGCAGGAAATTCTCCGGCGTGGTGTTCTCATCGAGCCGCCGCACCAGGTAGGCGATGGATGCGTGGTATTCTTCCCGGCGCACAAACGGCGCATAAAAGAGCAGGCCGCCCGTGAGATCGCGCACCACCCGGGCCTGATGATTGGCCATTCCCTCCAGCATCTCGAACTCGACCCGATCCTCGACTCCCCGCGCCGCCGCCAGCAGGGCCGCCCAGGCGATATCGAACAAGTTGTGACTCGCCACTCCGATCCGGACTGCGGCGCAGTGCTCCGACTGGAATGCAAAGTCGAGCATCCGCTTGTAGCTGGCGTCAGTCTCGATTTTCGAATCGTAGGGAGCCAGCGGCCAGCCGTGAATCTCCGCGTCGACCCGTTCCATCGCGAGATTGGCACCTTTTACGATCCGCACCTTGATCCCTGCCCCGCCTTGATCGACACGTTCACCAGCCCATTCCGTCAGGACTCGCTGCCACTGATGAGCGTCCGGCAAGTAGGCCTGCAGCACGATTCCCGCTTCCAAGTCCCTAAACTCGGATTCCGACAACACCTCGCGAAAGGCCTCGCAGGTCAGGGCCAGATCGCGGTACTCCTCCATGTCGAGATTCACGAACTTGTGTCGTCCCGGTGAAAAATGGGGGCGCTCTGCCAAGGCCGCGCGGTAGAGCCTACGAAGGCGGATTTTCACTTCCGCGAGCGTTTCCTCATACGCGACCAAGTGAATCTGGCTGAAGAGTGCGGACAACTTTACCGAGACATAATCGCAGTGTCGCGACCGCAACAATGCTTCGGCTTGATCGAGCCGGTGAGCCGCTTCCATTTCTCCGAGCACGGCTTCACCCAGTTGGTTCAAGTTCATCCGAAAACCGGACTTCCTCCGCTTTTCCAGATGGCGCAGCAGTTTGTTCGGATGCCCAGGCAGGATCACATCGCGACTCTCCCAGCGCATCCGGGCAATCACGGCCGGTACCACCCATCGGGGGAAAAGCCGGGATGCCCAGCTCCCGATCCGCATCGCCCATTGCTCGTGAACCGGCAGGTAGTGCGGGACTCCGTAGCCTTCGATCAGCGTACGCATTTCCTCGGCTGCCCGGGGTGCCGTCGGAGGTCGAAACAACCGGTCCGCCAGCGAGATCGTCAGCGCCTTTCCCGCCGGATCTTTCATCATCCGGGCCAACTGAGCCGCCTGCTCCCGCTCACGACGGGTCTGAGAACCCGGACGAGTGCTGCATCGGAGAATTGCTTCCGCCAAGGCCACCGCGCGATCGGTCAGTTCGTCGTCAGACCACGTCGCGCCCGTTTCCCGGGCTTCGACCAATAGTTGGCCAGCCGTTTCTGGATGGGAATGGGAGGCGACTGAATTCGTCACGACAGGAAAGAAAACCAAGATACGCCGTTTCTCATCACTTTCCCGCTCCGTTCCGTGTCATGGCACCTGATTTTCCGTCCCGAGCAAATCGTTCAGCGCGCGATTGGCGACGCGAATGATGTATTTGTTGGGCTGGTTCTTCAGCGCCCGTTTGAGGTCGGGGATGGCGGGCTCGGCCATGGCTTCGATTTCGTCGAGGACGATGGCGGCGTGGAGACGCGTCCATTGCTCGGGTCCGGCGAGTTCTTTTTGCAACACCGGCAGCGCCGCGTCAGGATCTCCCATTCGACAAAGGGCACGCGCGGCAGCCACTCGCACGACGGCAGAGTCATCGGAGAGAGCGTTGCGGGCGGGGGCCAAACCCTCGGCCTTCGCGGGTTCTCCGATATTGCCAATGCCGGTGGCGGCCCAGTAACGCACCGCCGCGTCGGGATCGTTCAACGCCTCCAACAACTCCGGCAATGCGGAAGGGCCGTCCGAGGCACGCGCCGCCACACGACCGAGACGGGTCGAGAGCGTCTGATCTTGCGAACTCGCCATGATGGCACAGGTGGATCCCGCCGCCTTCTCGCGGAGCTCGATCTCGGGTTCGGGGATCAATCCGATGTCGCGAGTCGTTCTACCCCACTCCGCGTGGACCTCGCGCATCTTTTCCAACCTTTCGGCATGCGCGGGATCGGCGGCGAGATTGTGAACCTCGTGCGGATCGTTTACCAAATCGTAGAGTTCCTCGACCGGCTTGTGATCGGCCATGAACAGCTCGGCAGCCGCCGGAAGCTTTCCCTCGGCATGGACCCACCGCAGTTCGCCCATGGTCGCTCCTTTCTCGGGAGTGTTCATGTACTGGTAATAGGGCTTCAGTGGCTCGTAGTTTCGGATGTAGCGATAGCGCTTGTCGCGCACCGCCCGAATGATGTCATAGCGTTCGTCCATCCGATCTCGAGCTCCGAAGACGTAGTCGCGCGGCGGCGTGAGATTGGTTCCGAGGAAAGCGCGGCCCTGCATGATTTCCGGCACCGGCAGCCCCGCCAGATTCAACACCGTGGGACCGAAATCAAGCGAACTGATCAGCTCGTCGTTGACTGAATGGGGAACGCCCTGACCCTCGGCACGCAGTTTCTCGGGAATGCGAACGATCAGAGGGATGCGGGTGCCGGAGTCGTAGAGCCAACGCTTGGCGCGCGGAAGCCCGACGCCGTGATCCGACCAGAACATGATGATGGTGTTCTCAAAAACCCCGGCTTCCTTGAGTTCGGCAATCAGGTTTCCGGCCCAGGCATCCATGGCCGTGATCAGCTCGTAGTTTCGCTTCCAATCCTCCAACACCACGGCTGTCGGCGGGTAATAGGGTGGCAGGGTCGCTTTCAGTTTTTCTGGATCCTGTCGTTGCTCCGGCGTGAGATCCTTGGTGACCGATTCATACTTCGATTTGCTCTCAATCCCGCTCTCGTGGCAGCCGGTGAAATTGAACACCGCGAAGAAAGGCTGACCGTCCTTCCGGTTCTTCCAGTGCGCCTTCCCACTCGATTCGTCCCAGGTTTCCTTGGGATGCTTGAACTGATAATCGGTCTTCGAGTTGTTGGTGCAGTAGTAGCCCGCTTCGCGGAGGTAGATGGGAAACGGCTTGATCGACTCTGGCAGCACCGCATTGCACCGCATGTGATGCGTCCCGATGGTGGTCTGATACATCCCCGTGATGATGGTCGAACGACAAGGCGCGCAGACTCCCGCGGCGGTGAACGCGTGGGTGAAACGGGTTCCTTCCGTCGCCAGTTGATCCAGATTCGGCGTGATCGCAAAGGGATCGTCGTAGCACCCGAGGTGAGGGCTGATGTCCTCGCAGGAAATCCAGATGATGTTGGGTCGATCATCGGCAGCCCGAGCCGGGCTGAACAGAGCCAGAGAAAGCAGAATCGTCAGAATGCGCATTCCCGCATCCTAGCGGATGCCCCATCCAGAGCAAGCACGCGAAAATGCCCTGAAATCAATAGCCTCGGAAAGCCCCCGCGTTTTCCCACTCATTCAGGGAACGCCAATCATCAATCACATCATCCATTACAAAGCCGGTGCCGAAGGGCGCGGTCAAGACTGACCCGATCTCGATGACGCCGTCGCGAATCGCCAGTGCGGGATAACCATCATGCTCGCGATAGAGATCGCCGTGATTGGCGAGCACCGCTCCCTGCACCGACGGCGGCATCATCCCGAGACCCGAAAAATAATGGTGCCCGTTTCTCTCCACGTGGCGAATGCCCAGCGAGTGCATCACGGTGAGGTCCTGGAGCAACGCCACAGGCCCGATGTTGGCGAGATCTTCGCCGGACAGAACCCAGGAACGACTCGCATTGGTCGCCGATAAGTGGGCCAGCAGGCAAGCGTTGGCGATGCCTTTGATGACGCCTTTGCAGTTCTTGTGGCTGGTGCCGGAGTAGCCCAGGTTCAGAGCGCGACGCAGGGAATCGAGGGAGGCATCGCTCTCATCGATGATGAACGGCGGCGCATCCGGCCAGCAGGCCAGAATTCCCTCCACTTCATCGGCCAGCGCCACGTCCCGATGCAAGGGTTGCTCCACAAACAACAGGTGCTCGGGCGAGAGAAACGACGTCAGATCGGGGTCCGCCTGCAACTGTTCCCAGAGTCCCCAAAAATCGCCGAAATCTCGAAACTGCTCGTTCCCGTCCAGAGTGTAGCGAAAGTCCGGCACCAGACGATTCAAGATGCCCGCGATTCGACGCAAACGCTCGCAGTCGTGATCGGCCAGCCCACCCAGCTTGATTTTGAAATAACGAATGCCGTAGGCCTTCACACAGGCTTCCAACGAATGCGGAAGCCCATCATCGACTCGGTCGGCTTCCAGAATTTCATCGTCGGTCAACGGGTCCGCGAGCCCGACGGTATGGCGAATCAACAGGGTTGAGTCGGCGACTTGACCCTGTTGAATGAGTTCCGCCGGTCTCCGATCGCCCAGCTCGGGATGAATTTCGCCAAGTCGCAGCCCCAGCCCGTTGTCGGCGAGAACCTGAGCGAAAGGTTGGCCCAAGGCCCGGCACAGCGCATCGATTCCCGCTCTTTCCACGAGACTGGTGCCGAGGTGAACGAGCAGCGGCGGAGTGGCATTCTCGACCGCCCAGCTGTCCTGCCCCTGATACACGGCTCGCCACCAATCGTAGAATGACGGTTGCTCTCCGACTTCACTCGCCGCTTTCACTGCGTTCCGAATTACCTCGATCATATCGGGCAAATCCTGGTCGAAGGTGGTGTCGGGAGATTTCACGAACCACTTCGGGGGCAAGCCCTCGGCGCTGAATCCGGTCACTCGTTTTCCGTCGACCTCGAACTCGGCGCGCAGAAACAGGTGTGGCGCGGCAGTCATCGCGGCGATGCCGTAGCGAAAGGGAAAGCGGGTCGCGGTGCGGACGACGTGATAGCGGAGATCGATGAGGCGAATGGCAGGCATGAGAAAGGCTACATCACTCGGGCGACGACACGTCCATGTCGAGCGCCAGTTTTTTGGTGCGCTCCGGATCCAGTCTTCGGGTGAAGGCACTGACGAGGGCAAACACGGCGGCGTTGACCACAAATCCGGTGAATCCAATATCGAAAAGCGATCTCAGCGGAGCCACCGAATCGGCCACCGGCGTGGCTCCATCGCGACCGAAGAGAAGGTCCGGAAAGGGCGTGAACAGAAACACCACGGCGATGCCGGCGATCATGCCCGCCATGATGCCGGCTCGGGTTCCCCGCCTGATAAAGAGCATGTCAAGCGTCACCGGAAGCAACTGACAGGAAAAGCCAATCGCGGCAAACATCAGGTTCACAATCATCTTGAGCGGCGCGAAGTCGGCATTTTCATGACCGGCTCTCACCATCCATAGCGCCAGCAAGGTCGCTCCGATGATGGTGAAACGTCCCACCCAGGCCCGTTCATTCTCGGAAGCAGATGGACGGACGAATCGATCATAGACATCGCGGGTCACCACGGCCGATAAGGCGTGAAGATTGCTGTCCGCCGTGCTCATGGATGCCGCCAAAACCGCGACCAGCAGAATGGCCACGAGCACCACGCCAAAGAGTCCCAACATTTGCGGCAACTGCTCCTTCACCATCACCACGACGATCTGATCGAACTCGCCCACATGCGGATGGGCGGTCAGGACGCCATCGATCATCTCCGGCGGATACAACGCCCGGCCCGCCAGAGCAACCAGCATGATCCCAAACAAAAAGCAGGCGGGCAGCACGATGGAAAACACCAAGGCGCTGCGTTTCAACACCCGATCACTTTTCGCCGCATAGAGCCGCATCCACTGGGCGGGTTGCACCAGCGAACCGATGGAGGCAAATACACAGATGGTCAGCATTTTCCACGGGCTGTAGACGCCCGAGGGTCCCGGCAGTGCCAGTCCCTGAGGATCGATCTCGCGCACTTTTTCAAAGAATCCGCCAAAGCCGCCCAGAGTTACGATGGTGGCGACGGCGGCGATGAGCATGCCAGCAATGAGAAGGAATCCCTGGAGGACATCGGTCCAGGCGACGGATCGCATGCCACCGATCAGAACGTAAATGATGGTCACCAAGGAGAGCGCCATCGCTCCTTGCTCGAAAGCCTCCGCCGCCCCGGGAAACAATCCCTGGGCGAGGTGTCCGCCCGCCTTGATCTGCATGATAACATAGGGCAGCACGTAGAGGAATCCCACCACCGCCACCAGCATTCGGAGGCCGGCCGAGTCGCCGTAGTAATCGGCGATCATGTCGCCCTGAGTCACGTAGCCGCGCTTCTGTCCGATGCGACGAATCCGCGCGCCGAAGAGATAGATGCAGGCCCCCGCGCAGGGCAGGTTCAACGCGAAGAGCATGAAGGCGACGCCTTCCTTGTAGACATTCCCAGGCACTCCGAGGATGGCGGCACTGGAGAAAAACGTCGCCATGATCGTCATCACGGTGACGATGAATCCCTGACTGCGTCCGGCGAGATAGTAGTCCTCTTCCGTGGTCCGACCGCGACGCCACGCAACGACGCCGAGCGTCAGCAGCATCACCAGGTAGATTACCAGCACGACGATGGCGACGCCACCCAGCTGTGAGGACACCTCGGCCTGGCCGATAAGAGAAAGAGAGAAACTCACGCCGTTCATTGGTCGCTTTTCCCGGAGTTCAGCTTCGGCAATTCCCGCCAGAGTCGGCGATAAGCCACGGCCACGCACGCGGCCTGCACGCCCAGCCAGAACACGGCCCAGGCATAGACAATGGGGACACCAAGAACGAATCTCCGGGCCTCGGCATTCTCGGGATCGGGATTGATCAGATAGATCCCCGGCCCCGGTCCCATGATCAGGGCCACGAGAAAAATCGCGAAAAGGAGTCGACTGAGGGAACGCTGGCTCACGTTGGGAGGCTAGAAGAAGGCTTTTCCCTTGGCAATGGGAACCCGCGAAAAAGCCGACTTTAATCCCGCTCTTGAAAACTTCGCTTTGCGCGATGGGAAATCGTTCCTAATCTGACTGTCGTGACCGAATCCGCTCAGCTCGACCTCTTTTCCCAAGTTCCTTTGCCCGAGCGCCTCTTTCTGGATTGGTCCCGACCGCTGGTGGAACAGGCTGCGGAATGGCTCATCGACCGCGCCGGTGACCAGGCGGTGCTGGATCTGAGCGATCAACTGGTCATCGTGCCCACTCGAAATGCGGGACGACGGCTCCGGGAAATGCTCGCCAATCTGGCGGCGGAGCGCGGCACGGCGGTGATTCCTCCGCTGGCGGTGCCTCCCTCCATCCTCACCAACCCCGAGGACGGAACCGCGATCTCCGGTCGAACGTCGGCCGGCGAGCTGGAAGCGCTCGCTGCCTGGATCGCGGTGCTGGAAGAAATCGATCTCGACGAATTCCGGGCGCTGTTTCCCATCGATCCGCCGGTTCGCGACTTTGCCTGGGCGCGCGGAACCGCTCGGGACCTGATCTCGGTTCGCCGAACTTTGGGCGAGGCGGGCCTCGGATTTTCGGATGTGCTGAGACGTCTGCCGGACGAACACGAAGAAATCGAACGCTGGCGCGATCTGAGCCGACTCGAGAGCGATTGGCTGGGATTTCTCGATCGCCGAATGGATCGCTGCGATCGAGATCAGGCGCGCGCCGTGGCGGCCGCTCGCCCGACGCTACCGACGGGAGTTCGCGAGGTCATCCTCATCGCGACCCCGGACCCGATTCCACTCGCAGTCGATGCCTTGGAGAATCTCCTGCGCCAGGGAATCCCGGTGACGGTCGCGATCTATGCGCCGAGTTCGCTTTCGGATCACTTCGATGCCTGGGGTCGCCCGCTGGCGGACTACTGGATGGCGGAGCCGATTGAGGTTCCTGATTTCCAGAGATCCGTCGAGATCGTCGCCAATCCCGCGGCCTTGGTCGACCGAGTGACGGCCGTCGCCAAAGCAATCGAAGATCCCGCCGATACTCTCGCCATCGGGGCGGTCGATGCGGAACTCGCCCCCCTTTTGGAATCATCGCTCCGAGCTTGTCAGGTCGCGGCTTTCAATCCCGAAGGTAGCAAGGTGAAGCGCGAGGGCTTTCATCACCTGCTGAAACTGATCGCCCGCTCGGCGGCGGGGGCCGATTTCGTTCAACTCCGCGAACTGCTTCGGGTGCCGGAGATGGACGATTACCTAAAGCGGAAACTCAATTCGTGGAATGGCCAAGCCGCCCGACGCGCCCACGACGACAGCTACTCGGACCATCTCGCGACCGACCTGCCGACGATACTGCACTTTCTGAAAGCCGATGCGGAGTCCTATCGACTCTCCGAGCGGGAGAGTTCCCGAAAACAGGCAGACAACTTCGCGATGATGGCCGACGGACTGGCGGAAATTCGGCGACTTATGAGCGAACTCACCTCAGGCCCCCTCCCCGAGACCCTGCCCCCGATTCTCCGGGACCTCATCAGCAGTCGAAATCGCCAAAGCGAAGCCGGTGAGTGGGCCGAAAAAGTCATCGAAACCGTCGCGCCGAAAGTGATGGAGGGACTGGCGCAGTTGAATGCGGTAGATCGAGCAGGCATCTCGCTGGCGACGCCCGATCAGCTCACTCTGCTCGTCGACCTGATCGGAGAAACGACCTTGAGCGAAGATCGACCGCCCCTGGCGATCGAACTGCAAGGCTGGCTGGAATTGCTCTGGGAGGACGCGCCCCATCTCATCGTGGCCGGACTCAACGACGGCATCGTCCCCGAAGCCATTGTCGGCCATCCCTACTTGCCAGAGAATCTGCGAAGCCTGCGATCGCTCCGCCTAAAAACCAACGACGATAGACTGGTTCGGGATCTCTACGTGTTTCGCACTCTCCTCGAATCCCGACGCGAGAGTGACGGCAGAGTCGATCTGCTGGTGCCCAAGACTTCATCCAACGGCGATCCGCTGCGCCCCTCCCGACTGCTTTTTCGATGTCCGGATGCGGAATTGCCGATGCGGGTGCATCACGTTTTTCAGGAAGCCACGGCTCCCGGCACTCAGGATTCGTGGGCACCGGGATTTCAACTGGTGCCGAACCATCCTCACGAGGGCGAGCCGGAGAAACCGCTCGATCGACTGGCAGTGACCGCTTTTGGCGACTACCTCACCTCCCCGTTTCACTTCTGGGCGCGGCGCATTCGACGAATGGATGAGGTCGATCCTGCCAAGGCCGAGATGGATGATTTTGATTTTGGAAATTTCTGTCATCTGGTGCTGGAACAGTTTGGCGCCGATGAGACCGCACGGAACTGGACCGATGCGGAAATGATCGAGGACTTTCTGGTGGGAACCGCCGACCGACTGGCGCTGGAGCGCTGGGGCCAGCGTCCCGGGCTCGCCGTCCGCATTCAGGTCGCCGCCGCCAGGGAACGACTCCGTGCCGTTGCCGATGTTCAAGCCCGTGAACGCGAGTTGGGTTGGGAAATCATTCACATCGAGGAATCGCTCTTCGACAGCTACCCGCTGGAGATTGGCGGTCTCACCATCTCGGGAAAAATCGACCGGGTCGAGCGCAACGGGAACCGCTATCGGGTGATCGACTACAAGACCAGTGACTCCAAACCCAAGGGCGGCGCAAAATCCGATCACTGCGTCGGCAATCGCCTGGCCGACGACGCGCCCTGGCCACCCGACTATGCGTTTTTCGATCTGGAGGGCAAATCGATGCGGTGGAAAAAACTGCAGCTTCCCCTCTACTGCCTCGCTCTCGCGACCCGCCATCCGGATGTCGAACTGACTTGCGGCTACTTTCACCTGACCAAGTCGGTGGCCGATGTGGGGGTGGATGACTGGGACATGGACGAAACCATCCTCGAAGCGGCGCGACATTGCGCCGAGGGCGTCGTTGCCGATGTCTTGGCGGGCAGATTTCATCGACTGGAAGCAAAGGGAGATCGCGACTGGCTCAGTTCCTGGCATCTCGGACTTCCCGCCAAAACGCTCGACCTGACCTTTGTCGGCGCCCCATCCGATCACTCGCTTTCCTCATGAGTTCCCCCGCTTCCACCTCCCCAGTCGGCGAGAAGAATCTCATGATTCAAGCCTCGGCCGGCTCGGGCAAGACCCACCATCTGGTCGGTCGCGTTATGCGTCTGTTGCTGACCTTTCGCGAGCCCGAAAAGATCATCGCGCTGACGTTTACCCGCAAGGCAGCTGGCGAGTTTTTCGACCGCATTCTCGGCGCTCTCGCCCAGGCCGCCGAGTCCGATGAGGCCGCCGCCCTGACTGCCGCCGAGCATCAGGTGCCCGGACTGACTCGCGAAGTGGCTCTCGAATTGCTGCGACTGGCCACCGACTCGCTGCATGTCCTGTCTCTGGGAACTCTGGACAGTTTTTACTCGCGGGTACTGCGTACCTTTCCCGGCGAGTTCGGAATCGGGGCGGACTTTGAGATCCTCGAAGATGCCGAGGCGACCCGAGTGCGGCGGGAGGTGTTTGATCGGGTGCTCGGTGATCCGGAAGATGCCGACGCCTTTCTTGCCGCCTTTCGCCAGGCCACTTTNNNNGGGGCAGAAGAAAAGCGTCTGTTGTCGAATCTGGAGAACTTCGTCAGCGAATTCCATCAGCTCCTCATCGCCTGTCCCGATCTCAAGAAATGGAGCCAGGCCAAAGCCATCTGGCCGGACAAGTTACCTTGGTGGATGGGACAGTTCGATGTTCCCGCCGTCGCCGAAACAATTCGCCAAGGGGCGGCACCGCTGCGTCTGATTCACAAATCCATTCCCAACGGATTCGAGAAACTGGCCGACGAATTACCGAAGCTAGCCCTTGGTTCCACCGGCAGCAAGATCGATGGCGTTCTCGCCAAGATCCTGCCGCTGATGGACGCCCTGCGTCTCGGAACGGCAACCGAACTCGCCTACTACAAGCCCTTCGATCTGGAGCCTGCGTTTCGGCAGGCTCTGGCCGACGCCGCCGGGATCGTGATTCGCGGAGAGATCGTTTCCAAGCTCCAGCGAACCCAGGGCATCTATGAAATCGTCCGCCGCTACGAAACCCACTACCACGAGCGGGTCCGGCGAGCCGGTCGAATGAGTTTTGACGACATCCTCATTCTGCTCGCAGGTGCCGCGCCCGATTTCACTCGCGAGGAAGGACAACGCGATGATCGCTTTGAGCTTTCCATGCTCGATGATCAACCCGACGTCAGCGGTCGCAGTCTGAGGGTCGACTACCGACTCGACAGTCGATTCAACCACTGGCTCATCGACGAGTTTCAGGACACCAGCCGCCGCCAGTGGATGGTGCTCCGCAATCTGATCGATGAAGTCATCGCCGATGATTCCGGTGACCGCTCCTTCTACTACGTCGGCGACGAGAAGCAGGCCATCTATGGCTGGCGCGGGGGCGACTCACGGCTCTTCACCGAAGTGCAACGGCACTACGAAAGCGCTCCCGAGGATCGACGCATCCACGAGGACGAACTCGATGCTTCGTGGAGATCCGGTCCGGTCATTCTGGAGGCAGTGAATCACGTCTTTGGCAATTTCGCTGGCCTGCGCCATCTGCTGGGCGAAGAGCACGCTCCGCTCATCAGTGAGCGTTGGGATCACGCCTGGCGCACTCACCGAAGCAATCGCCCCGAGCGTCCGGGCTTCGTCAAACTGATGACGCTCGATGACGACAGCTCGTCATCCTACTCGGGAGACGATGGCGGTGACGACAGCGATCAACTGGACCCGACCGAGGCCCGTTGGCAGATCGTATTGAAGACATTGGAAGAAATCGATCCCGTCGGCAATCAACTGTCTGTCGCGGTCCTTATGCGAAGAAAAAAACCCGCCGCCGCCGTGGCTGACTTCATTCGCCAACACAGCGAGGTTCCGGTCATCGTGGAAGGCGAAATGCCCATTGGCTCGGATCATCCGGTGGCCACTTCCTTTCGGGCACTGCTGAAATACACCGCCCATCCCGGTGACACCGCCTCATGGGAACATCTCGCGATGACCCCGCCCTTCATCGGATTGGATCACGAGTCCCTCAAAAAAGAGCGCTATCAGATTCCGAGGATCGCCTTGGAACAGCTGAATGATCGAGGCTTTCTCGCCGTTTTTCAGGCATGGGCAGAAAAGCTGCGCCGGACTCATCACGGTCCTTTCGACAGCTTCACTGAGCGTCGCATCGATCAATTGGCCGAGGCCTGTCGGCGCTTCGATCTCAAGGGATCGCGTTCCATCAATGAGTTTCTGGATTATCTAGACGGGATCACCGCCAGCGACACGCCGTCCGGCGGGGTGGTTCAGGTGATGACCATTCACAAGTCGAAGGGACTCGACTTCGACGCGGTGATTCTGGCGGATTTCAAAAAGGAAACCATCACCAG
>JAGROX010000137.1:17468-18289 GCA_020440025.1 Verrucomicrobiia bacterium
AAAAAGGAACTGGCCAAATCTCTGGAACCGCTTCGCACCGCCTATCTCGAGGCCGAGAAGGACTCCGCCTTCGAAGAACTCTGCAATCTCTACGTCGGCATGACGCGCGCCAAGTATGCCAACTATCTGGTCACGCCGAAACTGCCGAAGAATGACAGCGCGGCACCTCATTGCCTCCTCGCCCGACAGTTGGAAGCCTCGGGATTCGAGCCTCGCGAGGAAATCATCGGAGAGGTGCCAGTGACCGTTCGCTATGAAGATGGTGATTCCGACTGGATCGCCGCCCGACGCCGGGAACTCTCCGCCAAGGCGGAGACGGAACCGTCTGCCCCCATCGACGATCACCCGCGCTGCGCCGTGACCGCCAAGCGACGCTTTCCCCTGCGACAGCGTCGACTGCCCTCCAATGCCGCCGACAAGCGCTCGTGGGGAGGTGCCGCCCGACTCTTTCATGCCGACAGCGCATCCGCCACCGAACTGGGATCAGCCGTGCATGCCCTTTTCGAACAGCTCGAATGGCTCGACACCCTGCCAGACGACGAACGCAGTCGACGATGGAATCGAGAATTGAAGCGCTATCCCACCTTTGCCAAGGAAGCCAGGAAGCAGGCGGAAGACTCGCTCGCGATTGCCGAGATTCGTTCACGCTTCGTCAAAACCGAGTTTCGCGATCCTCTTGTCTGGTTGGAAAAACGCTTCGAGATGATCACCGGGGACGGCGAGTGGATCTCGGGCGTCTTTGACCGGGTGGTGCTGGAGCGTGACGACGAGGGTAAATTCATCTCGGGACTCATCATCGATTTCAAAACCAATCTGGTGTC
>JAGROX010000138.1 GCA_020440025.1 Verrucomicrobiia bacterium
TCAGCGAAGCTACTGACCCGAAAATAGACTGAGCCGTCGTCCGCGCGATAAGCGTGGCCTTTCTCCATGAGTTCCTCAATAAGAGCGACCTGCTGGGGAATATGACCGACGGCGCTGGGCTCCTGATGCGGAGGCAACAGATTGAGACGGTCGCAATCCTCGTGGAATCGCTCGGTCCAGTGCTCGGTGAATTCGGCCAGAGTCTGCCCCGAAGCTTGGGAATCGCGGATCGTCTTGTCATCGACATCGGTCAGATTGCGAACATGCAGCGTCTCCAAACCGCTCATCTCTAGGGTGCGACGAAAAACATCCTGCAACACAAAGGTCCGGAAATTCCCGATATGAGCCGGTCCATAGACCGTGGGACCGCAGCAGTAAAAACGAAAGGTTTTGCCGTCGCGGGGACGCAGTTCGGTGAGGGAACGCGACAGGGTGTCGTGGAGCTTCATCGGCATGAGTTCAGGAAGGGAAAATTTAAAAAAAGCCAGCAACAGGCAGCGGGATCTTCAACCCGCAAACCGGCGCGTAGTTTCCGGCGGAGTGACCCGGATTGCAAGGCGCTCGCCGCTTAATTTCGGAGTTCCAAATGATCAGATAACTCAGATAATTCGCAAACCTGAATCATTTATAAAATTTTTCTCGATTTCTTATTACAATTCTGGTAATTTCCCCCTCACCTATTTTCATGAGGCGTTCGAGGTCTGATTTTTACAAAGGTTAGGCTCTGTTACCCTTCGATATCTTTTAACCATCCGACCTAAACCCAACTCGAGCCCGTTTTTCCCATGCTGAAGTTGGCCATCCAAATCGACGACAATCCGCTGATCGAGCACGAGGTGCGCGGTGCGAAAGTGACCATCGGTCGCAGTCACGACAATGACTTCCGGATCAAGCATTCCTATGTCTCCGCCTTTCACGCGGAAGTCCAGCTGACGGATTCGGGTGACTATGAACTGGTCGATCTCGACAGTTTCAACGGGACCTTTGTCAACGAGACCCGGATTCAACGCCAGAAAATCGCTCCGGGCGACTCCTTCAGCATCGGCACGCTCAAGGGCAAAGTGCTGGGCGAGGCAGCCGTCGAAAAACCGGCAAAGCCCACCGCCAAACTGACTCCCATCCCGGTCGTCGCCCCTCTGGCACCTCTCGATGACACCAACCGAAAAGAGAGCACCGGTCCAACTCCCCCACCCTCCGCAAAGACCTCGAAACCCGGCAAGAGCGCCAAAACGTCGGAGAGCTCACCGCTTTCGGCAGATGATCAAAAGGAGCTGGAAACGCTTCGCGACCAAGTTCGCAATCTCACGGCGGAAAAGCAACGCATTGAGCAAGCACTTGAAGCGACCAAAGCGCTCGCCAATGAGAAAGGCGATCTCGAGAGCTCTCAGAAATCCCTGAAGGACGCACTTCGCGAAAAAACTGAAGCTGCCGCGACTCTGGAAAAGCAACTGGCCGAAGCAAAGCAATCACTCGCCAACGCGGGCAACGAAAGCAAGGAGGTCGCCCGCATCAAAGCCGAGCGGGACGAACTCGCGGAGAGCATCTCGGATTGGAAAGAACGAGCCGCCGCTCTGGTCGCAACCACCGCCACGCTGGAATCCGTCCAGAAACTCCTGAAGAGCGCCGAAAAGGCCGCCGACACCGCTCAGGCAAAGGGCCAGAAGCTGACCAACGAACTGGAGCAGGCCAACCAACAGCTCGCTCAAGAAGAAGCGGCCCGACAGAAGGCCGCTGCCGAACTCGAGACCGCACTTGGCAGACTGGCCGAGGCTGAGAAGAGCGCGGGTTCGACGCATTCTCAGAATCAACAGTTGACCACGGAAGTGGAGAAACTGGCCACCGAACTCAAGGCGGTCCAGCAACGGGCCACGTCTCTGGACGCTCAGTCTGCAGAGTTGAACGCGAGCCTCGCCACACGCGATGCCGAGCACCAAGCCGCGCTCGCTGCCGCCGTTTCCGAATCCGCCAAATCTCTCGCCGAGAAGGAAGCCGCGCTGGCCGAAACCGAGAAGGCTCTCGCAGAGCTTCGTTCCACTCATGGCAAGACGGTGGGAGAAATAACCAGTGCCCGGCAGCAGATCGCCGACGCGGAATCGAAACGGTCACAGCACGAGGCCGAGACTGCGAAGC
The DNA here is from genome assembly GCA_020440025.1 of Verrucomicrobiia bacterium. GTDB lineage: Bacteria > Verrucomicrobiota > Verrucomicrobiia > Verrucomicrobiales > DEV007 > JAEUHH01. The sequence continues at coordinate 2,131 of JAGROX010000138.1, forward strand.
TGGTCGCAGACCGCGACCAGAAACTCGCAGAGGCACGGGCCAAACTTTCAGAACTGCAGAGCGACCGCGCCGACCTCGAAGAGGAAAAGAAAGACCTGGAGAAGAAGCTCAGTCAGACCAGCGCCGAGTCGGGGAAAAACGCCGAAAAACTCGCCGAACTCACGGCCCAACTCGCCACCCTTCGCGAAACCAGCGACAGAACGGAATCAACTCTCGCCGAGGAGCGCCAATTCCGCGCCGATCTGGAAGCCCGTCTGGCGAAACGCGAGGCGGAAGCCAGTCAATCCGTTGCCGAGAAGGACGAAACGCTATCGGCGCTGAGAGCGGAATTGGAAGACGCCCGCGCCGCCCGTGGCAAAGCCGACGCCGAACTCGCTCGCACTCGCCAGCATGCTGCCGAGCTGGAGACGAAACTCTCCCAACGGGAACACGAAGCCTCCCAATCCGCCGATCAGAGAGACAAGGAACTCCACGAGACCCGCCAGAAATTCAACGCCCTCCAGAAGACAAACGAGGCCACCCGGAAATCGGCCGAGACTGCGGAGAAAAACCTGGCCGATGCCCTGGCGAAGATTGTGGCCCTGGAAGCCAGCGTCGCAACTCACCTCTCTGGGAAGGAAGAGACCGAGGCCAAGGCGCTCCGGAAAGTCGCGACCCTGGAGGCACAACACGACGAACTCGAACTCGCTCACGAAAAAACCGGCGCAGAACTCGCCGAAGCCCGCAAACTCTCCGACACTCTTTCGACCACGCTGAAAGAACGCGACGCCGAGCTGGCACAGCTGAAACAGGAAGCCAACCAGAGCGATTCCGAGTTGGAAAAAACTCTGGCTGCCGCCCGACGTCAGCTTGCCGAGGTGGAAGCGAAACTGGAAGCCGCCACCGCGAACCACACTCAGGCTTCATCTGATCTGATTGCCTCCAGCGAGCGAGAAAACACCCTGATCAAGGAACTCGCCACCGCCAATGCGCTCGCGACCGAATCCACCCAGGCACGTGAGGAATTGACCAAACAGTTGGGCGAGCTTCAGGCCCGTCTCGACGCCGGCACAGCTCACAAGGCCCAAATCGCATCCGAACTCAGCGCCTCCCGGCGTCACATTGGCGACCTGGAAACGCAGCTCTCGGACCTTCAGAAGAAGTTTACCGAAACCACCAAGCAGGGAGACGCCACTGCTCAGGAACTCAAGAAACTGAGCGCCGAACTCAATCAATCGGAAAGCGCACTTCGGGAAGCCCAGCGCGCTCACAACGAGGCTCGCAGCGAAGCCATGACAGCCGCGGGTGAGCGCGACCAATCACTCCGCAAGCTGGAGGAACTCAACAAGGAGAAGACCAAGTTGGCGAATCTCATCGCCGAGCAGGAAGCCGTCGAATCGGAGACCCGCACCGCCCGCGAAGTCCTCACCGCCATTCGCGAAGAGATCTCGGCGGAGGATGCCGAGCACCGCGCCGTGGGCAAGGATCTCGCCGACAAACAGCGCGAAGCCGCGAAAAAACTGGAAACGCTCAATGCTCAGATCAAGGAGTCCGAGCAGCAACTCGCGGAACTGAAAGCCGACACCTCCGAGATCTCCCGGAGTGCTTCCCAGAATCAAGAGCAGGCCAGACAGATCGACGAAGAACTCGCGGCCCGTCAGGAAGCACTTGACCGCGCCGCCGCCGAGCTCGCTGAACTCACTGCCGAACGCGAGAAAGCGCGGAGTTCCCGCGACGAACTTGCCAACGAAAGCGAACAACTCCAGGCCAAGCTGGAGACCTTTGCCTCGCGCCTCACCCAGATCACCAACGACATCGAGTCGCGCCGTCAGCTCCAGGATCAGCTGGAGGAAGCCGAAATTCGTCTCCGCGAACTCGATCGCCGCGAAGCGGCCTTGGCCGAACAGGAGGCCGCCACCGCCCTCAGCATTGCCGAGGGGCGTGACATTGCCTCGGAAGCCTCGCGCTTCGATCAGGAGTTGTCCGCGAAGGAAAAGGAACTCGCCAAGGCCGACGAAAAACTGGAGCGTAAACTATTCGAACTCAAACTCGCCGAGGACCGTATTCAGTTGGCTGCCGATCTGAAAGAAGAGATCGACCAACATCACCAAACCCTGGCGCAATTGAAAGCCGACGCCGCCTCCGCCGAGGAAGCCGTTCATCAGCTTCGCGAAAAGCAGAACGCCGAGACCGCGGAACTGCGCCGCATACAGAATGAGCGTGGCACCGCCCGAATCAACGGTCGCGACACCGCCTCCCCCGTGGCTACCAACGGCATCTCCGCGAACGGTTCCGGGAAAAACGGATCTTCCGCATCACATCCTCCCGGTTCCAATGGCAACACCAACGGCAATCGAGTCACCGGTTATACCACTGTCGAAGACGCCGCCGATCAGCGTTTGAAAGAACTCAAGGACAAGATCGCCGAGTACGAGAGTTACCAGGAAACTCTCCGTTCCTCCCTCCGACTCGACTTTGGCACCGTCCAAGTGATAAGCAGGCAACTGATCAACAAAGTCGATCTCATCGACGACCTCATCGGCACCTATCAGAACAAGGGCGAGGAACACACCGTGAGCCAACTCGACACCCTCAAGGCAAGCTTCCTCGATCTCCTACGGGACAATGCCATCGAAACCTATGCCTTCGATCCCGGCACGGAATTGAGTCTCGATCACCGACGCATGATCCGCATCGTGGAAACCCAGCAGAACGGGAGCACCGGCGGCCCCACCCGTGTCGTCGCCACCGTTCGCCCTGGCTACGTCTGTTCCGATACCGGCGACGGCAGTGAGAAAATTCTCCGCAAAGCCGAAGTCATCACCCACGGTTGAATTCAACGAAATCATTTCGAGGAATTCGTTGCCAGAATGATCAGGGAGAGTGAAATTTCCGATCCGATTCGTTTTCGTTCTTCTTTAAGGGTTCGGCTATGGTAAAATCACCGCTTGGCTTCGGTCCGCCGTTTCCTTCCCTTTGATTTGTTTTTCCAGCTCAGCGATTCGCGTCCTCCCCTTCTCTCATGGCTCAGGCAAAATATGTAGGCATTGATCTTGGCACCAGCACCTCGGCGCTCGCTCATGTGCGACCTGACGGCAACCCCGAGATCGTCCCCAACTCGGATGGCGAACGACTAACTCCCTCGGTTGTCTATTTCGATAAATTCGAGGGTATCAAGGTTGTCGGCTCCGCCGCGCGCGATGGTGGAGATCCCGAGCGCACCGTCCACTTCATCAAGAAGCACATGGACGATCCGTCCTACACAATCGACATGGACGACCAGAAATGGACGCCCACCGAGATCTCTGCGATGATTCTTTCCAAGCTGAAACGCGACTGCTCCCAGATCGCCGGACAGATCCACGACGTCGTCATCACCGTCCCGGCAAACTTCAACGAACTCGCCCGCAAGGCCACCGTGACCGCCGGCAAACTCGCCGGACTGAACGTGACCCGCATCGTCAACGAACCCACCGCGGCCGCGCTTTTCTACGCCCACACCCAGAACATCTCCGGTCGGGTCATGGTCTACGACCTCGGGGGCGGCACCCTCGACATCACCGTGCTGGAGATCACCGGTGACAAAATCGACATCCTCCTGTCGGAAGGCGCCCGTCACCTTGGCGGATCCGACTTTGACGAAGTCCTGCTCGAGATGCTCGCCGACGAGTATCGCAAGAAAAACAAAGCCGAGCTTTTCCTCGATGCCCGCCAGCGACGCCGCGTCCTTTCCCTCGGAGAAGAGGCCAAAAAGATGCTGTCGAAATTGCAGAACGTCTCCGAAACCATCGGCAACGACATCGACGGCATCGCCCGCATCGAGCTGACTCGCGACATGTTCGAGAACGCGATCGGCCGACTCCTCACCCGCACCGTCATGCTGGTGGAGCAGGCGCTCGACTCCCTCGACCTGAAGCCCTCCGACATCGACGAAGTTCTCCTCGTCGGCGGCAGCACCCGCATTCCCAAGGTGAAGACCCTGCTCGAAAAGCAGTTCGGCAAAGCCCCCCTCTCCTGCGGCAACGTCGACGAATGCGTCGCCCTAGGCGCAGCCCTCTTTGCCCAACGTGCTCGGAATGTCTCCGAAGTCTGCAATCACAGCTACGGCACCCTCGCCATCATCGAGGACGCCAAGACCGGCGAAGCCAAGATTCAGAATTCCGTCGTCATTCCGAAAAACACCCCCATCCCCTGCTCCATGTCGCAGACTTACATCACCTCGGAAGACAACGAGGAACTGATCGAGGTCGAGATCACTCAGGGCGAGGACCTCGATCCGCGCTACGTCGATATCGTCGGAAAAATCTCCCTCGAAGTCCCGCCCGGTCGTCCCGCCGGTTGCGAAGTCACCGTGACCTACAGCTACGACGAGAACCAGCGCGTCCGCGCCCAGGTCTACGACGCCGAGTCAGGCATCAAGAAAGACATCGCCATCGAATATCGCGGCGAAGGAGTTCTTACCGACGAAGAAGTCGAGCGTAAGTCCGCCTACCTGAAACAGGTGAAAATTGCCTGATTCCCGCTTCCCTTTCCATCCCTCTTCCTTCAATCGATCCTCCCATGATCAAAAAACTGTTCAGCCTGCTCCGCGGTGATTCCGATACCGGAAAAAATGTGCCTCCTGCCCCGGCTCCCCGCAAAGCCAACAACACCGGCAGCGAGCTGCCCAAAGGCAAGCCCGCGCCCGTTTCGAACAAGCCGAATACCGCCGCGAAATCTCCCGAAGCCATCTGCGGCATCGATCCCAAAAAAATGGATCGCGACCAAATCCGCAAACGCCTCGCCGAACTCTTCCGCCGCCACAACCAGGCCGAAGCCTCCCTCGACGCCGAACTCCGCGCTGAGGCCAACGTCATGCTCGATGCCATCGTGGTGTGTCGGCAGAAGTATGTGGACGGGGTTTAGCTTTCGGCAGCGACGGAACCCTCGCCGTTTTGATTCTTGGCCCAGGAATGGGCACCGAGACGGTCACAATGCCTATTCTTATCCCAAGAATGCCCTTTGTGGCGCTCACAATGCCCATTCTCATCCCAAGAATAGGCATTGTGACGCTCACGATGCCGATTCTCATCCCAAGAATCCCCTTTGTGACCTTTCGGACGGTCCAGATGGCCCCGGCAGGGCCGGTTTCAGTCCATTGAAGAGGGTTGGGTCGCGGACCTAACAGGGTGAAGTCTCGATTCACCGCCCCCACCCGATATCTCCGGACAATACCAAGCGTCCAGCTCCGTCATTTCCGCCGTCCTTACCTGCTCCGGGAAATGCCTCGCACGCATGACCCTCGCCTATTGCCAAAGCCCTTCGGCCCCAGGTGTTTGTTCGCCCTCGTGCAAACCCCACGATGTCGCCGCGTTCATATTACTATCCAGATAACCGAAGATAGCAGGAAAAAGATAGCGATGCACGATACTGCCCACGCCAAATGAAAAACTACAAACCTAGTCGGATCGATTAAGTAGCATGCGGATATGTCGTCGGGATCATAGTACACATCGACAATATCGCCCACCGTGTAGGCGGAGATCATGCGCTCGATGTCCTCGCGGCGGGAGCTTGCCTTCTTCGCGTAGCTCAAGTCTCTCCCCTCATGGTCATCTCCGTCGATCGCGAATGAGTATCGCACATCCGGGCCGAACATCGGGATCGCCTTGTTTACTTCGACCAAAGGTTCCGCACCCGTAATTCCGGAATGAATGATCCTTCCCCGCGTCTTAGAGAATTTAGTGCGCGAAAGGCGGCGGGCTTCTCGAAATCCATAAATCGGCGGGATCAGCAGCGTCACTGCAAGAAATAGGATGCAGGCGATTTTCATCAGGCGAACTAGTTGTTTACCGGCAAACTTGGCCAATCAAGGCCTTTATGGCCAGCCAGAAGAGATCGATCCTCTCTTCCCTCTCCCAAGTTCCCCCAACGCAGTATTTGAAATCTCGACGCGCCGGGGCGAAGTAGGGACCTTTTCTGAACGGTTTTTCGTCATTTTTCATCCATCCCTTTTCGCTCTCTTCTCGCCATGATCCCGAACGTCCTCGCTGAACGCTACGCCTCCGCCTCCATCCGCGATATCTGGTCGCCTGAGGGAAAGATCAAGCTGGAACGCGAACTCTGGATCGCCGTGATGAAGGCGCAGCGGGACCTGGGGCTGGACATTCCGGCGGAAGCGATCGCGGCCTACGAAGCCGTGATCGATCAAGTCGATCTGGCGGCCATCGATGCCCGCGAACGCATCACCCGGCACGATGTGAAGGCCCGGATCGAGGCTTTTTGCGAACTCGCGGGCCATGAGCATGTGCACAAGGGCATGACCA
>JAGROX010000139.1 GCA_020440025.1 Verrucomicrobiia bacterium
TGAACACCCGAGACTCGGGATCGTCCGCCATGATCACTGCCGCGCCGACGTGAAATCTCGAATACGGCGCGTGGGCCTGCTCCGCCGCCTCCCGAGCATACCCTGTCAGGTCCGCGACCAAAGAGGGTATGATGGGGATTTTTTTTTCCGCCACTTTCCAACCGGGCACGATCACCCGCCCCGCCGAGGTTTCCAAAAACGACTCGGGGCAGGAAATCGCGGGCAAGGTCAGGGTGATCGGCGAAGAATCAGGCTTGCTGCTCATGAGCCGAAGTGTGAAGTCAGGACCCAACAATATCAAGACTGGCCATGGTGGTGGATTTTTGCCACGGTTTCCCACTCGTGATGAAGGCGCTCTCTCCCACCGTCTTTCTCGTGGTCAGCCTCTCGCTACTGACCACCGGAAACCTTTGGGGCGAAATCGAAGCCCGGCGCGTTTTACTCGGCAACAGTGGCCTCAGCATGGCGCTGCCTCCCGGTTGGCGAAATGCAGAAAAGGCACCCGACAATCAGGAAACCTTCGGCGCGTTCCAGTCTCAGGATCGCAGCAGTTCCCTCTTCCTCTCTTCCGCTCGCGCTTCGGCCCAAGCCGACATGTCGCAGATCATGGACAGTGTCGTCGCCAACTTCGAGTCGGCCTTCATCGTGAATGAAGTGGGCGAGTTCAAGAACGGTCGCCTGGCGGATTCTCTCGCCATTTTCACCACGCTGGAGGCCGATCTCCGCTCGGCCAATGGTCCGAACCGGATGGCCTTTCGGTTTTATCTCGCAGTAATTGACACCGGGACAAGCCTCACTCTGGTTCAGGCCAGCGTTCAAGCACCCGTGAATCCTGCCCGCGAAAAGGAAGTCATGGCCATGATCCGCTCACTGGTGAAAGTGGTCACGTCCCCGGAGACACCGCAACCGCCGCCGCCTTGATTTCGGCGACCAGCTCTTCGGTCTTCCAGGTTTCGTCGGTGAAGATTCGCTGGATTCTGCCCTCCGGATCGAGCACCACGGTGCGGAGGTTGTGTTGATAGGAACCTTTCACCTCTCCGAATTTCAATCCCACGTTCGCCCCGATCTCATTGATGGTGCAGCAACTGTCGCTGGTGAGCAGACTCCACGGTTGACCGACTTCATGCCCGTAGGCGGATGCCCAGGACTTCATCACCTCTGGCGTGTCGTTCCAACTATCGAAGGAAATCGTGAGAAGCCGAAAGGCCTTCGGCGCTTCAGGATCGGCCTTGAGAGTGTCCAACACCGTCTTGAAATTCCGCATCATCGCCGGGCAATATTCCGGAACTGGGCAACGGGAAAACACGAAGGTCAAAGCCACTGGCATGCCGCGAAAATCGCTCAGCTTCACCGTGGCTCCGGTTTCATCGAAAAACTCGTAGTCTGTCAGCAGATCACCCTCCGCCAGCAACGGAGCGACGGGTTTCGTCGTGTCGGCGGTCTCGTCTTTCTTGATTTCTCCCGTCTCGCCAGTTGCGGTGACTTTTTCGATCCATGACTCCGACCCTCGGACGTGGAAATCGAAAGTCACCACCTGGCCGGGAGTCAGTCCTTTGAGCTCGGCGGCGTCTTTCACCCGGAAGGGCATGATCATGGCCTTCATGTATCCGGGGATTTCCTCGTGATCGATGATCACCCGGTTGGGATTCACCTCGGGCAGCTCCTGGATCACCCCGCGAACGTGAAACAGGCGGGCTTCAGCCGCGTCGCCTTCTGCCTCGGGCGCAGATTCAGGGCCGCAGGATGCGAGCATTCCGACAGCGAGGCCGACGAGTAGTGAGCGGAGGATAGAGGGATTCATAAGAAGTGATAACGAGCGGGACGGTCAGGAAGGATACCCGAACACCCTTGACGCGATCAGGGCGTTCCCCTCACTCTACTTTTCTGCCTAGCATAAGTCCAACCGCCCTCTTCATACCTGATGCGCTATCTATCTTTCTTCCTCGCCACGCTTGCGATCATTTCGATTTCCCTCGCCGCGAAAGCGGCCGACAAACCCCACATCATTCTGGTCATGGCCGACGATCAGGGCTGGGGCGACATGGCCTACAACGGGCATACCACGGTCAAAACGCCGAACTTTGATGACGCCGCTGCCACCGGGCTGCGCTTTGATCGCTTCTACGCCGCAGCCCCGGTGTGTTCACCAACTCGAGCCAGCGTGATGACGGGTCGTCACCCGAATCGGATGGGCGTTTTCAAATGGGGCTACCCCATGCGACCACAGGAAACCACGCTTGCCGAAGCCCTCAAGACGGCCGGCTATACCACGGGACATTTCGGCAAATGGCACCTCGGCTCGGTCCGGAATGAAAGCCCGGCCAATCCGGGGAAAAACGGCTTCGATCGCTGGGTCAGCGCGCCAAATTTCTACGACAACGACGCAGTGATGTCGGACGAAGGCAAAGCGGTTCAACGCACCGGCGAGAGCAGTTTCATTGCGGTCGATGATGCGCTGGCCTGGATGAAGGAAGTGTTGAAAGGAGATGCGCCGATCTTTTCCGTCATCTGGTTCGGCTCCCCCCACAGTCCGCATCGTGCCGTCGAGGAAGACCGCGCCCTCTACGCGGATCAGCCCGAGGCGATGCAGCATTTTCTCGGCGAAGTCACCGGCATGGATCGCGCCTTCGGGAAATTGCGCGACTCACTCACCGAGCTGGGCATTCGCGACAACACCATCCTCTGGTATTGCAGCGACAACGGCGCCCTGCCCAAAGTCGGCAGCACCGGCGGCTTCCGCGGCACCAAAGGCAAGGTCTACGAGGGCGGACTGCTCGTGCCAGCCATCCTGGAGTGGCCCGCGAAGATCCCCGCACCGCGCATCACTGACTTGCGCTGCAACACTTCCGACATTTATCCGACCCTGCTCGAAATCGTCGGCGTCACCATGCCGCATCAGCCGCCCCTTGACGGCGTGAGCCTCGTCCCGCTAATCAACAACCAAGCGCCCGCCAGCCGCGCCCATGGAATGGGATTCTGGGATCACGTGGTGAAAGGCGTGAGCACTCCCTCCGATGCCTGGATGGGCGAACTTCTTGCTGCCCAGCAGGCGGGGAAAGATTTGCCCGCTCCCGAGTCCAGCCAGATCGCGGCCCAGTTGCCCAATCCGCCCCACCCCACCGATGCCTTTCCCGGCCATGCCGCCTGGATCAAAGAAAACTGGAAACTCCATCGGATCGAAGATCCCAAGAAAGTCACCATCACTTGGGAACTCTACAACCTCGCGGCCGATCCCTATGAGGAAAAGGATCTCGCGGCAAGCGAGACCGAACGGGTCGCGGCGATGACGACAGAACTCGAAAACTGGCTTTCGAGCGTCGCACGCAGTCTGAACGGGGAAGACTACTAAAGTATCCCAGATATTTTACTCAGCCCAGCCCGCACCGCCTGCCGAGGCAGAGCGCCCTCGCAATGAGGGAATTAAGCCGAAACTCTGCCACCTTCACCGCATACTCAAAGGTGGAACAGGAGCTGACCATCCGGTTCAACATCACCCTAGAGATTCAAAAAAAGTTAGAAAATTATCGAATTTGATTGACTGAGCGCCTCGAAATTGCAAGTTTGAGCCCATGAAAACTAGGAATCGTCTCTTATTGTCCTTGATTGTAATCGCCTTCACCTTGGCATCCGCCGCTACCTCGCAAGCGGCAGTCGTGATTTACTCGGTGACCTTTTCGGCAAAAGCGAGGTTCTTTCCCAGAGCTAGCCCCTTTGGAAATTCGTTTTCCCACCGAGGATTTCTTATCTACGATTCTACCACCCCTGGACAGTCTCAATCTGTTGAGTTGATCCCCAGAACGAGAACTTATCGGGTCAATGGAGCAATGATTTCTAATATTACACCGAGTTCGACTAGCTTTTTTCAGTTGGATCGCAACAACGACAGTTTTTTCGAAACTCAGGGCGGCATGATCGGTGGCACTGGAATTTCAAGATCTTATCTGGGTGGTATTCCTCGTGCGGGTATTCGGTTCGGAAATTCGGTACCGATTTCTGGGTTCGCCCGGATTCTTAAGGGCGCCGGATCCGTAACTGGAGGCGATCACTTCACCACCCGTGAGGTTTGGAGAATGCATCCTTTTACAGCGGTTGGACCAGTAAACACCAATGCCGGAGTTCTTTTGATCACTGGTAATCTCGCGAGTCGCGGATTCACGCAAGTGCCCTGAATACTGTCCCGAGTCAGCAAATACCCTCGATTTTGAAGTGGCGAACGTTTCGACGTTCGCCACTTTTGTGTCCGCCGGAGATGATGTTCCTTTGAAATCAATCTACTGATCGAAACCACTTTCACGCCGATGTTTCAAAAACTGAGAACGGTTTTTCACCCACTGATCATTGTAGTGGGCTTTGGAATGACCTTGGGTTCCTGCAGCCGAAAATCGGAGGACAGTGATGCCTCAGAAACAAAAGCATCTGAAGCGCCCGTCACCTTTCAGGGGAATCTGAGCGAAGGCAATTCCTTCACCAATGCGCCCAACATGACCATGGCAGAAATGCCGAGTGCGGGATCGGCCTTGAACTTGGAATTTGAAGCTCGCGAGTTTTCCGAGTTGTCTGACGAACAGAAAGCCGCTTTGCAAAGTCTGATCGAAGAATTCCGCAAGGATCCCAACCGACGCGCAGAGATCCTGGAGGAAATCGAGTCAAACTACTACGGTGCCGAGATTCTCTCTCTGGTCCGCGAGATCATGGGAATGGGAGACGAATCCATCAGCGTTCAGGCTTTGGAAATGCTCGGAGGAAACACCTCTCCCGACATCATTCCCGTGCTTGACCAAGCACTGGGAAATGCTTCCGAAGATGTTCGTCTGGCGGCGGTCTATGCTTCCTCTCAGGTGAGGGATGATTCGTTCGTCGAATTCATCGGGAAATCATTCGAAGACAAATCCGAATCGGTCCGACTGACCGGTCTCGATCTTTTAGAGAATCAGACCAAACAAAATCGATTCAAGGTCTATGACAAGGCCATGACGTCCTCTCATTCAGACGTCAATATGGCAGCAGTCATGTCGCTCGAAATCGAGTCAAACATCGATAGCATCGATATTCTAATCAAAGGAATGGAGTCTCCGGATCCCGAAGTCCGCCTCGAAGCCGCGACTTCGCTGGAGTTTCAACTGGATCAGAATTTTGAATCCGCCAAGCAAGCCAAGGATTGGTGGACGAAGAATCGCAATCGCTACGACGAAGACCTTTTCCCCAAGGATTCGTAGGGCGGTGTGACTTCGGCCTGGAGCCTAAGGAGCTGGATTTCGATTACCACTCTTCATCCGACTTCGAAACTCACCTGGCGTTTGTCCGGTGGCCCGGCGGAAACGTAAGACCAGTTGAGAGGCATCGGCACAACCACACTGACTGGCGATTGCCCCGAGTGAGTCGTCACTTTCCAACAGCAGGCTCTTGGCCCGATCAATCCGGGTTCGCTGGATCTCTTCCAATGGTGTTCTTCCGAGCGTGAGTCGAAAGCGACGCTCAATCAGCCTGCGACTCGCTCCGATTCCGCGAGCCAGTTCGTCGACATTGATTCCTCCACGGATGCGGTCACGAAGGTAGGCGAGAGCCCGGTTCACCAATTCATCATCGGTGCGGTGTTCATCGGTGGAGTGGCGGGTGATTACGCGGCTTGGCGCCAACAGCAAGGAGGGCTTCGCCCCATCAACGGCCTCCCCTGCCAGTATTCTCTTCAACTGTCGAGCGGCCTCGAATCCCACCCGTCGCGATGGAACCGCAATGCTGGACAACTTCGGCCACGCGAGTTCGCAGATGAGGGTGTCGTTGTCCACACCAAGAAGGGCGATGTCTTCGGGAATGCCAATGTCGGCGTCCCGGCAGAGGGTGGCGAGGCGGAGCGAACATTCGTCGTGCGTGGCAAACAAGGCGCAGGGCTTTTCCAAGGACATCAGCCACTGGCGCAGCGCCGACTCGGTCTCGGAGGATGATCGAGATTCCGGCAATTCGAAGCGGTCGATCTCGTGTCCGGCAGCAATCAGGGCTTCAGAAAAAGCCAAGCCCCGACGCTCGGAAAATCCGGCTGCCGCAATGCCCACGAAGGCGAAATGGCGATAGCGACGTTCGAGAAAATAGGTGGCCGCCATCCGTCCGATGGCCGCATTGTCCATGCCCACGCAGGGCACGCCAGCCACGGCGGCAGTGGCATCGGAAACGTGGAGAGCCGGCCACGGACCTGACTTCACCGCTTTCAACGCTGCGGGAGACAGACCCGCCGCCTGAAAGAGCACACCATGCGGTCGCCATTCGCGGAGAAAATGGGCCAAGGCCCGCCCGGGCGGTTCCAAACGAATCAACCAAGTCGGTTCCTTCGCCGCAAAGTCACGAATCCCCCGCAACACGTCGCGCTCGTATTCCACGCGCCCCTCCAAGAGAACCGCGATACGTTTTAGGGTTTTTGATTCAGGGTTCAGGGTTTTCGGTGGTTAAAGCTTGGTTGTCGCATTTTCACCACAAATTACCCGCTTTTTGCGGATAGACCAATTCCGGGTTTCTCGGCATTCTTTCTCAATCTCGGGCTTGCCTTTGAAGCGCGCCCGGTTTCGACTGGTCACCATGACAGCTCCCTCTCTCAAACTCAGAACAGGTGACGCCATTCCTGCCGTCGGACTCGGCATGTGGAAGGTCGATAAACCTGCCGTCCCTGGCCTCATTGGCGATGCCATCGAAGTCGGCTATCGCCATTTCGATTCGGCCGCCGACTATGGCAATGAGGCCGAAACCGGTGCCGGACTGAAGGCGGCGATGGATGCCGGTCTCTGCCAACGCGAAGATCTCTGGATCACGTCGAAACTCTGGAACACTTACCACTCCCGGGACCACGTCCGCCACGCCTGCGAGCGCAGTTTGGCCGATCTCGGACTCGACTATCTCGACCTCTACCTGATTCACTTTCCCATCTCGTTGAAGTACGTGCCCTTCGAGGATCGCTATCCGCCGGAGTGGGTATTTGATCCCCAAGCGGAGAACCCGCGGATGGAACCCGTTCACGTGCCCATCAGCGAAACCTGGGCCGGGATGGAAGACCTCGTTCGCGAGGGCTTGGTGAAAAACATCGGTATCTGCAATTTCGGAGTCTCTCTGATTCGCGATCTGCTCGCCCACTCTGAGATTGCTCCGGCCGTGCTTCAGATCGAGTCGCATCCTTACCTGACCCAGGACAAACTGCTCCGCTACTGTGAGCAGGAAGACATCGTCACCACCGCCTTTTCCCCGCTCGGTGCGCTGTCCTATTTCAGTCTCGGGATGGCGGAGCAAAACGAAAGCGTGATCGCCGAGCCCGCCGTCGTCGAAATCGCCAATCGCCTCGGCAAGACGCCGGCTCAAGTGGTGCTACGCTGGGGAGTCCAGCGAAACACCGCCATCGTTCCCAAGACTTCACGCCGGGAGCGACTGGTGGAGAATCTCGCGATCTTCGATTTCGAACTGTCCGAGGCTGACATGACCGCGATCTCCGGCCTGAATCGCAATCGACGTTTCAACGATCCCGGCGACTTCGGCGAGGCAGCCTTCAACACTTTCATGCCCATCTACGAGTAACCCTCACCCCTCCGTCATCTCTCATGAGCCAGACCACTGAATTCCAAGTCGCCGAACTGAAACTGGATACCCAGAAAGAATACGACGGCAGTTGTTTCCCCCTGATTCTGGAGTGCCAATCTCCCGATGCCGATCTTGAGACGGCGCTGGCTTGGGTTCACGAGAACCGTCAGGATCTAGACGCGAAAGCCGCCAAGCACGGTTCCATCCTCTTCCGCAATTTCCCCACCAAGACGGATCAGGATTTCGATGCCTTCATTCGGGCGTTCGACTATCCGAACTTCAAATACGAGGACTCGCTCTCCAACGCCGTTCGCACCAACCGAACCGACCGCGTATTCACCGCCAATGAAGCACCGCCCGAGGTCACGATCTACCTGCACCACGAGATGGCGCAGACCCCGATCTACCCGAGCAAGTTGCTCTTTTTCTGCGAAAAAGCGGCCGAGGAAGGTGGCGCCACCCCACTCTGCCGTTCGGATGTGCTGATGGAAAAACTCTACGAGGAACTCCCCGAGTTCGCGAAAAACTGCGAGGAAAAGGGACTGCATTACAGCAACGTGATGCCGGGAGTGAACGATGCGGCCTCCGGGATGGGACGCAGTTGGCAAAGCACTTGGAGCGTCGAAACTCGCGAGCAGGCCGAGGCCCGCATGACCGAGCTCGGCTACACTTGGGAGTGGCTCGACGATGGCTGTCTTCGTGCCACGACGCCTATCCTGCAAGGCGTTCGTGATCTGGGAGATGGACGCAAGGCATTCTTCAACCAACTCATCGCCGCCTTTCAAGGTTGGAAAGACACTCGCAACGATCCCGCCAAGGCGATCACTTTCGGAGATGGCTCCCCTCTTGACCCTGCCGATGCCAAGCGTGCCGCCGAGTTGGCCGAGGAAATCACTTTCGATGTGCCTTGGCAGAATGGTGATGTCGCTCTGGTAGACAACTATGTCGCCATGCACGGACGACGCACTTTTTCCGGCACGCGCAGAGTATTGGCCTCTCTGGTCGCGTCGTAGAGAGGAGAAAAAAGGAGAACGGCTCTTCGTCCCGTTCTACTCGGACACCTCTTCGTGCCCGATCCGCCAGACCTCGTATTGCCGGTGGGGCTTCGTTGGTTCTCCGATCTCAAACCCTTGCCTTTTGGCAAATGCTTCCGCAACGGCTGCGGCTTTCTCCGCATCGTAGCCGCCGCCGTGAGCATACAACAGATAGCGAAGCACCAAAGGCTCTCCCTTTTTGATCGTATAGCCTTCGGCCAAACAAAAGGACGCGCCCATCCAGCCATCGGAGCGGACATGCCAGTTCGTCGGGTAACGCGGGTTCTCCGGATGATCAAAATAGGTGATCCCTTCCGTGACGACTTTTCGCGAGGCACCGGTACCAACCATCACCGGACCCGAGTAATCCACCCATCGCGCGGGCTTTCCAAAGATAGCTTCCCATCCGATGAGGCCTTCGCTGTTGTAGATCTGTCCTCCTCCGAAATAATGCGAGAGCGTCTTGGACACCCGCACGGCGAGGAATCCGAAGTTTGTTTTCCCCAGTTCGACAGTCTCTTGCTTCTCCGGCGGACGCATGGTGATCTGAATCTCCAGCGCATGCTCGCCTCCTTCCATCGGACGCAAAGCGGCCACCACGTCCTGCTCCATCAATTCCTTGCCCGCACCGTCAAACCATCCGGTCACCGAAGCCATCACCGATTCCTCGTTTCCATCGCGATAGCGATACCAGTATTTCTGCTTCACCCGTCCCTCGGTGGTGTCGGCCCAAAAATCGACGCCTCCGATATCATGATGGGCGAACCAGATTGATCGATGATGATCATGGTTCTGCGCGCCCGGATGACCCATTCGCGTCAGCGAAACGCCCGACGGTCCGTTGAAGGGATAGAAAAACGGACGCGGGTATTCTTCACCAAAATGCCAGCGGGTCTTTTCTTCACCATCGATTTGAAATGACACCTGTTGCTCCGGGAGCGGGATCAATTCGCAGCGGTCAGGCAGATAGTCTTCACCTTGGACCGGGAGAACGGTCACTAGTCCGAGACAGTTGAAGCAGAGAACAAAACGAAGATTCATCACCCCGTTGGTTTAACAAACACGGGGGTAGCCGCCAATGGCGGGATTGTGGAGAGTGAGACCTTCCCCCCTTTTCACTCCCGCCCCAAATGACCGCTCATGGCATTCTGTTGCCTCGCGATGTCATTGAGAGTTAGCACGCCGAGCAGGCGATTGGGATCGGTGGCACTGACCACGGGAAGTTGGCGAATGTCCTCTTTCACCATTCGCATCGCCGCATCACGAATGACCGTGTCAGGGGTGATGGTTCGGACCTTTTGATCTGCAATCATCTGACCCACGGTGCGATCGCTGCCGTTGGCTTCCTCCTCCTCAAGCTCATGCTGCATCACCATTCCCACGAAGCCTCGCCGAGACTCGGTATCGCCCTGAATCACCGGATAACTGCGCCGCATCTGCTTCGGGTCTTTGCGCAGTCGTGCCAGAGCTTCAGAAGCAGTTTCTGCGGCAGAGACCGAGATGAGGTCGTAATGCATGATGGTGCTGACCGGGAGATGACGATAGTCGCGAGCCCCCTGATAGGTCGGCATCTTGCGAAGTGACACGCGATCCTGAATCAGGATGGCATTGTAAATCGGGACCTTTCGCATCCAACCGGAGAGGCTGTAGGCGAGAATGTTTCCCGTCATCAACGGAAGAATGAGCGAGTAATTCCCGGTCATTTCGAAAATGATGAACAACGAAGTGAACGGGCAGCGAATGATGGCGGCAAACATGGCCCCCATTCCCAACAACACGCAGGCACCGATCAATCGCGGGCCCTCCTCGAAAGGGTTGAGGCCAGACCATTCGGCGAACTTCAGCATCAACAATCCCCAGAGAGCCCCCAGCATTCCCCCAAAGTAGAGGGTCGGGGAAAACAGGCCTCCGCTTCCCTTGGTTCCATAGCAGACCACCACCGCGATGAATTTGGCTACGAGAAGAATAGCAATCGCGCCCACGACGAGCTTGGACTCAAAGGCGAGCTTCAGACTCTCATATCCAATGCTGAACACGCTGTTTTGCGGATCGCCCACCAAACCTGTGGCGAAAAAAGCCCCGGTTCCGATCACGCCGAGCAGCAAGCCGCCGAGAGCGGGCTTGATCGCATCCGGCATCCGGAGACGATCGGCACACCATTGGCGGAACCCGAGCAGTGAACTCACAAAGAGTTGGCCAATGAAGGCCGCTGAAACTCCCATGGGGATCGCCACCAACATCCACCATTGCACGCCATACTGTCCTCCGAGATGCGCCTGCAAAATGGGATCTTCGCCGAGCAGAATTCGAGCAATCGCCTCGGAAACCACCACAGCGATCACGATGCCGCTCAGGGCTTTGGTGCTGAAGTCATCTAGGATTTCTTCGAACACAAACATGATCGCCGAGATCGGCGCATTGAACGCAGCCGCGATGCCAGCGGCCACCCCCACCGGAACCATGGCCTGCACCCGAGACTTGGCCAACCCGAAAGACCGCCCCAATGAGGAGGCGATCGCCGCGCACATGTGCACCGTGGGCCCCTCCCGTCCCAGGCTGTTGCCGCCGCCGACGTAAATCGTGGTCAGCACGAAACGCCACACCGCAGTCTTCAGCGGAATCTCGCCAAACTCATTGTAAAACGCCGCCTTGGTCTGGGGAATACCGCTGCCCACCGCATTAGGTGCCCATCGCATCACCGCGACTCCCACGATGAGCCCTGCGACCGCCGGAATCCACGGCATCACCAACCACCACGGAATTCCGAAACTTTCCCAGTGGTGAGCAAACTCCCAAGCGAGTTCAAAAACCCCATGAATGGAAAGATGAATGCCGACAGCCGCCAAACCGCAAAGCAGCCCCGCAATCAGACAGAGAATGATGAATCGTTGTCCCTCAGAGAATCGCGTCCGCAGCCACTCGGCGACCGACCGCTTGGGAAACGGTGACTCGGCAGGCACGTCCGGCGCCGCCGGCCCTTTGGTCGGAGGTGTGTCGGGGTTGGCCGAGTCAGTTTCTTCCATGATGCGTTGGCGACAAGCGACGCACCACGGCAGGGGAGATTCGGGGAGTAGACCAGGAAAGAAGTTCTCCCAACCGCCGGGAACGAAGCCTCACACGGTCGGGATATCTCCCAATCCGTCAAGGCTTTACCCGGGGCATTTTTCGCTGATGAAAATCTACTTCTTTCCACCGAGCAGCCCACCGAGCACCTTGCCGAGCAAACCACCGGCCCCGCTATCACTCGGTTGCTGCGGAGCGCCTCCGCCGCCGAGCAGGGCTCCCAATCCACAGGCACCGCCGAGCATTCCGGCCACATCATCGAGGATGCTGCCATCGCCATCCTTGTCGAGCATGCTCATCAGCACATTCTGTCCCTGAGCGCCGCCACCAGCTTGGGTCCGCTGTTTCAACAGGAAACCCATGACGATGGGAGCCAGCATGGGAATGATCTGCTTGGCCTTGTCGGAGCTGATGCCCAACTGGCTGCCGATCAACTGTGAAGCCTGAGTTCCGGCCCCTCCAAGCAATCCACCCAATCCCGGGTCGGCCGATTCCGCGGGCTCTTCAGCTTTTTGACTAAGGAATCCTCCGAGGTCGTCGAGAATGCCGGCGTCCGCGTGCTGGACGAGAATGTGATCGACCCGCTCGGCCCCGCCGTGCTCCTGGGCCTGTCGTTGGAGACCGCCGAGAATCATCGGAGCGATCGCGGGCAAGAGACCGGCAGCCTTATCCTCCGAAATGCCAAATTTGCTGGAAACCTGCTGGGCCACTTCGGCGCCGTGGGACTGGATGAGTTGTTCGATAAGAGAGGCCATGAAATCAGTGGGAGGAAGTATATTGAGAATGGGTCACGTGAGATCCGTTCCCGCCACATGCGACAACTGTTCCTCACATCCAATAGACTTCCGCGATTGGCGAGAAGTCACAATCGAAACAGCCTCGGCCGCGCCTACTTCCGGCTGATAATGATGTAGACCGCGTGAATGATACCGGGAAGATAGCCCAACAAGGTCAACACGATGTTGATCCAAAACTGGAGACCGATCCCCACCTGGAAAAATACGCCCACCGGAGGCAGGAGAATGGCAAGAAGGATACGAAGAACATCTTTAGTGGTACTGGTCATGGCGAATCAAGGGTATGTGAGGCGATCAGAAAGCATTCCGACGAATCAGAATCCCCGAAGAAGAGAGCCAGTCAAACCACTTTGGCGACTCTCTACTACGCCACCAGATCGTGGACCACTTCCCCGTGCACATCGGTCAGACGGAAATCGCGCCCCGCATAGCGATAGGTCAGATGCTCGTGATCAAAGCCCAGCAGATGCATGATGGTGGCGTGGAGATCGTGAACGTGGACCGGATTTTCCTGGGCTTTGAAACCAAAGTCATCGGTCGAACCATACCGGTAACCGCCTTTCACGCCACCACCGGCCATCCACATGGTGAACCCGTGATGATTGTGATCGCGACCGAGTTTGGTGTCCGGCCCGTTGGCGCCCGGCGTGGGCAACTCCACCGTGGGAGTTCGGCCAAATTCGCCGCCCCAGATGACGAGAGTGTCTTCCAAGAGCCCCCGCATCTTCAAATCCTTGAGAAGCGCGCCGATGGCCCGATCTGATTCCTGAGCGAGACGACCGTGATTTTTCTCGATATGCTCGTGGCTGTCCCACGGCTGACCAGCACCATGCCAGACCTGGACGAAACGAACGCCACGCTCAACCAAGCGGCGGGCGATGAGCATTTGCTTGCCCTGCATATCGTCGCCGTACATCTCCCGGACAGACTCTGGTTCCCGAGTCACATCGAACGCGTCCGTGGCCTCGGTCTGCATCCGGTAGGCCAGTTCATAACTCTGAATTCTCGCCTCGAGCGCCGGATCCTGAGATCGTGTCGCCTGATGCTGACGGTTCAATTCCTGAATCAGGTCGAGCTGCTGACGCTGCGCCGAACGCGGCAATTTCTTGTTCTCGATGTTGGCGATCAGTTTCTCGATCTCCGTATTCTTGGTGTCAATATGAGTCCCCTGATAGGCTCCCGGCAGGAAAGCCGAGCGCCAGTTCTGAGTTTCCACGATCGGTACACCGCCCGGACACAGCGCGACGAATCCCGGGAGGTTTTCGTTTTCCGTGCCCAATCCGTAATTGATCCAGGAACCCATGCTCGGCGTTACCGTATTCACCCGGGGAGCACCGCAGTTCATCAGCATCAGGGAAGGCTCATGATTCGGCACATTGGCGTACATGGAATTGATCACGCACAACTCGTCCGCCGACTCGGCGACGTGGGGAAAAAGATCGCTAATCCAGAGTCCGCTCTCGCCATATTGATTGAAGGCGAAAGGTGATTTCATCGCAGCACCTGTCTTGCGTTCCGTGCCGAGATGTTCGCCGGGAAGTTCCTTGCCGTCGTACTTTGCCAACATTGGCTTGTAGTCGAACGAATCGACCTGAGACGGCCCGCCATTGGCGAAAATGTGAATGACCCGTTTGGCCCGAGCCCGGTAGTGAGGTTCGCGCACCGAAAGAGGGTTCAGTCGATCACCCAACCCTGTCTTGTGGGAGAGCGCCGCCTGCCCCTCCTGACCCAGCAGGGCACTCAGCCCAATGCTTCCCATGCCCATGCCAACTTGGCGAAGCAATTCGCGACGAGAGTAAAAATCTGGATTCATGACGTCAGTTCGACTTCAAAATTAATCAACGAACAGGAACTCGTTCGTTCCCAAAAGGGCCTGCGCGTAGGCCTCCCACGGATCGGCGAGATCGGCGGGGCCAGTGAACTGAACGGAATAGTTCCACCGCTCCACCGGGTCATCGGCATTGCGGATCTCCGGCTGCCAATTGTAACTGTCAAAACTCGCGTGGGCATTGGGCTCCACCACAAAATCGACGGAATCACCTTCCACCACCTCGATGACTCCACTGGTCATGGACTGCTTGGTCGACTCCTTGGGGATGACATGCTGAAGCACCGTGCCCTGTCCGGCGACGATGATCTTGCCGGTGAGACCGTCCCCGTTGTTGATCACATGGCCCGAGCGGATGATGTCGCCGAACACTTGGATTTTCATGGTGCGCGGCGCGATCCACCGAACGATGGCGGAATGCATGGCGTCGTTTCCGGGATGGGCGCCCCCATCGCGGCGAAACATGAGGTAGCTGCGGGGGTCATTTTTGAGCGGGTATTCCTTCTCCGCCTGCCAACGGTCCTCGGTCCAGGTCTCCAATCGACGGAAAGTCACCTCCTGAGTCTCCGGGTCGACCCCGCCGAAACCGTATTCCCAATCCGTCAGCGTCTGACTGGCGCTCAGCGACGCCAAAGTCTGATCAATCTGTTGAATGAACTTGGCGCCCAATTGACGATCACTTTCGCTCGCGCCTCGGGCCAAAACCGCCCGGTGCAGCGCTTCAATTTTCGCCTCGGGTGTGGCGGCGCTTTTCACTTCTTCACGAGCGATTAATCCAGCGGCCTGTTGTTGAATGAACTGACCATTCATCATGAACAACGCCTGCATCGGAATCGAGGTGCGGGGGCGCTTGCCAGTGTGTTCCTGAGGATTGGAAAAGTCGAAAATCCGAAAGGTCGGATCGATATTCTGGCGATCGATGAAAGCGTAAACGGCCCGCCTGTCGGAGAAAGGCGGCTTCAGCAATTCGACCGACCGGCCGTAGACCTTGGGATTCAGGTTGCCTGCCACATCGAGGAGCGCGTCGTGCATTTGCTCAAAATCAAGCCGAAGGCGATTCTGACGCCATAGCAGACGATTCTCCGCATCGGTAACGGCAAAATTGGCACCGGGCTTGCCTTGGTCTGGATGCGTGGATGATCGCTGCCACGCCTCGGAGGTGAGGATGAGGTGATGAAGCTTTTTCATCGACCAGCCATTCTCCACGAACCAGATCGCCATCCAATCGAGCAACTCGGGATGACTCGGCTTGTCGCCCTCGATGCCAAAGTCACTGACCGTCCTCACCAACCCTTCACCAAAATGCTGTGCCCATGCACGATTGACGATGGTGCGGGCCGTCAGAGGATTCTTCGGATCCGCAATGGCTTGAGCCAGCTCCAATCGACCGCTGCCCGTCTGAAAGGTCGGTCGGTCCTCACCTCCGACCACACTGAGGAATCGACGCGGCGCGATATCTCCTCGGCGGGAGGAACTCCCCCGAATGAACACCGGCTGATCAATGGGCTTGGCCCGATCCTCCAGAATGAGAGCCTTGTCCGGCTCCATCTTGGCATCGGCGATGAACTTGTCGACGACCCGCTCCAAGTTTGACAACTTTCGCCGATCCTCACGCTCCAGTTTCCCCATCAGCTGATCGCGGCGGGTGGAAAGCTCTGGAAACTTCTTGGCCAACTCTGCCAGCCTCGGTTCCAGAAAGTCGTCGACAACCTTCTGTTTCACCGCCAAATCCTTGAGGTATTGATCGTACTCCGGACCAGCTTTTGGCTGACCGATCACAGGTGCCTCCTTCGGCTCGAGTGAATTCGCGAAAATGCCGTAAAACCCGTAGTACTCGACCGTCCCGATGGGATCGGACTTGTGATCGTGGCAACGGGCACAACCAACCGTCAAGGCTTGGAGACCGCGGAAAGTCGTATCAATGCGATCCGCATTCACCTCTTCCTGATTCCCATTTTTGCTCAATGTCAGGAATCCCAGTGCGGCAAGATTTGGCAACTCCTCGGGTTTGTTGCGATCCACCAGCTGCTCGGCGGCGAGCTGATAAAGAACAAACTGATCGTAGGGCAAATCTTCGTTGAACGAGCGGATCAACCAATCGCGATAAGCATAGCTGTAAACAAATCGCCGTTCACGACCTCCAGCCTCGTAGCCCCGGGTGTCGGAGTAGCGGGCCACATCCATCCAATGCCTTGCCTGACGCTCGCCATAGGCTGCCGAAGCCAGCAGACGATGGATCAACTCAGGCCAAACCTCGGCGTCGGGACGAGGATCCTCGACGAATTTCTTTACCTCATCGAATTTCGGCGGCAATCCCAGCAGATCGAAATGCGCCCGCCGATAAAGAGTGGATCGATCCGCTTTCGGCGCCGGTTTCAGAGCCGCCTCGCTCAGTTTCTGATCAATGAAGAAATCGATGGGGTTTCCCGAAAAACCTGCCGGGATCTCCGGCTTCACCATGGGCTGAAAAGACCAGTGATTGCCGCCTTTGGTTCGCTCCTGAGTCAGTTGCTCCTTGTCCTCCGGCCAGGGCAACCCCATGGCGATCCATTTCTCCAACTCCGCGATTGATTCGTCCGAGAGTTTTTCGCCTTTCCCGGGCATGTTCTCGACCTTGGCCTTGGCACCGGCATGTTTTACCGCCAACAATGCCAGACTCTCGGTCGGCTTTTCGAGGCTCACGATCTTCCGATAGTCGCTGCCCTTCAGCCATCCCGCCCGGGAGTCAAGTTGCAGCCCATTCTTCGCCTTGCGACCCGTGTGGCATTCGTAGCAACTTTCGGCCAATACCGGGCGAATCTTTGATTCAAAAAACTCGATCTGCTCCGGCGCGAAAGCCTCACCCGCAGCAGCATCCGCGGCATGGGAACTCCGCTGCCCGGACACAGTCAGGGTCAAGATCGTCGCCGCGACAGCGATGGAAGGGATTGGCAGGTGGCCTAGTGACATCGTATTAATAACGCTCCGAGAGATTACGACTGAAAGCGGCGTCATCACGCAAAGATTTTCGCATCCCATGCGCATCGAATCGGGGCGCCGCCGGTACAGCATGCAGCCCGATCAGCAAAGCGCAGGAAAAACCCCCATAAAACCTGCAAACTTTATCGCTAATCGGGCTGCACTGGTGTTGTTTCAACCCTCTGGTCGACTGCAAGACGTGTCTCGCAGGCTATTCTGTGAAAAGCATCAGGCGTGCCAGCATGAGAAGTTTTGGGAAAAATATTGGAAAAAAGCCACGAACCTAACAGGGTTAAGCAGTTAACCTAACCCTGTTGAATGGCGGACAGGAAGAATGCAGATCAACCTGACAACGGAGGCTTGCTCCCTCACGTTATTTTAGCATGGCATCCGCTTTGAGATTCCTCAACAATGCCCAGAGCCGATGAATCCTCCTGATCGAACCCCGAACCCATCATCCGAAGGGAGACCTGACGGAAGCGGGTCTGATCGCCCGGAGCGATTGGGAAGCCTGGCGGTTCGCAGTTTGCTGGGGCAATACTGGTCCGATGCCGAGGTCCCAGAACAACTTGGTCGCTATCGCATCATCGAAGAGATCGGTCGCGGTGGATTTGGACGTGTGCTCTTGGCGGAGGACGAGTTGCTGAGGCGCCAGGTGGCCGTGAAACTCCTGCGCCGCGCTTCTCCTGACACCGAAGGCTCCACGCTCGCCGAGGAAACCGCCTTTCTCACCGAGGCACGGATGGTAGCCAAGATGGATCATCCGGGCATTGTCCCCATCTACGACATCACGGAATCCGAGACCGGGGACTACTGCATTGTCTCCCGTTACATCGAAGGCAAGACGCTGCGCGACCATTTGATGGAGCAGCGTTTCACTTTCGACGAATCCGCCAAGGTGATCATCGGCCTCTGCGAGGCACTACACCACGCCCACCAACTCGGCGTGGTGCATCGCGACGTGAAGCCCGCCAACATCATTCTGACCGGTGACGGCAAACCGATGCTGTTGGATTTCGGTCTGGCCCGCAGTTGGCATGAATTGACGGGAGATAATTTCGCGACAGGCACACCCGGCTTCATGAGTCCTGAACAGGCGAGAGGCGAAGATCACCTCGTTGACGGTCGATCTGACCTCTTCAGTCTGGGAGTGGTTTTCTACTACCTGCTGACGGGAAAGCCAGCCTACCCGGCGACCTCGCTGCACGCACATCTGGACATTCTCGACGCCGGTGGTCCGCCCTTGGTGCGTCAGGTGACACCAAGCGTGCCCAGAGAATTGGAACGCATCTGTGCCAAAGCGATGGCTGAGCACCTCAGGGGAAGATACTCACAGGCCACCGAGATGGCCGACGATCTGCGGAACTGGTTGATCACGATCGCGGAGACGGTCAAGGGAAACCTGGCTCCTCCCACTGCGACCACGATGGCAATGGAGGTGCCTACGTTGCCGGCCAATCCTCGTGCCGCCGCCGAAACGGTGGAGATTCTCACCGAACCACATTCGACCAAACCTCGCATCGTGCCGCGCGGACTTCGTGCCTTCGACGATGGCGACGCCGAGTTTTTCCTCGCGCTCGTGCCAGGCCCCCGGGATCGACTCGGTCTCCCGGAGAGTCTGCGCTTCTGGAAAAAACGCATCGAGAGCCATGATGCCCAACTCGCCTTTCGAGTGGGCGTGATCTACGGCCCTTCCGGATGCGGGAAATCATCACTGGCCCGAGCCGGACTGCTGCCACGATGCGCCAGTCACGTGACGGTGCTCTATCACGAATCTCGCGATTCGGGAAATGTGGAACGACTCACCAGCGGCTTGCGCCTGAAGTTTCCCGGACTACCCGCGGACACCTCCACCCCGGCGGGATTGATTCAAAGACTGCGCACCGGCAAGTTTCTGAGAAAAGGAGACAAGCTCCTAATCGTGATCGATCAATTCGAGCAATGGCTTCGCGCCACCGAAACGCCAGAAAGCGACGAAGGGCAAGAACTCGTCAACGCGCTGAGGCAATGCGATGGCATCCATGTTCAGGCGCTGCTGCTGGTGCGGGACGATTTCTGGCGCGGCGTCAGCCGACTGCTCGCGGAAGCGGATGTGGAACTGGACAGCAGCAACAGCGCCTTGGTCGATCTTTTCGAGCGACGTCATGCGGAGAAGGTTCTCGAGAGTTTCGGACGAGCCTATCGCTGCCTGCCCGAAGACCCGTCGATCCCTCTTTCCAAGGAAGCCAGGGAATTCATCCAGCAATCGATCCGCAGTCTCGAGGAAGGTCGGCGAACGTCTCCCGTGCGGCTGGCTCTGTTCGCCGACATGTTTCGCAGTCGCGAGTGGACCGTGGCCTCGCTGCGTCGCGTGGGCGGTGTCGGTGGCGTCGCGGTGACGTTTCTCGAGGAGTCATTTCGCGGTCCCGGAGCTCAGGGACCGAATCGCATTCACGAAAAGGCCGCCCGACAGGTGCTCCAACTGCTCGTGCCCGAAGCCGGAGATGTGAGGGGCCCGGTCTGCCAACAGTCGGCCATGCTGGAAGCATCCGGCTACAGCGGTCAGATGAAATCTTTTCAGGAGTTGCTTCGGGTATTGGACACCGACCTGCGTCTGATCACTCCGGTGGACTCCTCGGAAACCACCGACGGAAAATCCTCCTGGCAACTCACTCACGACCACATGGTTCCCGCGCTGAGGGACTGGCTCTTGTCCCGCAAGGCGGAAACCCTCCAGGGAAGGGCCGAGATTTCGCTGGGCGAACGCGCCTGGGAATGGCATCAGCGCCCGGAACTATCACGGCTGCCCAGAGTGCTGGAGTGGCTGCGGCTTCGGATGCTCACCAAGCGATGGCGTTGGACGCAGATCGAGGCCGAGTGGATGAAGGCGGGGATGAAAAAAGCCCGCATGTGGGGCTTCGGCTCTCTGGCGACCCTCATTGCAATGAGCTTCGCCATTCATCACTTCCGAGGCGCCGAACACGGCAGAGAGTTGGCCAAAAGAGTCCTGACCTCCAGACCCGAAGCCGTCGCGGGAATCCTGACCAATGGATCTCCCTGGATGAAATGGGCAGAGGCCGAACTTCAGGCCGCGGCGAATGAACCCATCGACACCGTCGCCGGACTGAATGCCCGTCTCGCCCTGGCGAAATCGGATCCTTCTCATTTCGATCCCCTCACGGATGCCATGCTGGACGTTGATGACCGGACTTTTGGAGCGATCCTCGAAGCGCTGAGAGACCTGCCCGGCGTACACACGTCTGCGTTCCAGGAGGTACTCGGGGACGAGGTCGCCACCAACGGGCGCAAGCTTCGCGCCTTTGCCGCTCTGGCCAACTTTCAACGGGAGAGCCCCATCCTTACCCAAGTGGAGAACGATGCCGTCACCTGGCTACTCACCTCGGTGAATGAGATCTCGGAATGGGCCGCTTTTCTCCGACCGTTGAGAGGACGTCTTTCCCCAATTCTCGAAAAGGAACTGGCCTCTTCCCAGGATAACTCCGAAAAACGCGGGATTGCCCAAGCTCTCGCAAGCCTTCACTCGAAAGATCCCGCGACCCTGGCCCGGCTTTTCAAGATTTTCCCGCCTTCATCGGTACCTCTGCTCGTGAAGGCACTGCGGCCTCATTCGGGTGCCCACAAGTTACTGGAGAATTCCGAGCTTCCTTCTCTACCAAAAGGCTTGGGCAGCAATTCCAGCGTTCTCACGGATGCCGAAGAGGCCACCTACATCGGGCACGCCAACACCCTGCTGGCAAGGGCGAGTCTCGGAGCTGCAGAACCCCTCTGGTCGGCACTGGATCGCAGCTCTGACCGCACTCTGCGTACCTTTATCATCCTCAATGCAGCGAACACCGGCCTGCCTCCGGAACGGATTGCGGAGCGATTATTCATCGAGACCGATCCGGGAAAACGCCAGGCTTTGCTCCTTACCTTGAGTGGCTATCCTCTGTCATCGTTGCCAGCCGCGCTGCAGGAGGAGTCCGTGACCTGGCTGCGGAAACAATACACCACCGATCCCGATGGCGGAGTTCACTCATCGATCACCACCCTGATGAAGCGTTGGTCTCTGGACAAGACTTTGGCAGAACTTGACGAGACTCTGCCGATGACGCCGCTTCCACGTCCAGGTTTCGGCTGGTGGATCACGCCATCAAAGGTGGACATGAGAATCGTCGAGATGGAGGATGGCCATCGCTTTGCCATCGCCGCTCGTGAGATCACTCTGGAGGAGTATCGCCGACTGAGGCGGGAACATCAGTATCTTGAAAACCCCGCAACCGATCCCAAGGCAGCCGTGACCGCCCTGTCATGGATCGAGTCGATCGAATACGCACAATTTGTTTCGACCAGTGAAGGGATCCCCGAAGAGGAATGGAGCTACACAAAACAGGGAGAATACGTCTACACCCCCGTGAAGGAAGTCGCGCAGAAGACTGGGTATCGGCTCCCCACCCAGGACGAGTGGCACGCCGCCAACAGTTCATCCAACGATGTTCGGTGGGATTTTGGTTCCGCCCTCTCCTGCGCGACTCGCTATGGATGGCTGGCCGCCAACGCTGGCGACCATGCCCAACTGACTGGCGCCATGTTTCCCAATGAACAGGGACTCTGGGATACCCTCGGCAACGCCAGCGAGTGGACCCACGACTGGTTTCAACTTTCGGTGAATTCAATCCCCCACAGCTATCTACTGGGTAAAGATTATACCTCCATCCGATCTCAACTGGCTGGCAACGGTGTCCCTCACGTCGCCGTCAACTATTCAAATATTCAGGCAGGCATGCGACTGGCGAGATCGCTACCGACCAGCGAAAACCGTTGACACGACTAACGAGAAACCCAAACATACTTGAATTCAAGCCATGAACACGAATTCTGATTGCACCGGAAACAAAGGTAAAAAGACATTCGACAACGTCGCATCCTGTCCACCTGATGAAACCGACTGCCATTGCGGTAGAATTCTCTATCATGTCCTCGATGGAATCGCCAAACCTATCGAAAATCATTGTACCGATGGCTGTCAGGAGCCTGACGACAAGATTCTGTTTACCCCCGAGCAACTCGAGAGATTGGATATGATGAATGGTTGCTATTTCTGGCGATGCTGCGTCCCCGCTCACTCGGGAGAAACCTCTAAATTTGTGTAGCGAAGAATCCTGACAACAGGAGTTTCGCCATTTTGGTTCAGCATGAATCAGACCCGCATTCCCGACGATTGCGTCCATCGACTGCGGTTGTCCGGAGACGAAGTCACCCCCTCTCATTTTTGTGGCCTCCTTTCGGAAATCACCGGGATTGGCGATGAATCCTTGCTACGGGTTCGGCCCGATCAATGCGGACTCTGCTGTCGCCAGAGGGAGCCGAAACCAGAGAAACCAAACGGGCTGCTGGCGTCTCTCCTGTATCCGATCCTCAGCAAAATCAAGAAGGCTGGCGGCATGCCGGGTTGCGATTTGGAGAAAGTGGAGATTCTCCAGTCTCTGGTGAACGACAATCTACCCACCATCAACATTCCGGCGATGACTGGAGGCGCGCTTTCCGCCGTCGCGCCTCCCTATTCAAGCCAATGCCGTCACCTCGGCTTGCAGATTGGCGAACAACCCTGCAAAACTTGCCGAGGCAACGTCCGACAGAAGGTTTTCGCCTGTCATCATCCGCGCCACGCCAACGCCACGATTCGCGGTTGCCAAGCCTGCGGCGACTACACGCCGGGATCGGGCCGACATGCGGTGGAAACCTGGGTCGTTGGCGTCACCACCGCTCCGAGGGAGAAATCGACACTGCGACGAACCCTGAAATCGCTTCGATCTGCCGGATGGGAAGATCTCATCTACCTCTTCGCCGAACCCGGAACTCAAACCGGGGCTGCGCGACGAAACAACAACCCAACCGAACTCATCTCGCGACAAGGGACCGCCCTGGGAGCTTGGGGAAATTTTCTCCTAGCCCTGAGTGAGCTGCATCTTCGTGAGCCTCTGGCGGACGCCTATTTGATGGTGCAGGACGATGTGATTTTCTGCCGAGGGCTGCGCGACTATCTGGAGGAACACCTTTGGCCGGGGCCCAAACCGGGCGTGATCTCGCTGCACACCCCGAGCCATCTCGCCGCGAAGACGGGCACCGGTTTTTTCCAGGCGGATCTCGGATGGAACGCTTGGGGAGCCCAGGCATTCGTGTTTTCCAACGCCTCCGCCCGCGCTCTGCTGGCCGACTCTCGGGTGATCGATCACCGACTCAATGGGCTCTTCGAGGGAAAACGAAATGTCGATTCCGTGGTCGGCGACTGGTGTCGGCGAAGCGGTCGCGAATTCTATCTCCACGCCCCCAGTCTGGCGGAACACATCGGAAATCACTCGACCCTCTGGCCAAAAGCCGGACTCAACGGTCAGCGTTCTTCCTCCGATTTTCCGGGCGAAAAAGTGACCGCCTCATCCGCCGTCGAACGGCATCGCGAGGGGAAGGGAGCGCACCCGCCATCCACCGCCTCCATTCGATCCGATGGCACTCTCGTCCTAACGGTGCCTACTCCCCAGAATCGGCGAGTTCAGGAAAAGGTGTCCGCCGAGCCACCAAGGATGACTCACCTGCGAACTCACGACAGTGTCGCCGTCATCGTCATTGGTCGGAACGACGGGCGCTATTTGAAAGAGTGCCTCGACAGTGTTTTTGCCCAATCGATCACACCAGATGAAGTGGTCTACATCGACGACGCCGGAAGCGACGACAGCATGGAGATTGCCGCGACCTTCTCTCCCAAGGGATTGCAGGCCATGCGACTGCCACAGAATCTGGGCATGAGCGGTGCCCGCATGGAAGGGCTGAAAATGACGATCAGCTCCCTGCTATTGTTTGTGGACAGCGACAACGTCCTGCCTCCGGATTACTTGGCCCTCATGCTTGAGGACATCGGCGTGGCCCATGATTTCGTCTATCCGGCGAAGGAATTTTTTGGCGAAGAGAAGGAGGTCGCCCGCAGGCGAAAACACTTTCCCGACGGAAGGTGGTACCCTCCCGAGGCCGATCGCGCTCGCCTGTGGCGCTCCAATTATGCGGATACCTGCAGCCTGATGCGTCGCGAAGCTTTTTTGACGGCGACGGGCTGGCGGGGCAATCCCGCCGATACGATGTTCGATTGGGATCTGGCGCTGCGTCTGACTCGCAACGGAAGTCACGCCCGATCACGCGCCATGCTTCGCTATCGCGTGCATGGCAACAACTGGAGCGAACGAGAACGAGAGCATGACAGGCCAGCCCTCAACGGATTGGTCAGGCGACATGCGGCCAGTCTCACCGTGGCCACCATTTGGAGCGGACGTATCGATGATCTCCAGTCGACGTGGATCGAAGCGGTGGCAGATTCACTGAAGAAGGCGCAGAAATCAGCGGAGCTGCTCATTCTCGATGATAGCGTCGAGGGGATCAATCTCCACTCGCTTACCCTACCCGATGTGTTTGATTCCTTTCAGGTTCGCCGGGTCCACCGCGGTGTCTCCACCGAGCATCGTCGACCCGATCGACGAGCCACCGCCGAGTTTCTCGCCAGCGCCTGCAATGAAGCGCTGACTCGTGCGAGCGGAGACATCGTCTGGTTTATCGAAGACGACATCATCGTTCCCGAAACCGCCTGTGATACTCTGCTGAGGGAACTGCTTCAGTCACCAAAAGGTCCCCGACCCGCGGTGGGCGGATGTTACCGCACTCGCCACCAACCGAGCACGCACTGGATTGCCGCCCATGTCCGGGAAAACCGGGTCGTCCACTTGCAGGACCTTCCCAATTCTCCGTTTCCCGTTCATCTCACCGGCACCGGTTGTCTCATGGTGCTCCGCGACCTTCTCCGAGGCACCCGTTTTCGAACCGAGTGGAACCACGGACTCCTCCGCAGCACCGGACACGACTGGTCCTTTGTCTGGGCGCTTCATGAGCAGGACACGCCGGTAATTCTCGTTCCCGATGTCATCTGCCGACATCACCTCAATCTGGAAACCTGGGTCTAAGAAAAATGAGTACGTCACATTCCCTCCCTTTTCAGCCGCATGCCCAGGTCATGCTCGACAACAATGTCGTCAAAGGGCTCTGCGAATGCGTGGTGAAATCCCAGGCCCGCCTCTGCGTCGAGGTGGGGAGCTATCTCGGCACCGGCAGCACTCCCATCCTGGCCGGACTGATGGCGGCGCGAAAGGGACGTCTGTTCTGTGTGGACCATTTCTCCATGGACCTGATGCGGCTGCAGAAACTGGACGCGCCTCACTACGAACAGTTCCTGGCCAACATTCACGCCATGGGCTTCGACGAATTCATCACGCCCATCCGAGGAAAAAGCGCGGAGGTGGCCCAAACCTTCACTGAAACCGCCGATCTCATCTACATCGATGCCGGGCACGAGCGTCAACAGGTCGAGACCGACCTGCGGGCTTGGCTACCACACCTGAGGGATGGCGGTATCATCTGTGGTGACGACGCCGACCACGCCTATCGAGAGGGAGTCGTGGGCGCCCTGGAATCGGTGTTCGGCAGCTTTCAGCAACAGGGACGTTTCTGGTGGGTTCAGCCGACACCGACGGATTGAGCATTGCGACAGACTCCGGTTCATGGTAGGCGGGAGAGGTGGCGTGCGGGAGGTTTCTTCCTCCGGCGATGCTCCCGACAATCTCTCATCTCATGCGGAACACCTTTTACGGCGAGTTCGATACCGCCACCCGCGCTCCTGATCGGGCGCGGACGGACGGCGGCGATTATCGCACGCCATTCCAGATTGATCGCGATCGTATCATTCACACGTCCGCCTTTCGACGGCTTCAGAGCAAAACCCAGGTGTTTCTCTCGGGGGAGTATGACTTTTATCGGACCCGCCTGACGCATTCCATTGAGGTGGCCCAGATCGGCCGCAGCATTTGCGCCCGCCTCCGAGCAACAAGTCCCGAACTCAGCGACGAACGTTTCATCGATCCCGATCTGGTCGAAGCCGCCTGTCTCGCCCACGACATC
Source organism: Verrucomicrobiia bacterium (assembly GCA_020440025.1). Classification (GTDB taxonomy): domain Bacteria; phylum Verrucomicrobiota; class Verrucomicrobiia; order Verrucomicrobiales; family DEV007; genus JAEUHH01. The sequence continues at coordinate 26,208 of JAGROX010000139.1, forward strand.
GGCCATCCGCCCTTCGGCCACACCGGGGAGCGCACCCTGCACCGGCTGATGAAGCCCTGGGGCGGATTCGAGGGAAATGCGCAGACGCTGCGCCTTTTGACCCACACGATTTTCAACGAACGCGCCGGGATGAATCCCACCCGGGCGATGATGGACGCGGTGTTGAAATACAAATCGCTCTATCCCGACCTCATCGATCCACCGAATCATTTCCTCTACGGCGATCAGTCGGATGAACTGAACTTCGTGCTCGATGGACGCACCTTTCCCGACCACTTGCCAGCGGGAGACACTCGCGACGGATTCAAGTCGATCGAATGTCAGGTGATGGACTGGGCCGACGACACCGCCTACTCGCTGAATGACGTGGCCGATGGCATCAACGCCGGGTTCATCACCATCGGTAAAATCGAACGTTGGGCAGAAAACAACGCCGTGGCAGGAACGGAAGCCGAACATCTCACCGACCTCCTCAAAGCCATTCGCCGCGATCGGGTGGAGGCTCGGATGAATCGCAAGATCGGCGACTTCATCGCCGCGGCGACTTTGGAGCAGGGTCCCGAGAATTTCCTCTCCGACGCCACCGCCCGCTACCGGTATCGCCTGAGTGTCGATCCGGCGATTCGCGCCGAGTGTCACCTCTACAAAAACCTCGCCTATGAACTGGTGTTTCGATCCCACCAGCTTCAGCAATTGGATCACAAGGCCGACTACACCGTGACGCGACTCTTCGAGGTGCTGGCCAACCTCTACATCGTCTGCGATCGCCCGGGACCGAACCATTTTCGGGTGCTGCCCGAAGAGATCGAGACCGTGATTTTCGCCGAGGGCAACACTCAAGCCATCCGAGCGCGTCTCATCTGCGATGCCATCGCCCGAATGACCGACAGCGTGGCCGCCCACACCTACAAGCGCCTCTTTGACGCCGATTTCGGGTCGATTGTTGACCTGATTTGATGTTATGATGACGCCATGAAGGCAGTGCTCATTGGCATCGGATTCCTGATTGCTCTCGCCACCGTGGGCGCAGGCGGTTTTCTGGTCGGCTACAAACAGTTCGAGAAATCACTTCAAAGTTCGAGCCGCAGTCCGGCCAAACTGGAAATGCAGATCGCGACTCTAGAGCAGGAAAAGATCGGTCTACAGGCCCAACTCGGTGACCTGCAGCAACAAGTCGCCGCCGGTGTCAAAGCTCAAGCCGAGGCCTCGAAGGCGGTGGCCGATCTCGAAAAATCGCTCACCGAGCAGAAGAACGAACTGGAGGCCGCCCGCAAGAAACTTCAACAATCTCAGGACGCCCCCGCCATCGCCCCGCCCGCCGAGCGCTAGTCGATGGCCCTCATTTCGCTGGCTTGAGCAAGCCAGCGCTCCTTTTCGTTGATCTTTCGGGATTCCTGTTCAAAAATTCAGCTGTATGCCATCCGACGCCGCCACCGCCAGCCCGGAAATCCCCGCCACGACTCGTGATGCGCGGGCGGCATTGGAACAACACTTCGGATTTTCCGAGTTCAAAGATGGTCAGGAACGTGTCGTCTCGGCGCTGCTGTCTGGTCGCGATTCGCTCGTGGTGATGCCGACCGGCGGCGGAAAATCGCTCTGCTATCAGCTGCCCGCCCTCGTCATGGATGGCGTCACCATCGTGGTGAGTCCGCTGATCGCGCTGATGAAGGATCAGGTCGACGCCCTCGCACGCAAAGGCATTGCGGCCACCGTTATCAACAGCACCCTGTCACCCGGCGAACAGCAGGAACGCATCTCGCAGTTGCGTCAGGGAGCCTACAAGCTGGTCTATGTGGCGCCGGAACGTTTCCGGAGCCGGAGTTTTACCGATGCGCTCAAGCAGGTGGACATTGCCCTGTTCGCCGTGGACGAGGCGCACTGTTTGTCGCAGTGGGGACACGATTTTCGACCCGACTATCTGCGGCTCAAGGACGCCGTCGCCGCGCTGAATTATCCGCAGAC
>JAGROX010000140.1:0-14113 GCA_020440025.1 Verrucomicrobiia bacterium
CGAGGGTGGCGCTGGTGAGGACGCAGGCGCGTCCGCTTTCGAAAAAGAGCGGGCGCAGGAGTTCGGCAACGTTGAAGGGCGCGGCATTCAGCGACATGGAAGGGCCGCCATCGCCGCCTTTTTCGACCCAGTAGACGGATTCGTCGAGTTCCTGATCGAGAAAGGTAGAGAGGGCGACGCGGGCTTCGCCGAGGCGACGGGCGAGGTCGTTGAGTTCGTTGCGGGTGGCTTCGTTGTTGAGCTTTTCGGCCATGGCCTTGGCCCGCTTGGCGACGGCAATGAGTCCGGCACCGAGGGTGTCTTCGACGAGTTCGGGATGCCGCACCCGGAATTCGCGTCCCCAACTGCCGAACTGGCAGGATTTTTCGACATCCTGGAAAAAGGCATCGATCTCGTCGTGAAGTTCGGTGGCCTCGCGCCGGCCTTCGGTATCGCCGAGGAGCTGGAAGAGGCCTTTGCGGCTCTTGGGATTGTAGAGTCGATTGAGTTCAAAGCGCAGCCCGCCCTGGGAGAGATTGAGCCCGAGCTGCTTGGCTGCGATCTGCTCCAGGGTGTGGGCTTCGTCGAAGATGACGAAGTCGTTGGGAAAGAGGAAGCCGTTCCCGGCCCCGCCGTCGACGAATTCCGGCTGTCCGGCGAGGAGAGTGAAGAAGAGGGTGTGATTGACCACGACGACGTCGGCCTCGATGACGCGGCGGCGCAGTTGCTGGTAAAAGCATTTCCCGCTGGGGGCGCAGCGTTTGACGGTGCAGATGTGGGGTTCGCTGCACACCTGGGACCAGACGCGGGGGCTGGGCTGGAAATCGAGATCGCTGAGGCTGCCGTCCTTGGTGGTCTGGGCCCACTCCCAGATGCCCTCCATCTCCTCGCGATCCGAGGAGGAAAAGAGATCGCCCCCCGCATGCATGGCGGACTCGAGTCGATTGGGACACACGTAGTTCCGCCGTCCTTTCATGAGGATGGACTGGAAGGGCTTGCCGAGCACTCGGCTGAGCAGCGGGATGTCTTTGCCGATGAGTTGCTCCTGGAGATTGATGGTGTGGGTGGAGATGACGGCCTTGCGTTTTTGCCGCAGGGCGAGTTCCACGGCGGGAGCGAGGTAGGCGAGAGATTTGCCGACGCCGGTGCCGGCTTCCACGATGAGCGGGTGGCTTTCCTCCAGCGCGCGAGCCACGGCGACGGCCATCTGCTGCTGTTCGGGGCGGTATTCGAAGTCCTCGAGCTGCGACAACGCGCCGGTCTCGCCGAAAAACGTCGACATCGCATCGGCCAGCGTGGCGCCGTGGGAGTTTTCGGAGAGAGAGATCACCGCCATGGGATTACTGCGAAAACCGGACCGGAGCAACCGCGATGTGATGGGACTTGCCAGCGCTTGACCGCGTGCATGCCTTCGGCCACTATGGGAAGATTCGGATTTCCTAATTTTCTGTTCCTCGCCAGCCCTCCGGGGCCGACTCCGCCCTCATGGCTGCGCCATCGCCAAAACGCTCTTTTATCAAACGCTTCACCGGCGCGATCGGCAAGCGGATGCAACACTTGGATAACAAGGCACTGTCTCTTCAGATTTTGCTGGGCGTGGTAGTGGTGGTCTTGAGTTCGACTTGGTATAACACGCTCACCGAATTCCAGGCTGAACACGCCCGGGTGACAGCCGACATCGCCGAACACAAGGCGGCGGAACAGGATTTGCCGCCGAGGACGCCTTCCATCGTGATGGCGATCGGCTCGATCATTGCCGATGCCGGATTTCTCTATTCGCTGCTGCTGCGTCGCCGTCAGTCTGCGAAAACTCGGGCGCGGATTTTTCAGACAGCACTCTGGATTTCTGCCTTCGGGGTGCTGGTGGCCTGGTTGCCGACGGATTTTGCCATCAGCCAGGCAGAGCTTTTCGGCAAGGGCTTCAATGGAGAACAGCCATCGCAGGTCGCCTATGCCGGGAAGTTGATCCTGATCGGCCTTTTCGTGCTCAGTTTTCCCATTGCCGCGTGGATTCATTTTCGCTCCACCTTGCTGGATCAGTATGTGGTGCGCAATTTCCTGACGCCTTTTTCCTTCTGTCTGATCGGCTTTGTGGCGATCTGGCTCATCGCCGACCTGACGGACAATGCGCCGAATCTCGTTGGCACGGACATGGGAACGGTGCTGAAATTTTACGTCATTCAGCTGCCTTTCATGATCCTGTTCGTGATGCCGGTGACATTGCTGCTCTCGCTGCTCTATTCCCTGAGCCAGATGTCGAAGTCCAACGAGATCATCACCATGCTGGGCGCGGGACGCAGCATGATGCGGGTGCTGCGTCCGCTTTTCATCTGCGGCATCTACGCCTCCCTGATCTGTCTGGTGTTCAAATACGAATGGGCTCCGCGATCCGAAGGCTACAAGAAGGCCATGCTGGAACAGATCAACCAGGAGAACGCCGAAAAAAGGCGCGGCGACAAAAAGAGGAAAAGCCTCGACAACCCCTGGGCCAAGATCGCGTGGATGCACGTGAACGAGGTCGACAAGCGGACCTGGTTCGTGGGACGCGTCCCTTTCGACCTGCGGAAGCGGGAGATGCGCTCGTTGACCATTCGCCAGTTCGACGGCGAAGGCCATCTGGTGGTGACCTTTCGAGCCACCTCGGCGAAGTGGTTCTTCGGTGCGCGTGAATGGCGGCTCTCGAACGGAAAAACCTACACCTACGACAAGGATGGCATCCCGAGGATTCAGTCGTGGGATTTCCTCACCATTCCCGGCTGGCGGGAGACGCCGTGGAAGGTGCTCAGTTCCTCGCAGAATCCGGAGTTCCTCGGCATTCCCGGACTGACGACTTACCTGAAGTCGAACCCCGACTACGACGAGAGATCGCTGGCTCCATTTCGGACGAACTGGTGGTATTGCTGGGCCGAACCACTCAGTTGCCTGGTCATGGTCTTGATCGCGGCCCCGCTGGGAATCGTGTATTCGCGGCGCGGGGTGCTCGGCGGCGTGGCGGCATCCATCGTGATTTTTGCCCTGATCTACGTTCTCAGCGGCAGTCTCGTCGCGGCGGGTCAGGGCGGCTATCTGCCTCCGGTGGTCGCTGCTTGGGGAACTGACTTCATTTTTGCCAGTGTCGGCGCAGTCCTGCTGTGGGCACGCGCCCGAAACCGGGAGTTACCGACGCCCAAGGCGCTGCTCAATCGGTGGAAGCTCCGCAAGGGCAGAAGAGCCATGGCGTAGAGCAGCCCGGCATTGACAGCAGGCTCATCGTCGGTTTGATCTGCCCCACCCCACCCCGCTGTTTCGCCACCCCACTTTCTTCATTTTTCTCCGTTTCCTCATGGCTATCGTTCAGGATTGGAAAATCCGCTCCCGCTCCCACCAATGCTGCTACACCGGTGATACCTTCGAAGACGGTGAGGAGTTCTACACCTGTATTTTTGTCGATCCGCGCTCTGATGGCTACGTCCGCCGCGACTACTCGATCAAGCATTGGCCCCTGATCCTGAAGAACCTCGATCCCCCGCCCTTTTCTTTTTGGAAATCGACCTACGAAGCCCCGGTGGTCGAGGCGAAAAAGTCCGATGGGATGGAGCACGAATCCGCCGAGGCGATGCTGCGCCGGATGATCGACGAGGAAGATCCGACCACGGAAAATGCCCGCTACATTCTGGCCCTGATGCTGGAAAGAAAAAAGACGCTGAAACCGGTGGACGAAAAGATCACCGAGTCGGGCAAACTCATTTTTTACGAGCACAAGACCTCAGGCGAGGTCTTCATGATCGCCGATCCGGAACTGAAGCTCGACGATCTCGGCAAGGTGCAGGAAGAAGTGGCGGCCCTGCTGGCCAGCCCGCGAAAAGCCGCCGATTCTGAAGAAGTCGCAAACGATTCTCCGGCAACGGGTGACGAAGGAAACGCAAGCGAGGACCAGAATGAGGCTTCGAATTCGAGTGAGGATGCGATAGGTTCAGGGGAGACTTCAATCCCCGAAATCATGGAATCTACCCCCAATCGACTACTACACGCGCTGAAGAGCCAACTCGACGAACTGGTCGTGCAACTCAGCCTCGGAAAAGCGGAGGCAATCGACTACGTCGAGACGCACAAGCACGACTTGAGCGAAAGAATCACCAAAGTCAGCGAATCACTCGGAGACAGCGCCGACTTCGCCAATCTCCGCACCAAACTGGATGAACTACGAGTGCAGCTTGCCCTCGGTCGGATGGAGTCCCGCGACACCTACGAATCGCAGCGGGAAAAGATTCACCAAGCCATCGACGATGCCTGTGGCGAGTGGCATCACTTGGAAGAGGAGGCTCGCGAGGAGCTTTCTGAAAAATCGGATTCACTGAAGACGAAACTCAACGCCCTCGCCCTCGATCTCGGATTGGCCGCGATCGTTGCCGAAGACGAACTCAAGGTGCGAAAAGACGAGATCTCCGCTAAGGCTCAACATTTGGCTGAAAAACTCACGGCAGCCGGACACGAAGCCAGCGAAGAGGCCGAATCCTTTGTCTCCGAGGCGAGAGAGGCGTGGGACGATCTCAAGGACAACCTCAGCAGGTTGTTCCGCTGAAATTTTTCGGTTTCCAGGTGCCCTAGCATCCATGATCCCTTCTGCACCGGTCACGGAAATTCCCGAGCCGCGTCTACGGAAATGGGGCGCGGCGCTCCTCGCTGGATTCATTGTCACCCTGACGACATTCGGTTGCGGTCCCAAGCAGCCGCCACCACCTCCCGAGGACGTGGCCAAAGCCGAGGGATATCTCGGCGCGGTCCGGGATCATCTCGACGCCATTCTTGAACTCGGTCGTGATCACTACGGCACGCCGACTCCCCTTTTCGTGGATGGTCTGGAAGTGACCACCTATGATCCGGTTCGCTGGTCATACGATGATCATCGCTGGATTCTGTCCAACCTCGCGAATCAGCAGGACCTGCTGCGTTCCTTGGATGGAATGTCGGCACTGACCGGCGACCGGAGCTATCGCGAAGCTGCGATCAATGCCCTGCGCTACCAGTTTGATCACCTCAAGACAGCCAACGGTCTGCTCCTCTGGGGTGGCCACACCTGCTACGATGCCGAGTCCGAACAATGGGTCGGTCGTCGCTTTCACTGGCTGGGAAAGAATCGGACTCCGGTGCATGAACTCAAGTCGTGCTACCCCTACTACGAATTGATGTGGGAGGTCGATCCCGACGCCACGGCCCAACTCATTCGAACCTTTTGGGCGGCCCACATCCGCGATTGGTCGAATCTGGATTTTGATCGTCACGGGAGCGTCGTCCGCCCCAAGCCCCCCGGCCGCGAAGTGTGGGACGAGAAATTCAACGAGGATGCCGAGGTCTATTTCCGCAGTGCCGGCCGCACTTTTGTGAATACGGGGAGTGATCTCTACTACAGCGCAGGCATGCTCTATCACTTGGATCGCGACAAGGGCGCTCTGGCCTGGGCTCGCCGCATCGCGGGGCGTTACGTGGCGGCTCGAAATCCGAAAACCGGCTTGCGTGGGTATCAGTTCAGCAACGTGGAAGAGGTCGATCGAGCTTTCGAGCAGTTCGGCGATGTCTTTCCCGACAGTCTCGTGAATGAGGCCACCATCTTCGATCCCAACGCCTTGCCAAAACCGGAATTAGCCCTCATGCGACTCTCGGAAACCTTGGGGATAGACGGGGAGATTTTTCGCAAATGGGCCATCGAAGACCTCATCGCCATCGGCAGGCAGGCCTACGATCCCGAAAAAGGCACTTTCAAAACACTGCTCACGGACGGCTCCGACCTGACGGCCGTAGAAATGCCCCGGGATGGGTATTTCGGCCCCAAAGGCACCCGGTTTGCCACCTGGGCATCGGAAGACTATCTCCTATGCTACGCCACCGCCGCGCGTCTCGATAGTGACCCTTTCCTCTGGGAGATGGCCAGAAATGTTGCCCGCGATGCCGGATTGGGCGACATCGGCAATCGCGACGGCACCGAGATGGCTCTGGCCCCGGAGCCGACGACGGATTTCCCCACTCACCTCATGGCCCTGTTGGAGTTGTATCGCCAGACCGGTCACCGTGCCTACCTCGATCAAGCCTGCCAGGTGGGAGACAACATTCTCAGGAATCGATTCGAGAATCGGCTATTCACACCGGGACCGGGTTTCAAGTTCACCCGCACCAGCCGCCCCGAACCGCTGGCCCTGCTGCATCTGGCGGCCGCCCTACTCCGCCAACCCGACAAGATCCCGACCTACACCGACGGTCACGCCTATTTTGCCTGTGAGCTGAAGAGCACCGACCCCAACTACACCTTCGATCACAACGTCATCTATATTCAACGCAGGGAGTAATTTTCGCCGCAAAGATTGAGGTCGCCGCGCGTTCGTTTCCCTGTATGCTTCCGTATCAAGTGACCTGGGACCTTCATACGCACCTCACGCGCCAGCTGCGCGGGAAAACTCCAGCTGAAAAAGCAGCCCACCTCATCGAGGTGGGTTCCCGCCATGGTATTGAGCGATTCTGTTGCTACATGGGTGTGGAGTGGAACACCAATCCAGATCCCGAGAATCTTCGAAAGCAGAACGACGACATCCTGGAAGCCGTTGAAGCTCATCCGGATCGCATGATGGGATTCGTCTATCTGAATCCCAAGCATCAGGCCGAGTCCCTCGACGAACTGAAGCGCTGCGTCCGCGATGGCCCCATGGTGGGAGTCAAACTCTGGGTTTCCCATCGCTGCTCAGAACCGGAACTCGATCCCATCGTGGAACTCGCCATGGAGTTCGGCGTTCCCATCTTTCAACACACCTGGATCAAGACCACCGGCAACCTTCCCGGAGAATCCACGCCCGATGATGTCGCCCGCCTCGCGATTCGGCATCCCGAGGCGAAGCTGATCTGTGGTCACACAGGCGGAAACTGGGAAGCCGCCATTCCTGCGATTCGCGATTTTTCCAATATCTCAGTGGGGATTGGTGGATTCGATCCCACCGCCGGCGTCACCGAAATGGCGGTGAGGGAATTGGGCGCTGAGCGAGTGCTCTTTGGTAGCGATGCCCCCGGACGCGCCTTCGCTTCGCAACTTGCCAAAGTGACCGGGGCTGATATTTCCGCCTCGCAGAAAGCCCTGATTCTGGGAGAAAATCTCAAACGACTATTGGAACCCGTCATGCTAGGGAAAGGCCTCACCCAATGAAACGCTCGCCATTCCAAGCTCTTTCCCCATCTCCTGGTTTCGATCGCCGCTCGTTCCTGAAAAGCTCGGCAGCGACCCTGGCCGCGGGTGCCCTGTCGTTGTCGCGATCGCTTTCCGTCGAGGAAGCCAAGGCGCCAGTGATCGATACCAATGTCTACCTCGGTCAGTATCCCTTTCGTCACCTTCCCCTCGAAACCTCTCACGAGAATCCGGAATCAGTGGTTTCCTTTGCGGACGCGATGAGCCAACACAGCATGGCGTCATGGGCTTCATCATTCGAAGCCCTGTTGCAGCGTGACTACGACGGAATCAACGAGCGCCTCGTCATCATGGCCACGGCTGACAAAAGCGCTGCCCGACAGTTTCAACTTTTCGGAGCGGTGAATCCCAAGGTCTCAGGCTGGCAGGAGACCCTGCGTCGGATTCATCAGGTTCATCGGATGCGGGGCATTCGATTGCATCCCAATTTCCACGGTTATACTCTTGATGATCCCGACTTTGCCGCCCTGCTCGATGCGGCCGCCCAAAAGGATCTCATCGTTCAAATTGCGATCCGCATGGAAGACATCCGCACCCAGCACCCGGCGGCAACGGTTCCGGATGTCGATCCCACTCCACTTCTCGATCAACTCACCAAGTTGCCCGGCCTGCGCCTGCAACTCCTCAATGGCATGAGGTCGATTGCCGATACCATCCTGATGGCCCGACTCTCTGATCTCGGGGTGCATTTTGACATCGCGATGCTGGAAGGCATGAGCGGCTTGGCTCGCCTGATGGAGCGCGTGCCGGAGATCAAGCTGTGCTACGGGAGCTACGCTCCCTTTTTCTACCCCGAGGCCGCCGCCCTGAAATTGGTAGAATCCGCTCCAGAACTCGATAGCCGTCGCCTCGCGGCAGTGAGTTCGCATCATGCGGAGAATCTCCTGATGCGAGGTTAGGGACGGCAACGGAGATGTCAGATCTCACTCACGAGTGAGTGAGTGATCGTTTCGAGGGGCAGGGACCTTCGCCTAAAATGGCGCGATCAAGCATAATAATTATCTTTATTTATGATTTTTATGGTTAATAATAAAAAACATGAACCTCAAGAGGAGTGGAGCCCTCAGTCTAGGAGCGTTTAGTTTGATCGAAGTCTTGCTTGTGGTGGCCGTTATTGGGGTGGTCGCCGCGATCGCCTTACCGCGTTTTGGCAACATCGGTGATCAAACTCAGACGCTCAAACTGAAGAACGATGTGTCGTCGATCAATCGATCCATCGATCTCTATTACGCAAACGGGGGAAGTCTCGACAGTTGCAAAACAGCCGACGAGGTCATCAGCAAGCTGAAGACAACCCGAGCTGCCAGCGAAGCCAAAGTTTTCGTCGGACATAATGGCAGCCCTATCGACCCACGTCTGACCGGCAAAGTTCTGGTGAATGAGAACTCGACCGTGTTCCGCGCGAAATGGAATCCGGGCAATCACCGATTTGAACTCGGGAATTCAGGCCCCGGAATTGAGAAATTCTCTCTCGATGACACCCTCGCGGAAGTTGATTTTGGAACGGAATCTCGCGAGCAATCCGCTCTCACCTACAATCCGGATGAGGGTTGGATCTGGACATACAAGGATCGACAAACGGCCCCTCAGATCGAATCCACGATCGTGACGGTCTCGTCCGTTCCCAACAGCCCTCCCCCTCCATCGACGGTGGCTCCCGTTCAACTTCGGCCTCCAGTCATTAGCCCCGGGAGTGGCACCCGACCAGCAACTTCCTTCCCATTTCCCGTGGAAATTTCAAATCCTAACGCTTCGGATACCACGATTCGGGTGTCCATCAACAGCGGTGTGTATCAGGCATATACGGGACCCATTTCCATAGAGCCCGGAACCTCGATCCGAGCCTACGTCACCGGCGATCCCGCTCGATGGATCTCCAGCGCTCAATCATACGCCGCCTATCGTGCGGCTCCTCCCGTCCTTTTGGATCCTCCGGCGATCTTTCTGAGCAGTCCGATTTTCAACGAGACTACCGACGAGATCACCATTTCGATTCTCGACTCCAACCCCTCGGGAATCGCCGAACTCCAATTTACCGTCTTCGAAGCTGGCGGGAGCCCACCTCCGCAATCCAGTTGGAACGCCTACACCGGTGCCACTACGGTCGATGTCACGACCTACCCCAACGGATTTGAAGTTCAGGCCTTCTCCAAGGCCATCAATCCCCTCCACTACCATGACAGTAGAGTGGCAAGCGCAGGGGCTACCGCAGAGTTTTTTGGAGTCCCCACTAGCGGAGATGTTCTGTTTCTGATTGATGCCTCGGGATCGATGAATTCGTCTTATGCCCAAGGAAATGGACAGAGCCGTTTCGATGCAGTGATCGAAGCTCTCATTTCCACAATCAATCGACTGGCCTCCAGTCAAAACTTCAGCGTCGTGACCTTTGACTCTGATGTCGCTTGGACCGATGGATCATGGGCGCTCAAGCCCGCCACGGCTCCCAACAAGCAGGCCATGATTGCCTCTCTCCAGACGGAAGTCGCGGGAAAAAGATCGGGGACCAACTATGAAGCTGCTTTTGCCGCCGCGACCCGATTCACTCCCAACCCGACTCGGGTGATTTTCCTCACGGATGGCAATCCCACGTCGGATACCTACTCGGATGAGATTGAGGTCTTGGCCAGCATGAACATTTCGGTGGACTCCATCGGGATTGATCTGGATGCAAACGGACTCCTCCGCCTTGAAGAGATCGCAATCGCCACTGATGGGGTTTGGGTGAATCTGGAGAAAGCAGGTCCCTAGTCATTTCAATTTCACATTGTCTCTGGTGATCGAGACAATCGTGGAAGTGACAAAGCGGCCATTCACACCCTTTCATTCGATTCTTCGCCACTGATTCATCATTTCAATTGATGAAGTTCACGGCATTTTCGATGCAAGGATTCTCAGGACACCGGCTAGCATGGTTGCGTCCATCACCGACCACCCAAGCCGATGACCACTTTCTTTCTGATTGTCCTTCTCGTTGTTCTGCTGTTCCTACATCAGAGGACAGGCGAAAAAATGGAACTGCTCGAGCGATCGATAGCTGATCTCCGTCTACGCTTGAAACAACTGGAGGACAACGTCGATCTGCCCCCCGCTCCTCCCGTCGCGACCGAAGAGCCAGCCCCTGAACTCCAGGCCCCTCCGAAAGTTCCCGACGAAGCTCCCCCCGTCGTCGCCCCGCCGATGCTGGAGAACCCCATCGCGAACGCTCAGGTGCCTTCGCAAACCCCGCCACCTCTCCCCTCGCCTCCAACCCTATCCAAGGCACAACACTTCCATAAAAAGAAGGCCGAACCGACGTCACCGCCGAAGCAGACTCCTCCGAAACAGCCCAAGTCCGAGTTTCAGTGGCGTCCTCTGTTGGAAAAAATCAAACTCTGGCCGCCCACCGGCGAAAACGCCGAGGCCACCATCGCGGCCTGGTGGCTGACTCGCATTGGCCTGATAATCATGATCATCGCCGCCGTGTTTTTCGGCGTCCGTATCGCGGAAAACACCCCGCCCGAACTCCGCCTCGCCACTCTGGCTGCCATCTCTGTCGGCGTCGCGCTCTTGGGATCGTGGCTGGAGAAAAAACTCACCGCCTTTGGTCGACTCATCTCGGCAGGTGGATTGGGACTGGGCTATTTCACCGCTTTTGCGGCCTATGGAGTCGAGGCGACCAAAGTCATCGACAATCCCGCTGTCGGTTTCTTCGTTCAGACCTTTGCCATCGGCGTGGTGATCGTGTGGAGTCTCTGGAAACGTGACGAAGCCATCGCCGCCATGGCCGTGCTCCTCGGGTTCGTCGCCTGCTGGTTCTCACACCATCATGATCTCGATCATTTCGTGATTGCCGGGTTGCTGTTTCTCGCCACCGGATCAGGAATCCTACTCGCCATGCGTCTGTGGATGTGGCCCTATGCGGTCGGCACGGCAGGAGCCTGGATCGGCTTTCTCATTCTAGGCGTCTCCGATTGGCCACGCTCCGGCCAGGCACCCAGCTTCGAGATCATGCTCGGCAGCCTCGCCTTCCTCACCATCATTCTCGAAGCCGCCAATTTCCTGACTCAGCAGCGCCTGCCCGCCGATGCGCCGGTCATCAAGGCCCGACAATTACGCTGGATGGCCGTGATCAATACCACGCTGGCTGTCGGTGTCGGTTGGCTGGCCATTCGTCTCGCCTTTCCCAAAATAGTGGAGCGCGGTCAACTCGACGCCTTCTACCTTTCCTTCGCCGGCATCTTTGCGGGATTCACCGCCCTCCGTTTTTGGCAAAAGCATCCCGTCGCCCTGACCGAAACCTATTTCCTCAAATCGTCCGGTCTGCTGGCCCTCTTCGTGGTGGCGTATTTCGATGGCCCCACTCGTTGGCTGTCCCTGTCGGTGCAGACCCTCATCTTACTGGTCGCGTGGCGTCGATCGCAGTTGAAATGGGTCGAAGCAGGATTCGGAGCGCTTTTCGTCGCGTCTCTGGCCGTTTTCTGGCACGACGCCGCCAATCCCGCATCCTCCGATGTCTGTCAGTTTTTCTCCATGCGCCACTTCATTGGCATTCTGTCGATGCTTGTGCTGACCTCAACCCTGGCGCTTCACGCCCGATGGGCGCCAGTCGTCGCAGGAGCGGGACCGAAAAAGGATCTCGATGGACTACTCACCGACCTGGAGCCCCGAGCAGTCGCCCGTTTCTTTGCCGGCATTGGGGTCGGCATCGCTATTCTGATCATGGTGTTCTCGACCGTTCAAGGCACTACCGGGACGGGGGTCATCTTGCTTCTTTCCATCGCCGCCCTGATCATCGCCATTCCCGCCGTCGTCTGGCGTCGATTTCCGCCCATCGTCGCCGGTCTTACCGTCTTGGTACCGTCCTTTCTGACCTTCTTCCAACTCCAGTCGATTCATTCAAAAAGCCCGGACGCACTCTGGACCGGCGCGTGGCTTTCTCTCCTCGGATTGGGCTTGGCAGAGGCCGCGCTGCGCCTATGGAAAAACGATTGGGCACTCGGCAATCTCATTCGTTTTTTGCTCAATTCACTCGGGCTCACCGCCCTGGCGATCACCCTCACCCGCGCACTCGAAGGCAGCTCTCACAGCCTCACGCTGCAAATCCTCGCGTTGGGAAGCATTGCCTTTGCCGGATCATGGAGTCTCATTCGCCAGGGGCAGCACTTTCCCTCCGATCATTTCTCCAAGAACCTCGCCACCTCCTCATTGTTGCAATGGCTCCTCGCCGGTATCGCCGGAGCGCTGACCGCCGCTTTCGGGCATGAACTGCTCGATCATCTTGTCTATGAGACTTCCTTTGTCGCCCTCGCCGCAGTGTTTCTCTTCGGATCGGCTTACTTCTCCCGAAATGCTTCAGCAGCCCTCGCTGGAGGCATTCCCTTGTTGTCTGCGGTCGCCGGATACCTCATGGCCTTTGATGACTCCGTATTCTTCGGACAACACCTGACTGCTGCCGCGCTCATCATCGCGGTCTGCTCCGCCGTTGCCATCGCCCTCAAAGGATCGGTCAACGCAAACAAGCACCCCTCCGCCGTCTGGTTCGATGCCATTCTCCACGGTCTCAGCATCCTGGTTTTCCATTGGTTGTTGCGATGGAATCTCGATATCTCGGAAGTCTTCTTCGCCGATGCCATCCTGGCACTCAGCCTGTTGGGCATCTATCGAGCCTATCCCTTCCCAGCCTTGGCGATGGTTTCCGCCTTTCCGCTCATCCTGGGAATGCTTCATGGCTTCACCGGCAATCTCTTTCATCGTGACCTCGGAGCCCAATGGCTCTGGACTGCCGCGACCATCGTAATCGGAGCCTGGCTCTGGCTCGGCCATCGATGGTTTCATCGAAACGACCAGTCGACGCTCTCGAGTCCGGTGCGGCGAGGTTTCTTCATCTGCCACGAAGTGGTCGCGACCGTGGCTCTCACCATCGCCGGAAGCCGGGCGCTCGATCATCCCTGGCATTTGGATTCACTCGCCCTCGTCGGTCTCGCAATCGCCTGTCTGGGACGATGGCAGAAACTCCCCACTTCTCTCTGGCTATCCATCTTCCCTCTCGCCCTCGCGATGAGCGGTGCTGGTGACAGAATCCTGCGTCATGGGGTTGCCAATCCGACCGAAACCCTCATCGCGATCAGCGTGGCTGCCGTCGTCCTCATCGCTCACGGCGTGGTGATGACCTGGCGGGAGCCAAAAGCGCGACGCTCGCTCTCCTGGATTCACGCCCTGCTTTATCTCGGGATCGTGTTTCCCGCCTTTGCGGCGGATCATTTCGGTATCGATTCCCTCACCACGGTCTGCTGGGGCGTCGCCGCCATCGTGCTGTTCATCGTGGGGCTGATCGCCGGACTGCGCCCCTATCGTCTCGCCGCTCTCATCGGCCTGGCGATGACGATGATCCGCATGTTTGCTGTCGATATCGACGACTCACATTATCGGATCTACGCCTCCTTCGCGCTCGCTGCCGCGCTGTTGGGCGTTGGCTATCTCTACCATCGATTCCGCCACCTCATCGAACGCGCCGATCGGGTCGCCGAATCTTCCGATGCCTCGACCTAACCCTGTTGAGTCGCCGACTTGACCCTGTTGAATGTGAAAGTCGCGATGGACGAACCGACTTGGAAGGCGCTATCAGTGCTCCTACACAAAGATGGCCGCCGTTGACGAAAAAGAATCCCACCCTCTCGCCGAACTCACCATTCAGGTGGCGCAGGACTGTCTGGATCGCCTGACTTCTCCGGCTTCGCTCGATGACGAATCCACCGTCCACTCCCTTCGCGTCGCCACGAAGCGACTCCGCGCCGCCTGGCAACTGGTGAAACCTCTCGTTGGCAGCGAAGTGGCTCGCCAACGAAACAACTCTCTTCGGGAAATGTCCGGCCATCTTTCGGAATCTCGGGATCTGGCCGTGCTCATCGGCTTGGTTCACTCACTGGCGGCCCGACAAACGGACGGCACCAT
>JAGROX010000140.1:14173-18003 GCA_020440025.1 Verrucomicrobiia bacterium
CTTTCCCACGAGGAGATTTTTACGCTGGTTCGGCAGACACTGGCCGACGAAATGGCAGCCTGGCATGCGCTCGATGACTGCGACCCCGCCGTCGCCCGTCGTACGATACGTCATCAACTCCGGAAAAGCCGGGATCGCGCTCGGCGTGACGCCCACTTGGCCAAGCGCGACCACGATCCGGAACTCTGGCACGATTGGCGGAAAATGGTGAAACGTCTCCGCTATCAGCGCGAGTTTATCGCCGCCACTCATGGTCGTTTGCCGGGCAAAATCGATGCCCGCATTTCCCGATTGGGCACCCGGCTCGGGGAACGCAATGATTTGGCCAACCTGGCAGTTGCCGCCGATCGCCTGGCCGCGTCCGGATCGCTGGAGCGCCGCGAGCATGGCTTGGTTCGCAAAGCGATCGCGGCAGAGGAGCATCGCCTGATGAGGAACTGCCGGCGGCTGGGACGGCAGGTATCATTTAAAAAAGGTCGCTGATCCGGGGCTGATCCCACAAAAAAACCGCTCCCCACGAATGGGAAGCGGCTTTTCAAAAGAGTTCCTTGGATCGGCGAAAAATCAGTCTTCGCCGTCGTTTCCGATGGCTTCCACCGGGCAACCTTCCATGGCTTCCTCGCAAAGCGCCTTTTCGTCGTCTGACTCCGGCTGCTTGTAGACGTAGGAAAAACCACCGTCGTCGTTGCGGGTGAAGTTGTCAGGGGCAGTCTCGCGGCAAAGGTCGCAGTCGATGCATTGGTCGTCGACGTAGAACGCGCCCTTGGTGTTGTCTTCGTAACGATTTTCTAAGTCAGCCATGGTGTCTGAAAGTTTATTAGTGGAGCTGGAGTTCCTGAGGAGCGGGAAATTAGGAGGAAATGTCATCCTTGCAACCCCATTTTCAAGCAGATTCCGGGCCATCCGAAGACGGAGCAAGTTTTTGCTGGCGAAGGGGCGCGGCCCGTTCATGGTTGAGAATGGCAAGAGTCCCGCGGAGTCGCGAGCTGTGCCTTGTTTTTTTCCCCTTCCTATCATGAGTCACGATTCCCACGCTTCCTCCACCGCTACCGGCAATATCGACACGGACAAAGTCATTCCGCGCGAAGGCTGGCATGTGATCCACCTCTTCTATCACATCGACCGCGCCAACTGGTCGATGTTGTCTGACGAGGAACAACTGGAGGCCAAGACGGACCTGACCGCGTTGATTCAAGAAATTCGCTCCACGGATTCCACTCAGTTGCTGGCATTCAGCATGGTGACGCCCAAGGCCGACATCGGGTTCATGCTGCTCACAGACGATCTCCACAAGGCAAACGAGTTCGAAAAGAAGATCACGACCTCTCTGGGTCCGGACATCCTCACCCCACTCTACAGCTACCTCTCGATGACGGAACTGAGCGAGTACACGACCAACGAGACCCAGTATGGCGATCAGATCATCGCCGAAGATGGCGGCGAGCGGGACAGCGACGAGTTCAATGCCAAGATCGAAGAGTTCCGCACACGGATGAAGAAATACAATCAGGACCGTCTCTATCCGAACATGCCGGATTGGCAGGTGTTCTGTTTTTACAACATGTCGAAACGCCGCAACGGAAACGACAACTGGTTCGCCCTCGATTTCGAAGAACGTCGCCGACTCATGATCGGTCATGCCAAAACAGGCCGCACCTACGCCGGCCGCGTTCGTCAGCTCATCACCGGATCGACCGGTCTCGACGAAGCCGAGTGGGGCGTCACGCTTTTTGCCCACAATTCTCAGGACATCAAAGAGATCGTCTACGAGATGCGTTTCGATGAAGCCAGCGCGCGTTTCGCGGAGTTTGGAGACTTCTACATCGGTTTGCAGGTGCAACTCGATGAGTTGTTCCGACGGATCGGGCTCTGATCCTGAGCAATTCTTGCGGATTTCGCCGCCCCAGCTATCGCATCTCGCCGGTCGGCTTGTGCGGGTCTCCGCAATGGGGTAATCGGTAGGTACCTCTCCCTTTTTTGGGGAGAGGGAAAAATCAGTTTGTGGTGCCTCAAACTTGGCGTCGCTGGTCTGTCGTGGCCGGTCTGCCAAGATATTGAGTGACCTCCACCGGCAAATTGTATAGGATTCTCATCAAACGAACCCGATCCACCGCCATGTCTGAGCCGATCATTGATCCTCTAAAATCAGCATCGAAGGCGGCGAACGAACCCGGGCCGAAATACCCGGGCATTCGCGTCACCTGCAATGGGAACACGCTGGTCGCGAAGTATGTGGAGACCCGGATCACCGAGGGCGGCGTGTTTTATCCGATCACGCCTTCGACAGAAGGCGGAGAGCTCTACCAACAATCCTACGCCCAAGGTGAACTCGATGTCTGGGGCAATCAGAAGATCGCCATCGAAACCGAGGGCGAACACGCCGCCCAAGGAGGCGCGACCGCCCTGGCGGTGACCGGTCGGCGAGTGGTGAACTTCACTTCAGGCCAGGGATTGGCCTATGCCATGGAGCAGTACTACCACGCTCCTGGGAAATGCTCGACCATGGTGCTGGAAGTCGGTGCCCGAGCGCTGACCAAACACGCGCTGAATGTCCACTGCGGCCATGACGATATCTACGCGGCACTCGACACGGGATGGATCATCCTCTTTGCCAAGGACGCGCAACAAGCCGCTGATCAGGCGATCATCCTTCGCAAGGTCGCCGAGACCGCCCTCAATCCGGGGATGAACGTGCAGGACGGCATGCTCACGACGCACTCCGAGCGGGCTTGGCTGATGCCGGAAGCGGAATTTCTCCGCGAATATCTCGGCGCGCCCGATGACATCATCGACTGCCCCACACAGGCCCAGCGCGAGCTTTTCGGCCCTCGGAGGCGGCGGGTTCCAGCAATGATGGACCTGAAAAATCCCCTGCTCCTCGGTCCGGTGCAGAATCAGGAGCACCACATGAATGGGGTGGTCGCTCGACGAAACAACTGGAACGAACCCATCCTCGGATTTCTCGAAGGCGCCTATCGCGAGTTCGGTGAGCTCACGGGTCGGCGCCACCATCTCCTCGATCTCTATCGCTGCGACGATGCCGACACCGTTTTCGTCAGCCTCGGATGCGCTGCCGAGAATATCGAGGCCGCCTGCGACTATCTCCGCGATCATCGAAACGCCAAGGTCGGCTCCATCCATGTCAATGTGATCCGCCCCTTTCCCGAAGCCGCCATCATCGAAGCGCTGCGCGGGAAGAAGCGGGTCATTATCGTCGAACGCACCGACGAAGGTCTCGCGGGTGACAACCCACTTGGCCGCGACATTCGCGTCGCCCTCACCAAGGCCGCGGAAGCCCATCGCGGAGGCAACGCCAGCGTCAAGGCGATCGCCCCGGATGAAATGCCCCGCCTTTTCAACGGTAGCTACGGCATCGGCTCTCGCGACTTCCGCCCCGAGCACACCATCGGCGCCTTCGAGTTCGCGACCGGCGCCACCGCTCGGCAGGACGGCAAGACGGCTGCCGATGGCGTGAACTATTTCAATCTGGGAGTCAATCATCCCTACGCCGTCATCTCGAAGGACACCCCGTCCCTGCTGCCCGAGGGAGCCATCGCCGCCCGATTCCATTCCATCGGCGGTTGGGGCATGATCACCACCGGCAAGAATCTGGGCGAGATCGTGGGCGAATTCGGCCAGATGCTGAAGGAGGCCAACGGAAAGGAAAGCCTCTTCGTGAACGCCAATCCCAAGTATGGCTCGGAGAAGAAAGGCGCTCCCACCAACTACTACCTCGTCGCCGCGCCTCAACCGGTTCGGGTAAACTGCGAACTCAATCACGTGGACATTGTCCTCTGCTGCGATCCCAAGGCCTTCACCCACACCAATCC
>JAGROX010000140.1:18098-23403 GCA_020440025.1 Verrucomicrobiia bacterium
AATCACATCCGGGTATTCATCCTGCCCGGATTCGAAATCGCCCGAGCCGCCACCAATCGACCCGATCTCCAACTCCGCATGCAGGGCAACGCTTTCCTCGGCGGCTTCTTCAAGGTCTCGCCCTTTTTCAAAGTGTTCGGGATCGATGAGTCGAAATTCGATGAAGTCGTCCGCGCCCAGTACGAACGGAAATTCGGTCGTTTTGGCGAAGCCGTCGTCGAGTCCAATATGAAGGTCATGGACGACGGCTACCACCGAGTTCAGGAAATCATCTATGGAGACATCGACGCCGAGGACCGCTCCGACATGCGACTGAAACCGCTGATGCCGGAGGGCGAGCACACCATTCTCCCGACCGCCGGTTGCGGCTATTCCGGGCTGAATAGTATCGATCACCCCACCGATCAGGTGGCCAAGTCCCCGGTCCATACTCTGGCAAAATTCGATAGCGAGTATCGCAACGGACTGGGCTATCACCAACCCGCCGGTGCCCTCGCCTCCGTGGGCGTCATGGCCGCCGGCACCGGAGCCACTGCCTCGAAGTATGTCGCTCGACGGGAGACGCCTCTCTACATTCCAGAGAACTGCACCCAGTGCATGGAGTGCATCACCGCCTGTCCCGACACCGCCCTGCCCAATACCGCGCAGGACGTGTCGACCATCCTCACCACCGTGGTAAGGAACTACGTCGCCGAAGCCGACCAGCAGAAGTTGCTGCTGGCGCAACTGCCCGGCGTCGAGGAACGCGCTCGCGAACGGATGAACGCCGCCATCGACGCCATCGACGCCAAGGAATCGATTCCTTTCACCGACATCATCCAGGAAGAGGTCGCCAGCCTGAACAGCGGCATCTCCGCCGAGGCCAAGGCGCAGTTCAACGCCATCCTCAATCTCGTCCCCATCGCCTACAGCAAGGTGCCCGCCATCTTCAAGTCGGTCGAGAAGAAGCAACCGGGTCAGGGCGGCGTGTTCTCCATTTTCGTCAGCGACCTCTGCAAAGGCTGTGGCGAATGCGTGGAGCAATGCGGCGATCACGGAGCGCTCGTCATGGTTCCGGATACCGAGGAACTGAACTACAAGCTCACCAGCGCCCAGATTTTCTCGCGAATGCTGCCCGACACGCCGCAGAAATACCTCGGCCTTTACAACGACGACGCGCCCGAGGATTCCCGGCCCGCCGCGCTGAGAAATCATCTCATGGTTCGCCGCAACTACGAGGCTCTGGTTTCCGGCGATGGAGCCTGCGCCGGCTGCGGGGAGAAATCCATCCTCCGTGCCATCGCCTCGGTCACCGAGGCCTACATGCGGCCTATCTATCATCGCAAAGCCGAACGACTCCTCGCCGCCGCCGACAAGATCGAAGCCGATGGTCCCGGGAGACTCGCCGCGCTCAAGGTTCGCGATGAGGCCGAGTATGATCGCTTCAAACAGGCCGTCGCCCACATCCTCATGGGGCTGGGCGGAGAAAACGACGCCGACACCAAGAAGCGGATGGCGCAGAACGGAGAAATCTCCGACGCCGACATTCTGTCCGCCATCGCTTCTGTGCTCCGGGTCGATGCCTTCAATCACCAACACCTGCAGTCCACCGATGGCCGCCTCGCCAACGGCATGAGCACCATGCTGATGGGAGCCTCCACGGGATGCAACACCGTCTACGGTTCCACGCCGCCCTCGAACCCTCATCCCTATCCGTGGATGAATTCCCTGTTTCAGGATGGCCCCACCATTTCCTGGCTGCTCGGCGAAAGCCTCATGCTGCAACATGCTCGACGCAGCGTGGCGCCGGAGCGTTTGGCCAACTTCCTGAACAACGATTCATCGGCCACCTTCGACGAAGGGCTCTACTGGGATCTCACTCACCTGACCGAGATCGACATGACCGATCAGGAGATCAAGGAACTGCCCAAAGTGTGGCTCGTCGGCGGCGACGGCGCGCTTGGCGACATCGGATTCCAGAACCTCAGCAAGGTCATTCTCCAGAATCGTCCCAACGTGAAGGGCATCATGCTCGACACCCAAGTCTACTCGAATACCGGAGGGCAGAACTCCGACAGTTCGAACATGATGGGCGGCTACGACATGAACCAGTACGGCCGGGCCTCCCAGGGAAAACTGAACGAGAAAAAGAACGTCGCCGAGATTCTCACCAGCGGTCACGGCAGTCCCTACATCGCCCAGGTCTCCATGGCCAACGCCGCCAAGCTTTATCAGAGCGTTCTCGAGGGATTGGAATATCGCGGCACCGCTTTTTTCCAGAGCTACACCACCTGCCAACCCGAGCACGGGGTCGCCGACGACATGTCCGCGCACCAGGCCAAACTCGCCCGCGACAGCCGCGGCATGCCCGAATTTATTTTCAATCCCCAAGGGGGCGAAACCTCCCAAGAGAGTTTCGATCTCAAAGGCAACCCGAATCTCGATCGCGATTGGTATCAGGCCACCTATTCGGATAAGACCAAATACAGCTACACCGTCGCTCACTGGGCCACGACCGAGGCGCGTTTCCGCAAGCACCTCAAACCGATCAAGCCTGAGCAAGCGGACGAATTCATCCCGCTCGATGACATCCTGCCGCTCATCACTCAAAAGGACGTCGTCGCCCGCCGGATCTTCGATCCTCAACATCGCAGTTTCATTCCCGACTTCGGCGTCACCATTCAGGCAGAAATCGGTGGCCAGATGAAATGGTTCCTCGTCTCCCGCCAGACCGTCCTTTTCTGCGTCGAACGCCGCAAGGCCTGGCGCATGCTTCAATCCAAGGCCGGTCAGCGGAACAAGGACTACGAGGCGCAAAAATCGCTCCTGGCAAAACTCGACAAGGGCGAATTCACCCTCGATCACCTGCGTTCCCGAGTCGCCGAACTCTACGCCGCCGAGTTGGAAGCCGTTTCGTGAGAAAACGGGCGCGATTCAACAGGGTATGATCGCCGACCTAACAGGGTTAAGTGAGTGGGCTCACGCCATCCCGGCTTCCCGCATGCGATCTTCCATTTCGGAAGCCTGCAGAGTCTCGATGACTTCGGTGAGCTGGCCTTCGATCACCTGATCGAGATTGTAGAGAGTCAGCCCCACCCGGTGATCGCTGAGCCGATTCTGCGGAAAGTTGTAGGTGCGGATCTTTTCCTCGCGACCGCCGCTGCCGATGAGATTGCGACGATGAGCGGAATATTTCGCCGCTTCCTCCTGAATCTTGGCTTCGAGCAATTTGGCCCGGAGAATCTGCAGCGCCTTCTCCTTGTTCTTCCCCTGACTGCGGCCGTCCTGGCATTTCACCATGATGCCGGTGGGCAGATGGGTCACTTGGACGGCGGAGTCGGTGGTGTTGACGTGCTGCCCGCCGGGACCACCGGATCGGGTCGCCTGAATGTGGAGGTCTTCCGGCCTCAACTCGACATCGACTTCCTCGGCCTCGGGGAGCACGGCAACGGTCGCGGTGGAGGTGTGAATGCGACCCTGGGTTTCCGTATCGGGCACTCGCTGCACCCGATGCACCCCGCTCTCGTACTTCAGGAATCGAAACACCTCGTCGCCGGAAACTTTGAACACGACTTCCTTGTAACCGCCGACATCGGAGACGTTGGCGTCGATCATTTCGATCTTCCATCCACGACCTTCGGCGTAGCGCTGATACATCCGCGTCAGGTTCATCGCGAAAAGCGAAGCCTCATCCCCGCCGGTGCCGGCCCGGACTTCGACGATGGCATCGCGATCCTCGGTGGGATCGTGCGGCAGGAGCGCATACTGGATTTTCACCTCCAGCGCCTCGATCTCGGATTCAAGGGCCGGAATCTCTTCCTCGGCCATGATCACCATCTCGGGATCGTCGCCGCGAGCCAGCTCGCGATTCTCAGCGAGCTGCGCGGTCACCTGCTCAAACCGGGCCCAGTCTTCGAGAACCCCTTTGGTCCGAGTGTATTCCCGGGAGATCTCCGTGGTCTTCTTCGGATCGGAAAAAAAGCCATCGGACGCCATGGCAGCCTCGAGTTCGGCCAGGCGTTCGCGTTTTTTTTCGATGAGCGGAGTAAAGTCCAAGAGGAGAAAGGTTCAGTGATGGATTGAGTCAGACGTGCGGACACAAAAAAACGGCGAAGTGCGCACGGAGGCGACACTATCACCGTTTCTGTGAATACGAAATGGAGCTACTTGGAGCCCATTTCCGAAAGCTTCGGCGCCTTGGTGCGGCGAGCGGCGCCCACGGTACCACCGGCGGTGGCCACGGTGCCGTAACGCTTGGCGAACTTGTCAACACGGCCAGCGGTATCGATGAAACGCTGTTCGCCGGTGAAAAACGGATGGCAGGCTGCGCAGATGCCGACGCGGATGTCCGACGACGTCGAACGGGTCGAATAGACCGCACCGCAGGTGCACTGAATGGTGGCTTCCTTGTAATCGGGATGGATGTCAGCTCTCATGGGAGAAAACGGGTGTCCGGTTGTGACCGGAAAATCAGGTTCAGAGGGAGGACCGCCGGACCTTTCCAGCGGTGAAGAGCGCGGAACCTAGCGGTCCCGGGCCGGTCCCGCAACCGGAAAATAACGGACTTTCCGGGATGCTTGACTTCCCCGTTTTGACGCCTCCCTGACGAACTTCTTACAACATTTGACTAAGACTCGGCGAGACTCTCGCGTAAAGAGTATCTTGGCACGTAGCTTTCCGGTAAATGGTGCTTGCCCCAGACCGGTCTTTTCTGTCAAACACTGCCAACGGAACTTTCACCCTTACCGAACCGATTTCATGGCCGAATCCACTGCTCCCGCCTCTGAGTCCAAACCCGCCTCGACTCCCCTCCCCGCCGACGACGTCGATGCCATCGATGAATTGCGGCAGGTGTATGAAAAGCTCTGTTCCGAGTTGGGGAAAATCATCGTCGGTCAGCAGCAGGTCATCGAAGAATTGTCGATCTGCCTTTTCGCCCGCGGTCACTCACTCCTGATGGGGGTGCCGGGGCTGGCAAAAACCTTGTTGGTCAGTCGGTTGGCGGAAACGATGTCGCTCAGCTTCAGCCGGGTGCAGTTCACGCCCGACCTGATGCCCATGGACATCACGGGCACGGATATTTTGCAGGAATCTCCCGGAGGAAAGCGCGAGTTTGAATTCAACAAGGGACCGCTTTTCGCAAACATCGTGCTGGCAGATGAAATCAACCGCGCCCCTGCCAAAACCCAAGCCGCCATGCTCGAGGCGATGCAGGAACACCGGGTCACGGTGGCGGGGCGGACTTATCATCTGCCGGAACCGTTTTTCGTGTTGGCCACGCAGAATCCCATCGAGCAGGAGGGCACCTACCCCCTGCCGGAAGCCC
>JAGROX010000141.1:0-990 GCA_020440025.1 Verrucomicrobiia bacterium
CTGGGCGATGACTTTGAGTTTGGTTTTGATCTCTTGAGAACCCTCGAGACGACCGGGCCTGATGGCCGTCGATACAACGGAGCGGGAATCTTCAAATCCCGGACGGGGGCGTCCCAGTCTATCTTGGACATCAATACTCTGGATGTGGTCGAAAATTTCCTGCCGGCAGCGCAAGGGTTTACTTTCTATGGACAGATCAACCCCTATCTGAATGCCTTTCTTTCCACGCTGTCGAACACCAATCGGTTCAAGGTGCTTTCCCGCCCCACTGTTTACACGGTGAACAACAAACAAGCCGTGATCCAGACCGGGCAGCGGATCGCGGTTCCTCGCAGCACGCAATCATCTTTGGATACGTCAGGAAATTCTACCACCAACCAAATTGTCACGGCCAGCATCGATTACGAAGAGGTCGTGCTTCGGATCCAGGTCCTTCCTCTGATCAACGAAGCAGACGAGATCACTCTCCGCATTCAGCAACTGAATGATGATATCATCGGCAGCACGATCATTGGGGGAGACGCGATTCCGACCATTGGCACCCAGTCTCTCGGCACCACAGTGATGATTCCCGATGGGTCGACCGTCCTCTTGGGTGGTTTGATTTCAGAGGACGAGACTGGTTCCGAATCCGGATTGCCGACCTTCACCAATCTGCCTCTACTGGGCAAGGTTTTTGGCTCAAACAAGAAGTCATCCTCCCGTCAGGAACTCCTGATTTTCATCCAGCCCAAGATCATCGACGATCCCCGGGATCAGGAATCAGTGGATCAGGATCTCATCACTCGGACCAAGATCGGTCCTGATGTCGAGACCTTTGCTGGAGATCAACCCGCTGTCAAAGCAGCCCCAGCCAAGCCAGAGAAAAACGGTTGGCTACGCCGGTTGTTTCAATCGAAGTGAGATTCGCTCATTTGCTGATAATCTCTTCGATCTTTGGCGATGATTCTAACAACCTTTAGGGATCGGTGCCAGTTTCGGTGCCAGTTT
>JAGROX010000141.1:1059-9061 GCA_020440025.1 Verrucomicrobiia bacterium
GTTTCGGTGCCAGTTTCGGTGCCAGATCCATCTTCGATTCCCTGACGCTCCAGGCTGGTAACAAGATCAGCGACGGCTTCACCCACTGATTGGTTTGCCTTGTTGGCGTTGCGCGTCTTCGTCCGCTCCAGTGTTGCCTTGATATTGGCAAAGCCGGCGAAACCGATGCTTCCGTCGGAGGCAAGGAAATTGACGTCCGCTTCTGAATCCGAAGCCAGAGCCGTGCCGCGAAGAGAGGGGCAAACGGCCAAGGTGACTCTCTGCCCCCGAAGACTCACCGAAATCTTGCTGCTGAGATCGCCGATGAGGAGATATTGGGATTTGGCCGTGCCATTCTCGGCGGTGGCGCGGATCACGGCCTTTTCTGCACCGGGCCTCACCGCAAAGAAAAGTTCACCCGAATCGGCCGAAGACAGGTAGAAATCGCGTCCTCCCTCGCGGTAAGTAACGACAAAAGTGCCGGTGCCACCCAAGCCGTCCACGACGAAAAAGGCCTGATCGTAGAAATCAAAATTGATGCTCCTCCCGGATTTTGCGAAATCCATTTTGTAAACCAACACTTGGGCATCAGCCTTCGAAGCCGTCATCAGAAGCGAGGCAAGCACCAACCCGAGGAGGGAAAGAACTGAGAGAGTCGAGTTTCGGAACGTTTTCACTTACCTCTGTCTGTATCTCAGGGGAAGGGGATTGGCAACGGTAAAGGGCATCCGCGACTGAAACGTAACCCAAGCCGAGTTTGTTGAGACAGTGAAAGACACCGAACCCAATCGATCCTGATGGGGAGCGCCTGCTCAGTAGTTGATGGCAGTGACGGCATCCAGGTCGAATCCGGAACTACCTGATCCAGAGAGAGAGCCGAGAAGATCTAGGTGGCGGACGGAGTCGCCGCCGAAGTCATCTCGGATTGCCAGATGACCCGTGGATTGAATGCGGATGTATCGGATCCAGCTAAGGTTGCTCAAACCGAGCTGATCGATATCGAAGGCATCACCCCCGCTCTGACTGGGATCGGTCGGATTGCCTCCGGTGGTGGCATTTCGACCGGCGAACCCGCGATTGTAGTAGAATGGATCCATTTCCGGCACGGTTGATGAGGGCCCGGCGGGGGGGACGACATCAATGGGAAAGCGGAACCATTCTCCCTCAAAGAGGGCGACGGAAATGATGGCCGGTTCCATGAATCTCTGATTGGGGTTCCCATTGATGAAGAACACATTCTCAAACACGGTGAAATCCTCGCCGGGGCCCAACTCCACGATGTTGTCCACGAATGCCAAAATGATACTTCCTCCCGCAGCCGCGCCAATCCCCCCGGAATCGGTCTTGCTTGCGTGCAGGGAAAGTACCTCGTTTGCCAACGAGGCGGGAGCGAAGGTGCCTTTGCCATCCGGGGGACCGGTGACATTTCCCGGAAGGAAGCCAGAGCCATGCCCTCCCGTGGAAAGGGGATGAAATTCCTTGATGGCATCGGCGTATGGGTCGGCGTTGACTCCCGCCGTTGCCCGGTTTTGCGTGAAAGAGAGAATCCGAGCCGAAGCTCTGCCAGCGTCGATGGGATCTCCTCCTGCCGCAGGGTGCAGATAGAGGGCGTAGAAATAGGTGTTCCCAGTCGCCAGGCCGTGATCGACGAAATTGCTACCCGTTCCCTGATAGACGATCGTCGCGGGCGCTCCCGGCTCGGGCGTGAGTGAACGCGTGACGGTGAATCCCCCGATGGAAGTGCCATGCATTCTTCCCAGTTCGGCAGGCGACCACGCCAAGCCTGCTTTTTGCCGACTGGGTACGACAATCAGAGTGCGGCGGATCGGCAACAGGAATTCCTTGTTGGCGACCATGCCGAGGCTATCGATGACCTCCACGATAAAACGATGAGAACTCTCGATCGCCGGCGCGATTCCTTCGAGGATGCCGTCCGGGTAAAACGTCCAGGGTCTTCCTTCCTCATCAAAAGGGACATCCCCTTGGGCAATTCTGAACTCGTAGGGGGGCACGCCTCCTTCTACTTCGAAAATCTTCTGATAGGGCGTGCCCGGAGATGCGGGGGGTAGGTTTCGCGAGGTCACGATCTCCAGGGTGGTGGTGATGCGCAGCGGCAGGATCGCGGTAGCCGTTTCGCCTCCGGCGTCGGTCACCCGGAACTCCAGATCCTGGTCCATTCCCCCTTCGGAAATTCCGGAG
This sequence comes from Verrucomicrobiia bacterium, assembly GCA_020440025.1. GTDB lineage: Bacteria > Verrucomicrobiota > Verrucomicrobiia > Verrucomicrobiales > DEV007 > JAEUHH01. The sequence continues at coordinate 3,238 of JAGROX010000141.1, forward strand.
ATCAGTCCCGACGTAGGATCGAGGTAGAAGCCCTCGGGCATTCCGCCCGTAACACTCCAGTGATAGGGAGCAATGCCTCCGGAGGCACGGAGTGCCGCCTGATAGCGACTTCCGACGGAACCGATGGGCAATTCATTGGACGTGATCGAGAGAGGAAGTCCCTCCTCGACTGTGAGCACATAGGAGGCAGAGTCCTCGGCTCCCAGCGAATCGCGAACGAAGATGTCGAGCGGTAGAATCTGAGCACCCTCGGCATGTCCTGAGAATTCACCGGTTTCCGGATCGATGGAGAAAGCCGAAGAGGCAATTTCCATCGACCATTCGTAGGGAGGAAGTCCCCCCACCGCTTGGAACAGGTAGTTGATGGACTCTCCTACGAGGAAACGTGGAGGTGATCCCGAGGTGATATAAAGTGAAAGCTCGTTCTCATTCCCGCTGCCGGAACCTCCGTTCATCGCGTTGAAAACAGGGAACCACACGCCTTCGTAGCGAACCGATCGATGAATGCCTTCCCCTCCAGATCCTTCCAACTCGTCCCGCGTTTCCAGACCGAGTCGTGTCAGGAGCATGCCTTCGGATTTGGCCAATGCGGCTTGGTCCAGATCGTCTTCCGAGGCCAGCGCATCTTCTTCCGTTCCAGCTCCGGGCGAAAAGGTCACGGGTGATGACGGGTAGTCTGCTTTGCGAGAATCCGCTGGCGACTCGGTTCCGAGAAAGGTCTTGATCCAACTGTTTCCCGATGGATCCGCAGCGCCGAAAAGGAGTAAGACTGCCAGCGGAATCAGCCCAGCAGCGGCTGCCAACGCGATGATCGCGCGATGTCTCGGAGTGAGAAATGACAGCATGGCAACAACTAGGGGGCCGGTTCCAAGACGACCATGCCAGAGCGTATCTGGTTTGGATCAACGGGAAAGAGAAAGTAACCGTGTCCGACCGTATCAAAAGGGTCGGCGGTGCCAAGTTCGGGAATCAGGAGTCCGCTGGTGGCGAACCGTCGCCTGTCAGTTCCTGATCCCAGGGTGATCACACTCTGAAATCGACCGCTGCCGGAGTTGATCGAGAATTTTTGAGGGGAGTCAATCAATCCACGACGGGAGGAAAGGAGACGGATTCCGAAAGTTTGAGGGTTGGTGCCAAATTGATCGATTCCGGCATCCTGAATCAATAGTTGGGCATTGGGATCGAGACTGGGAAGCGCGCCCACAGGAAGCGTCGCGCCAACCACGGGTCGGTATTTTCCTCCCTGCGCCTTCAGGTTGATGGGGTTTGTCCAGCCGTCCGAGTAGGCTCGCCCACGGGGTTGCGATGGCTTGCTCCAGGTGAGGTCTCCTGTCAGCGTCTGGGGCAGGTCATTGGCGATCTGAAGATTGCCTAGAAGGCTTCCTGGATTTCGGTAGAGAGCTTGGTAGACGATCACTTCCCCCTGTGGTCCGATACGTCCGGCGGAAGAGAAAGGAGAGCCATCCGCGGTTCGTCCTACCGTTCGAGCGGTGCCATTGGTTCCAAAACGAACGATTCCGAATCCTGTTCCCTCGGGAATCTCGGGTGCCGGTCCACCGGGAACGGCCAGGAAAAAGTGGCAGCGCCCATCCCGATCCAGATTGGGAGTGTGTCGCCATCCCGTGAGCGACCCGCCGCCGGAAAATCCGCCAGACAGGCTGCCCGTATTCGGGTCGATGGTGATACTGGCGGCGATGGGGGTTCCCAGGTGTCGAAAGGTGGCGTTTAGCGTAGGGCTGACACCCGAAGTATCAAGAGTCCCACGAATGGAATAACGCTTCCTTCCAATCAATACCCTTCCCGACCAGCGACCGCGTTGATTGATCGCCAGGTCGACACGGGCTCCCAAGCCATCGGATTCCGGACTCTCTCGGTCGAACAATCCACTGAACTGTCCGGTTGCGAGAGTGGGAATCGGTGCGACCACCAGCAGGTAGACCCGAGAGGTCGCGCGACCAAAGGCATTGATGGCGGAGATCACGATACGATCGAATTCGCCCGATGACGTGGGAGTGCCGCTGATGATTCCCGTTTTTGGATCGATCTTGAGTCCAGGTGGGAGTCCTTGTGCGGTCCACCGAAGAGCTTCGCCGCCTCCGTCTGTCACGACTTGGTGACTGAAGGGAGCCCCGACGCCCGCCGGGCCGAATGACTGAGTCAGCGAGATGACCGGAATCGTGTCGTTGTCTTCCAATTCGATGGTGAAAACCTCGCTGCCGACAGCGCCCAATCCAGCCTCCGCTTGAGGGATGGGTTGGGAAAGGGTGAGCACAATCGTCTCCACTCCCTCCCGGGGAATCCGGTCATCGATGAGTGAAATGGTTACCTCCTTCTGATCTTCACCGACGCCAAATACCAGTTCGTTGGGAACTTCAAAGTCCTCGCCCTGAGTCGCCGAGCCTGAGACGAGGAGCTGCACGGTGACCTGCTCCGTTGGAGAAGGAGTGATCGAAACCGTTCCCACGACGGTGCCTGCGGCCTCGGTGGCCTCGCTTCCTGTCTGGGTGAATTGCACTGATCTGACCGCCAATTCAGAGACCGGTTTGTAGCCCAGAATCAGTTCCGAGCCGGTGTTGTAGTAGGAATCATTGGCGAGAAAGCTGAGATAGTCGACACCACCCTCGGCAAAGGCTTTCGGCGCGTAGCTCGGAGGCCCGCTGGCATTGATGATGGGGCTATGATCGGGAAAGAAGCAGCGGGTGACTCCGGTGGTCGGATCCCAAGCCTGAAGATGGTTGATCTGGTAGCCGCCAAACCAGACTCGGCCCAGAGCGTCCACCGCGATGGTCCCTGAAGCGTCCCCTTGAAAGGGATTGGAGGCGGAGGATTTCGTGACGGGGGCGGGAGTGCCCAGAATGATGGCTTCCACGGCCGCGTCGATGAGGTCGGCAGGAAAAATGAACAGTTGATTGTCGATTTGGGTGTCGTAGTCCGCCAGCGCCACAAACAGATCGCCTCCGGAATTGGTCGTAATGCCTGCGCTGTAGGCGCTGAGAACCTCGGTGACAGGTCCGGCATGGACGCCGTCGACGGAGACAAAGGTGACGTTGTTGGCTCCTCCGCTTCCGTTTCCGCCGGAAATCAACCAACCTTCACGGCCCGAGGTGGGATGCTTCCAAAAGACGCCGGCATAGTTTTGCAAGGATAGGGGCGCATCGGAAATTGGGGTGGTGGGACTCGAAGGATCGAAGGGAAAGACTCCCGATGGGCCAAAAAATCCTCCTCCTCCGATCAGAGCTGACGTTTCAGATCGGATTGCGATGAAGGAGGGATCGAAGACACGGGCTCCCGAGTTGTCGATTTCAGAGAAATCAGTCAAATCAAAGTCGTCCTGCACCGAAACGACGCCGTTCGTGCCCATGACAAAGCGTCCATCGACTAGGTGGGAATGGGTGAAGGAATAGCCGTTCAGCGTATCAACGGTGAAACTGGTCCACTCTTCCGCCGAGGCTGAAATCGAGATGGAAAGGGAAACCAAGGCGAGTGAGGCAATTGGTTTCGTGAAAATGGTGAGGCAGCGGGACATGGAAATCACTGTCAGGAGGGGTGGCGTATCAGTTGATTTCAAGAAATATCATCAAATCATGATTTGTCGATGGGTAATGTTCGGAAATCGAGCCGGGGGGAAGGCAAAAAAAAACGTCCCCCGAGATTCGGGGGACGTTTTTTGGAATTCAGTGTCGACGATGGAGAGAACGCCGAAGCCCTTGGGGAGCGAGAGCGGTCACGCGGCCGGTCTCTCGACGCCCCACATGGGTTCGTCCTCATGATCGCGTTCCCGAACGTTGCTGACGAGGCGTTTCAGGGCCACGGACTCGGGGTTCTCCATGTCGGCGAGAGCTTCGCGCATCTTTTCGAGGGCGCGATTCTGTAATTGGCGAATGCGCTCACGAGTGACGCCAAATTTCTCGCCAACCTGTTCGAGGGTGCGGGGATTCCGGCCGGTCAGGCCGAAGCGTTGATTGATGATGGAGCGCTCGCGACGGTCCAGAACCTCCAGCAGGGAATCCAACTGGTGATTCATGTCGTCGGCCGAGAGAATCGCGTCAGGCGTCAGGGCGTTGGGATCTTCCACCCGCTCACCGACCGAGCGTCCCTCGGGATCGTCCTGAGGAGTGCTGTCCAGAGACAACGGAGGCAGAGCGATCTCGCGAAGATGATTGAGCTTTTTCTCATCGATCTTCAGTTCGTCCATCAACTCCTGATCGGTGGGCATGCGACCAAATTCATCGGTGAGGCGATGGGTCGCGTGGCGGATTTTGCTCACGGTATCCACCGCGTGGACGGGCATGCGAATGGTGCGGGCCTGATTGGCGAGGGCGCGTTTGATGCCCTGTTTGATCCACCAGGCGGCGTAGGTGCTGAGCTTGCCGCCTTTCTCCGGATCGTAGCGTTCCACCGCTTTCATCAGGCCGATGTTGCCCTCGGCAATGAGATCGGTGAAGGAGAGTCCGTAGTTGCGATAGACGCCGGCGATCTTGACGACGAGTCGCAGGTTGGCCCGAATCATGTGATCACGGGCTTTCATGTCACCTTTCTTGATGCGGGCAGCGAGTTGGATTTCTTCTTCGATGCTCAGGAGCGGTACCTGACCGATTTCGTTCAGGTAGCGTTGCAGATTTTCGTCGCGTTGTTTCATGGGGGAGGGGGTAAAGGGGTTATTGGGTAAGACGAGCCGGAGAGGGCGTTTTATTCATCGACGAGGATGAAAGCATGGGGGTTTGAACAGGAAACGGTCGCAATCCGTGGTTTCTTTGAAAAAAGTGAAATTTTTTTCCAATAGGGGTTACGGCATCGGGCCGAAAAGGGGACGTTAAGGGCACTGCCGCTCCCAACTCTCAGCTGCGAAAAGAAAGCGCCACCTGCGCGGCGATTTGTCTTTTTCGGCGACTCCGGTGCTGGATTCAACAGGGTTGAATCGCGGACTGAACCCTGTTGAATGGGAGGCTGATTCCGATACGGATCAGCGAAAAATGGCGTCGATGCCCATGGCGCTCTTTCGGGCGAATTTGGGGATCATCTTGGGCCGGGCGCGTTTGACGACGGCGTAGATGAGGGACAGCAATCGCAGGAAAAAGAGTCGATCGACAATGCGGTAGCGATGCTGTTCCCGGACGCAGAAACCGAAAAACCAATTGAGATAACGCGGACTGAGTTGGAAGGGCGCGAAGTCGAGTTTGACCGCATAGCGAAAGCGGGTGCCGCGCGGGTAGCGCCGTTTGTAGGCCTTTTTCGCGGCCTTGAGTCGGTCGCGTATGTCATCGTCAAATGGCCGGAGGAAATACTCTCGGGCGAGTGCCAGCAATCCGAATGTCATCTCCATGTACTCGATGTCCTCCACCGGGAGCCCGCAGGTGGCGGCCAGCGTTTTCATCCGGGCGATCTTGCCCATGGCGGCATGCGCCGCTCGGATGGAGGCTTCGCCATCGGTGACAAAGTAGCCGAGCACTTTCTTGATCGAGTGATTGATGAAGAGATTGTGCCAATAGACGCCGATGAGGGGAGGAATGCGGACACGGCGGAAGTAGAGTGTCTGGCGGGCGAAGTCGGGGACGTAAAGGAGATCGAGAACGACTTCGTGAGAGAGGCGCAGCAGTTCGATCCAGGCGGCGCTTTCTCCGGAACTGCAGAGGGGAAATGACTTGATGGCGGTTTCCACGGAGTCGCCCTCTTTGAACAGTCGGAGGGTGACGTGGGTGTTGATCTCGGTCCAGACCGAGCTGTTTTCCAGCCAGGTGAGGCGTCGAAAAGGATGCCATCCGCCGGTCTGGCACCAGGCCATGATCCCGATGACGTTGGGCGCGGCGGCGAGATCGCGGGCGAG
>JAGROX010000142.1:0-457 GCA_020440025.1 Verrucomicrobiia bacterium
GATTCGCCGACGAGCCCGACGGTCTCTCCTTCCCCCACGGTCAGGGACACCCCGTCCACCGCTTTGCACGCGCCGACCGGACGCAGAAACACCCCGCCCTTCACCGGGAAGTGCATTTTCAGGTTTTCGATTTTCAGGATCGGCTTCATCAAGAGACAGGAGTGGCGGCTTCGTTCTTCCCGCAGAAGCAGGGGCAGGCTTCCACCCAATGTCCCGGGGCAATCTCGCGAGTCGGCGGACGTTCGCTCAGGACCGAAGCATCGTGAGGATTGGTACAACGCGGGGCGAATCGGCAACCGCTCGGCATCTGGCTGAGAGACGGCACCGTGCCCTCGATGGTTTTCAGCTTCTGCTTTCGAGGATGATCCAGCCGCGGAATCGAACTCAACAATCCCTGGGTGTAGGGATGCGTGGGCTTGGCATACAGATCCAACACACTGCCACGCTCCACGATGCG
>JAGROX010000142.1:571-12294 GCA_020440025.1 Verrucomicrobiia bacterium
GCACCGTCACGTCGAGTGCGGTGGTTGGCTCATCGGCGATGAGCAGCTTTGGTCGATTGATCAACGCCATCGCGATCATGATGCGTTGGCGCATGCCACCCGACATCTGATGCGGATACTCCCCCACTCGCACTTCGGGAGCCGGAATCCGCACGCGTTCGAGCATCTCGATCGCCTGCTCGAGCGCCTGTTTCGGGGTCACCTTTTGATGCAGCAGCACCGCTTCGGTCAACTGCCGACCGACGGAGTGAACTGGATTCAGCGCCGTCATCGGCTCCTGAAAAATCATCCCGATCTCGCCGCCCCGCACCCGATGCATCTCGTCGGCATCCACTTTCAACAAGTCGCGATCGTTGAACCAAACCTCGCCTTTTCGCACCTTGCCCATGGGTTGCGGCAACAGCCGAATCAGGCTCAACGCCGAAACACTTTTCCCGCAACCGGACTCGCCGACAATGCCCAGAGTCTGGCCGCGATCGACGGAGAAATCGACATCATCGACCGCGATCATCTCGCCCCTGTCCGTATCGAAAGAGGAGGAGAGGTCGGTCACCTCGAGAAGTTTTCGCGCATCGCCGCTCATGATCATTGGGTCACTCACTCCACCAGGTGTTGGTCAAAAACTTCGAGGGTTTCAGGAAAGGTCCGACCTTCCCGCTTTGCTTCCAGAGTCTCTTCCTTCGCCTCCATGTCGATCCAGTGAACATGAGCCTCGTCGGGATCGTTGCTGACTCTCACGTTGAAACTTCCCTCGGGAAACTTCAGCCAACGCCAGTAGCCGAAACGGTAGTAGTTCCGCACATAGAGCGGCACCCACGGGGCCTGCTCATGGATCACGTGTTCGATGGCATAGCTCTTCTCCCGAATCTCGTCCTCCGTTGTCGCCCGCCGAATCGCCAGGCTCAACTCGTCGAGCCGGGGATCGACACTTTGGGTGATGTTGTTGGTGTTCGGTTTGGGTGTCGTCGACCCCTCGTCGTAGGCGTTCGATGAGTGGAAGTTCTGGAAGTAACGCGGATAGGGCGGCGTGGCCCCCCAGCCCCAGAGACAGATCTGATGCTTTTTCTCCATTACCTTCTGGAAAAAGGCAGTGCCGTCGAGTGATTCGATCTGATACTCCAAACCAGCCTTGGCGGCTTCTTCTTTCAGTCGCAGAAGAATTCGGTTCGCCAGCGGATCCTGCTGGGTGCTGATGGTGAATGACAGCCGCGTTCCGTCATCCCGTTTCAGAATGCCATCTTCGCCGCGTTTGTTGAACCCAGCCTTGGCAAAGGCCTCTCTCGCCTTTGCCGGATCGAAGGGCCGAGCCCGGATCGTGGGTTCACTGAACTCGCCGTAACCGGCACAGAAAATATTGCTTCGCTTGTAGTCCCCCCGGAAATCGAAATCGATCAGCTTCTGAACATTGGAGGCAAACTGCATCCCGACACGGATGTTGACGTCGTCGAGCAGCGGCTGGGAGCAGTTGATGTAGAGACCGCGCGGCACCCGCGGGTAGTCGTTGTAGAACACCGCCTTCTTGATGTAGCCATTGTAGACCGCCGGAATCTCGGTCTTCTCGTACCAGAATCGGGGATCATTGAGCAGGTAGTAGTCGATCTCTCCATTGCGGAACAACTCGAACTCCTTCTCCGTGCTGCGCACCAAACGATAGCGGATGAAATCGGGATTGAATCGATTTTTGACGAACTTCTTATCCTTCGCCCACCAGTCGGTCACCCGTCGCAGGGTGATCGAACGCCCCTTGCTCGTCTTTTCCTCATCGATCACGTAGGCGCCCGTCACCGGCTTCACCCGCCACTGATACCGCTGCGGATAGTCGGGACCGAACTCCTTGAAAAAGTGAGTCGGACTCGGCAGGATCGCAGCCTCATAGGCAGCCTTGGGTTTCGGGGTCTTCAGGGTGATGGAAATCGTCCGCTCATCATATTTGGTGATGTTGGTGTATTCCTCGGAGTAATACTGCTTGTGGAAAGGGGCGTTGGCGTAGTCCGATTGATAGAGGTAAAAGGTCATCAGACAGTCGTCCGCCGTGATCGGCACGCCGTCCGAGTAGGTCGCTGCCGGATCGATGCGGAAATACACGGTCTGATGATCCGCTGTCACCGCCCACTCGTTCGCGATGCTCGGAATCACCTCCATGGTCTCGGGATGCAAGCCCACCAGTGACATTTCCACATTATCGTAAAACTGATCCCGAAACTGGTGATTGCTATCAGGCCCGAAAGTTCGGTAGGTCGGAGGATAGGCGCTGATCGCCAGATTCATGACTCCGCCTTTCTTCGCGTTGTCATCGCCGATCTCCGGCTGATCCATACCCGTCTCCCACACCAGATCCGCCGGAATATCAGCCGGCGTGGCAAAGGTGAAAAAGTCCGGATGCGCCTCGTAATAGTCTTGGACCTCGGCCGTGTTGTCGTATGGCTGGATCTCGATCGGCTGACCACAGCCGGACAGCCCCATCCCGAGCATCGCCGTCGCGAGCCCCAACATCACCGATTCGATCTGATGTTTACGGAGGATCATTTGTAGGTCGTGAATTTTTTCGGATCAAAGGCCTCGCGAATCGCTTCGCCCACGAAGGTCACCAGCACGAGAATCAGGACCGTTCCAAAGAAGGCACCGCTGACGATCCAGGGCGAACTCAGGTTTTCCGATCCCTCGCTGAGCAGTCGCCCCCAACTCGGATACTCGACCGGCAAACCGAACCCGAGATAATCCAGCGCCGTCAGGCTGCCGATAACCGCCGTCACGCTGAAGGGCAGTAGCGTCACCACGATGGAGATCGTGTTGGGCAGCACGTGCTTGAAAATGATGCGACCGGTTCCCGCCCCCATCAGTCGGGCCGCCGCCACATAGTCCCGCGACTTCTCTTTGTAGGTCGCGGTGCGGAGATAGTAGGTCATGCCGATCCACGAGAAAATACAGAGCACTCCCACCAGAATCGGCATGGTGGGACGTTCGATCACCGAGGCGATGATGATGACCACATAAAGGAACGGGAGATTGGACAGCACCTCGATCAATCGCTGCACCACCAAGTCAAAGCGTCCGCCGAAATACCCCATGGAACAGCCCATGGCGATGCCCACCGCATAGGTGATCAGGAGATAGATCACATTGGCCTGAAGCAAAATCTGCCAGCCACCAAAGAGTTGGGCGAGGATGTCCACCCCGCTGGTATTGGTGCCGAGGAAGTGCCCGTCCTTGAACGACGGAGGCACCGGCGGATACAGCACCACCGTCAACGGGGTCAGCGCCTCTTTTTCTAGGTCAGCCAGCTTGGCGGCGTCAACGACCTCGGACCTTACCTCCTTGCCGTCCTTCCACATGGCCGCCTCGACCTTGTTGCCCTGACGATCCCATCCTTCCATCGGGCCGTCCTTCTTGCCTCGGCGGAACCGCCATTCCTGACGCTTCACCGTATGATCGTCATCGTAGAAAATCGACGCCAGACCGGAATAGGGACTCGACTCACCCTCCAAGTAGGAAAGCCCATCCTCCCGCTGCACCAGATTCGCCCGCTGCTCATCATCCGAATCCAGGGTCGGATCCCAGGGCACCAGAGGCATCAGCACCCAGTTGCCCGAGCCTTTTTCCGCAGCGAACTGCTCCTTCAGATCCCGATAGACCGGCTCGCCATCGCCTTCGCCACCAAAGGTGGTCGCCGGGATGGAATCGACCACCGCCGGAAAATAGAGGTGCCCGTCGTAGCGCACCATCAACGCCCGGTTTCCGACGATGAGGTTGTCCAGCATTGCCAGCACCACCAGACCGCCCAACAACCAGAGCGACACATAACCTCGCTTGATGGATCGAAACCGCTCGATCTGTCGCTGGGTCTGCGGACTGAATTGAAAATCTTTCGGTCCCAAAACGGCCAGGGCGACACCGCCCAGCACCAGCAACGAACAGACCACCCAACCGAAACTCTCCTTCCAACCGAAGAACCATTTCAAGGTGGGAAACCGAATCTCCAGCAGATGAAAAATCATCGCCAGTGCGCCGATGGCCGCGAGGCCGTATCCCAGTTTACGAAACATGTTGGTAGGAAAAATTTAGACGTGCCTGCCGGGTCGACCCTTATTTGAAACTCACTCGCGGATCGACCAGCGCCACGAGAACATCTGAAATCACATTGCCGAGGAGCATCAGGAATGCGCCAAGCGTCAGCGTTCCCATGACCACGGTGTAGTCGCGCTCCAAAACCGCGTGAAAACTCAGCAGACCGAAGCCATCGATATCGAAGATCTTTTCGATCAGCAGCGATCCCGCCACCAGCAGGGTGATGTTCTGTCCGAAAGTCGTGGCGATGGGGATGATGGAATTGCGAAACGCGTGACGAAACACCGCCGTCCGGTAGGGAACCCCTTTCGCGGCCGCTGTCCGCACGTAGTCGGCGGCCAGACTGTCCATGAGGTTGTTTTTCATCAACATGGTGAGAAAGGCGAAACTCCCGACCATGTAACAGATCAGGGGCAGCACACTGTGATGAATGAGGTCCTTGGTTTTTCCCCAGAAACTGAGGGTGTGAAAATCCTCACTCACAAAGTCCATGATGGGAAACCACCCGAGACGCGACCCGAGATACACCACCATCAGCGCTCCCAGCACATAACCGGGAATGGCGTAGCCGATGAAAACGAGGATCGAAGTCGCCGTATCGAGCACGGTCCGATGCTTGATCGCCTTCAACACTCCGAGCGGGATGCAGATCACGTAGGTCAAAATCATGGTGATGACGCCGTAGTAGATCGAGATGGGAAAACGCGCCATCATCAGATCCCACACCGGCTCGTTGTATTTGGTCGATTCTCCCAGGTATCCCTGGAGCACGCCGGCAAAACTCGATTGATACAACACAGCCCGAGGCGCGAATAACTCGGGTTCCTCCATGCCGCGATTCAATCGACGCCACTTCTCGGCCACAGCTTCCGAGGATTCGATCCTCAGTTTCCACTCTTCCAGCGCTTCCGGATCGCCCGCGGTCAGGGTCAATACCCCCTCCCGGGTGGCCTTAGCCTTCACATTCGTTCCCGGAATCGCCAGTTCGACTTCGGTCGCCTCGCCCTCGAAATCGGCCTGCACCTTGTGAAGATCGCGCGGCAACACCCCGAGCCAGATGAAATAGGCTCGCAGGGCCGGTTGATCGTAGCCGTAGTAGGATGCCAGTGCCTCCTTGGCGGCATCGTCAATGCCCGACCCGCCATCCTCGCGACTGCTTTTCACCGATTCGCCGCCCTGCCCCATCGTCCCACGCATCAGAGCCGTTTCCAGCGGACCGCCCGGAGCGAAGCGCGTGATGAGAAAGACCAGCAGCGTCAACCCGAACAGGGTGATCGGGACAAGGAGTAGACGCCGGATGAAATAGTCTCGCATGCAGATTCGGGGAGGGTTCGGGGGAAAACCAACGGAAGCCCGCAAAAATGCGCGTGAATCGCCGCCGCATCAACTCCCGTTTTCGGCTATCCGACACTCAACAGGGTCAGATCGCCGACTTGACCCTGTTGGGTCGAGATCATCAGGCACCCCGCTTCAGCAGAACCATGAACTGATGGGGCTCCAGATCGAGCTGTTTGGCGGCAATGATGGTCTGCCCGGCCACGATGTCGACCAAGGCTTTCCGCAATCCCAATTGTCGCAATCGCGGCGCGGAAACGATCTGGGGTTGATCGCTGAAATTGGCGAGGCAGAACACGGTCTGCTCGGGGGTGGTGCGAAAATAGGCGAACACGTGATCATTGCCCGCGTCCACGATTTCGGTCTCGCCCCGGGCCACGGCATCGTTGTTCAACCGCATCTTGGCCAGCTTGAGAAAGCCGGCGTGGAGTATTCCTTCGACCGAGTCAGGCTGAGTGCGTGCCTCGGCTTTTTCCCAATCGAAGAAAGGACGATGCAACCACCGCGAGTCACCTTCCTTTTCCATGTCTTCGCGATAACTGGGGTCATTGAGCATCCCGATCTCGTCGCCGAGATAAATCAGCGGCAAGCCACCAATGGTAAAGGTGACGCCATGAACTAGGAGAATCCGTCGCAGGGCCAGCTCGATTTCTTCGGGATCTTCTTTCGCCAGCGCTTTGCCCAATCCACAGAGCGACGCGGTGGTGCCACAGACCCGGGCGTCACCCGTCGCGGGATCTTCCTGGAAGGGCTCTCCTTCAGAAAAACTGGCGGGATGGCGACCGATGAAAAACTCAGTGAGAAACCGACGATGATCGTAGGGATTGATCCCCAGTTGCTCGGCATCGCGATTGTCGAATCCCCAACCGATGTCGTCGTGACTGCGCACGTAGTTCACCCACGCGCAACCCGGCGCGATGGCAAAACGATGCTGCATGGAGTGGCGCAGCAGCCGAGCATTTCGGGTGGCGAGGCCTTCCCAGAGAAGAGCCATGAGCAGCGGATTGTATGAGATCTGACACTGGTCGGTGCCGATGTAGCTGGAGATGTCGTCCGGAGCCACGATGGCCTCCGATTTAAACGCCATGCTCGGGGCGACAATTCGGGCCACCGCGTTGAAGGTTTCAATCACGCGATGGGCCTCGGGCAGGTTTTCACAACTGGTTCCCTTCTGTTTCCAGATGAAGGGCACGGCGTCCATTCGCAACACATCGACGCCGACATTGGCGAGGAAGAGCATCTCCTCGACCATGGCATTGAAGACCTCGGGATTGCGGTAGTTCAGGTCCCACTGATAGGTGTGAAAGGTGGTCCACACCCACTTCTTGATGCGGGTGAGATAGGTGAAACTGCCCGGATGTTCGTCCGGAAAAATCGGACGCAGATTTCTCTCGTAGTCGTCCGGTTCCTGCCGGGAATCGAACATGAGGTAGTAGTCCTGACAAATCTCATCACCTTCGCGCGCCCGTTGTGCCCACTCGTGCTCGTCGGAGGTGTGATTGAAGACAAAGTCGAGCACCAGACTGATGCCGTGTTGGCGCAACTCGGCCGCCAACTCACGCAGCCCCTCCATCGTTCCGAGTCCGGCGTCGACCTCGCGATAACTGCTGACCGCGTAGCCGCCGTCATCATCTCCGTCGGGAGTTCGATAGAGCGGCATGAGGTGGAGATAGGTGATCCCCAGCTCCTGAAGGTAGGGAATCTTCTCCCGGAGCCCACTGATGTCGCCAGCGAACAGATCGACGTAGGCCATGGCGCCGATCAGTCGACCGGATTGAAACCAAGACGGATCAGCCTCGCGCAAGCCGTCGCTGCTTTTCAGTTCTGGAGACCGCTCCAGCCACTTCAGCGCCATCGTCTCCAGCAGTTTCTCGAGATGATAGAAAAAGTCGAAATGATGTCCGTAGAGTTCGATCAGGTGACGGAAAAGCGTCGGGAAATTTTCCTCCAATCGAAAATCGAAGCCCTCCCACTCAGGCGAACAGGACTCGACGGGGAAACGGCTGTGGAGCCGCTTCTTGATGCGGTCCAGACTGATGCGGCACTGAAGTTCGGAGACGGGCATGACAAAGGGAACAGAGTCTCAAAGCAAGCGCCGAGCCAACGCGAGCGCCCCGACGATTCCGGCTCGTTGATCGAGCGCGGGGGTTTGCAGATAGAGATCCAGGGGCGGCAGCGACCAATAGCCACCGGCGAGTTGCTCAAACTCCCGGCGAACGCGATCAATCAGCCCGTATTGCTGGAGCACACCTCCACCGATGAGGATGATATCGGGTGACCAGGCAGCCGTCAGATTCAAGGCTCCGGCGGCCAGGTATTTCGCCTCCAGATCCCAGGCGGGATGATCCTCCGAAAGTTCGCTCCCGGGCGCTCCCCAGCGAGCCTGAATCGCCGGCCCACTGGCGCGTCCCTCCAGACAAGAGGCGTGGAAGGGACAGACGTTGGTGTTCTTTCCAAACTCGGCATCGAGATCGGGCATGACCATGTGACCAATCTCAGGATGCATCCGACCGTGAAGCGGAGAGCTATCATTGAGAAATCCGCCACCGATTCCCGTGCCGACGGTGATGTAACAGAGATTGCGATGATGTTTCCCCGCCCCAACCTCCGCCTCGCCGATGGCGGCGGCATTCACATCCGTGTCGAAGGCGATCGGGATCGGTTCATCCAGCCCCTCGCGGAGAGCGCCCACCAAGTTGAATCCGCCCCATCCTTCCTTGGGAGTGGTCAAAATGCTGCCGTATCCCGGCGAACGCGGGTCGATGTCCGCCGGTCCAAAAGTCCCGATTCCCATCGCCCGAATGGGGCCGTATTTCTCCATCGCTTCACGAAAAAAGGCGATCGCCTGGGCCATGGTCTCTTCGGGTGGCCCGGTGGGAAAACGGGTTTCCATGAGCGGTTCTTCCGGCGATTGCGCCACGGCGCAAACATACTTGGTGCCGCCGGCTTCGATTCCGGCGAGGAGAGGAGTGGTCGATTCCATGTCGCTGTGTCGTTGGGGAAAAAGTGAAGAATTGGTGGCGATCAGGCAGGCTCGGCATCGTCTGAGTGCACCACCACATCCGGAGACAGCACCGCTTCCTGTTGGGGACCATCACCGGGTTCCAAACCGCTGGCACTCTCGGGCACACGAATGTTGCTGTCGAACTGATAGGCCCGGATTCCCTCTCGCAACCCCATAAAACTCGGCTGCGTGGCTAGGTAGACCCGGGGGAGATTTCGCGCACTCTTGAGTTCTGCCGCGTGATCCGATCCGAGAACTCCTAGAAACTGACTGGTCAACGCCTCGTGATCGCTGCCTCTCCGGGCATAAAAGAGCACCTTGTCAGAGGGAATCCCCCAGCGCATTGCCACATAACGCAACGCCTGACCTTTTCCGGAACGGAGCGGAATCACATCAAGGAAGAAATTGTCCGAGAGCAGCACTTTCACGTGCAGGTTTCGCGCCCGCAGCCGCTTCTGAATTTCCCGTCGCCGTGGGGCCACCTGAGCATCCCAGAGATAGGAAATCTTGAAGCGATGTTGCCTTCCCTCCTCGGTTTGCAACGTCAGCCCGGGAATGTCAGCAAGAACCTCGCGAACGACATCCGGCTCCCACCGATGAGAGAGGTGCTTTTCCCACGACTGGTCCGCCACCAATCGTGAACCATAGTGAATCGCGCCTCCCAACTGAGTGACGTAGACATCGGGAGTCGGCAACCCATGACGCGCAATCAATTCGCGAGCCGCCTCCAGACTGCGACCACTGGCGATCCCAAACCCGAGTTGAGACACGTCCGCATCCACCAGCCTCCGGACCTCGTCGATGGCTTCCCGATCGCCCTCCAGCAAGTCCTCTTCCAAACCGGAAAAGATGATGCGATCCTGGAGAGGCAGCGCCGTGCGAACCTTTTCGGTGATGAGGTGAGGTTGCGCAATATTTTCCAACAACTCCGATGCCTCTTCCAGATAACGCTCCACGTGACCTTCCCACGTGTAGTGATCGGTGACTCCACGCATCCCCCCCTCCGACCAGGCCGTCCAGCGTTTCGGGTCAGCCAAGGCCGATTCCAGAGCCACGGTCATCGCCGGCACATCGAGAGGCTCGATCAGGAGGCCGTTCTGACAATTTCCCAGAATGTCGCGAGGCCCGCCGTCGTTGGTTGCCAGCACCGGCACTCCGGAGGCCGCTGCCTCGATCACGGTGAGGCCAAAGGGTTCGGTCAGCGCCGGATTCACAAAGACTCCGCGGTGAGCCGCCGCGTAGCGATAAAAGGCGGGAATCTCGTCGGGAGAGTGATGCTTGGGAATCGAGACACAGCCGTAGAGATCGTAGTCGTCGATCAATTGCAACAGTTCCGTCCAGACACGTCGGGCGCCGGGATTGAGCCCTCCGATGCGGTCGCGATTCCCTGCCACCAGAACGAGATTCGCCCGATGCCGCAGCGTCTTGCTTTCCCCGAAAGCCCGGACCAGGGACGCGAGATTCTTCTTCTCATCGGCCCGTGCGATCGACAGCACCGTGGGGCGGGAGGGATCATCGAGAAAGCGTTCGATCTTGGCGCTGGTTTCCGACGGAACCTCGGCCTTTCCGGGCGGGAAAAAGCGGCTCACATCCACTCCCGGCGGAATCACCCGCATCCGATCCGGATCATAGCATTCGTAGACGGAGTATTGCTCATCCACCTCCTGCTGCGTGCTGGTGACGACGAGCGAGGCCGCGTCGAGCGCCATTTCCTCGGCCTCGATCCGAGTGGACAGATTGTATCGTCGCTCCACCGATTCCGGATCCTTGGCCCCGTCCAACAGATGCCTCAGCTTGGTGCGACCGAGAGAATGCCCGGTATAAATGAAAGGGCAGCCCAAGAGCGACGCCAGGCGATTCCCGACATAGCCGGCATCGGCATAGTGAGCGTGAATGATGTCCGGCAAGCGCCCCGCCTTTCGAAACATGGCCAGCGAGCCATCGACGAAGGCATCGAGATAACGCCAGAGCGACTCCTTGTGCAGATAGCGCCGAGGCCCGGCCGCGATGCGCTTGATGTAGGCCCCATTGCCCAGCACTTCCACCGGCTCGGCATAGTCGACACTGACCTTGGGATCGATGATCTGCCGGGTCAGCAGGTCGACCTCACCCACCTTGGGGTGTTCGGCGAGGGCGCGGACCAGTTCCACCACATACTTGCATTGCCCGCCGGTATCCGCATCGCGCCCCAGTTCGAGGTCGCCGCCTCGGATCAGACCGTGGATCGAAATGTGAACCAGATAGAGATTCTCTGAGGAGGTCATGATTTCGGGTTCTTCAAATGATGCTCCAATCCTTCCCTGACTCCCGCCGCACAGACTTTCGTCGCTCGAAAGTGCCCCAGATGACTCACCGCATCGACCAGGGCCAACTCCGCGTTCGCCACCAGCACGCCTCGGACTCCGGGCACCTGATACATCGAGGCGTCATTGCCCGAATCTCCGGCCACCACCACATCGCCACCCGAAAGCCCCAGATGCTCCATCAACCACGCGACGGCATTGCCTTTGTTTGCTCGTAGAGGCAGCAGATCCAGATCGCGGTTCGAGGAGTAGACGGCTTGCACCCGAATGCCACGAGACTCAATCCGGGCGACCGTCTCCTGGATTTCCTCCGGATCAGCATCGATCCAAAACCAACTCGATTTGTGGGCGCCCTGACATTCGGGCGGCTGAGGACGCGCCTGTTGGGAGCGGCTCATCACTTCCTGGACGACGTCCACGCTCCACTCATGGCCGAGGCGATCGCTCCAAGCCTCCAACTTCTGGCCATCCCCGGGCCGGTAGATTTCCGTTCCCACTCCGCTGATCAGGAAATCAGGAACCGGCAACTCCGTCGAATCAATCAGCTGCAGCGCATCTACCAATCCCCGTCCCGTATTGTAAACCAGCAGAGGCGACTCGGGCCTTTCAGACAGGAAATTCCAAAATTCGGCAAAAATTTCGGCACTCTCAGGGCCATTAAAAATGGTGCCGTCGATATCGGTAGAAAACAGGCGCATCACAACGAGGCGAACGGGACGAGCGGCTATTCTTGCCGATCAGGATTACATGGGAAACCCTTCCGCCTTCGCTGCCCACTATAGCTATTTTTGAGCCAATTGCGAAGAGAGATCCCGGAAAGCACCGGGCAGCAGGCCTGAAATCGCCCGACTCAAGAGGGTCAGGTCGCGGATTCAACCCTGTTAAGTGCCGCCCCTGGGCCCGCCATTCCGGGCCCGGGCAGGCATCGGGCGGCATGCCCTTGTCGGTCTCGCGGACGCCATTTGAGGTATCGCGGACGCCATTTGAGGTATCGCGGACGCCATTTGAGGTGTCGC
>JAGROX010000489.1 GCA_020440025.1 Verrucomicrobiia bacterium
CGCAATCCGCCAGCGGATGAAAGGTGACCAGAGTTTCTCGGCGATCTCACCGTCCGCACCATCGGGAACCATTGCCAGACTGACCCAGGTGAGATTCGGAAACGCTTCTCCCATCCGGCTGGCATCCTCTGGTCGCCATGGAGAACGCCCCACCGTCTTCAGCATGTCGATCTGATCTCCGGCACCCTTAACTCTCAGGGACAAGCGGGTCGAGATCGGCACCAGCCGAGGCGCATTGGCAAAATAATCGGCCACCACCGAACCCTGCACCGTCCCCACCAGCGAAAGTACGAGATCAATTTTGGCACGCTGATCGGCGGGCAGATCGAGCGCGTATTCCTGAAGATAATAGATCAGATCGTGAGCCCCTTTTGACAACATCACCAACGCCACGTGATCGGCTTGATCAAAAATCGGCGCAATCTGTTCGGCCACCAGCACCGCATTCTCCGACACGGCTCCGCGCGGCGGGGTATCGATGAAATGAGTGAGGAACCCCATCTCCTCGGCGGCCTTCGCCGCTTCATGCAGACAAGCCCGTGTCTTCGACGGACCACCAAAACCCGTCTGGGTGCCTGGCACGATGACAATGGCGATTCGCTGGCGATCCGCGAGGGACAGTGCCGCCAGAGAGTCCGGCAGTACCAGATCCGGCTTCCGGGTCGTCCGCATGACTCGTCGCTCCAACTCGCCTTCAGACTCATCTGCTTCACTCAAACGCTGGGCCACCAGGTCCCGAGCCGCCGGCATTCCCTCTTCTTTCGCCACCGCTCGCACTTCACTCAACAACTCGCTGCCACCGTTGATTGCCGCCCGTCCGTATCGATCCGGTCCGAGGAGAGTGCAGCCGGAAAGGCAGGATAACACCAATACCGCCGCCACCAGATCGCTGAAACGTCGATGGAAGCGAGACGATTCGACGTCGCCGCTGCTGAACCCTGGGAGAGACATGAGGTCACACCAGAGAGTCAATTCACCCTTTTGACCATCGGAAAATCGCCCGATCCACTCGGAGTATCTCATTTGACAGCCCCCGTCATCGGCAGGTTCAGTGAGTCCCCTCTTTTCACCTGCCATTCATCATGACCACCTCCGAGACTCCCGCCTACCAAAACCTCACCGTCCTGTCCCGCGAACTCGCCCTGCTCGGCGATACCGAGGCCCTTCTCAGCTGGGATCAGGAGACCGGCATGCCGCGCGACGGGGTGGCCTGGCGGGCGGAACAACTCGCCTGGCTCGGCGGCGAGATGCATCGCCGATTCACCCGCGACGAGGTGGGTGGCTGGATCGCCGACTGCGAAGATGCCGGTTTCGCGACCGATTCTGATGCCGACGCCAACGTCCGCGAGTGGCGCCATGCTTATGATCGCGCCACCAAACTGCCCTCTTCCCTTGTCGAGGAATTTGAAAAAACCCGCGCCATGGCCAAATCCGTCTGGGCCGATGCGCGCAAAGCTTCCGATTTCAGCCGCTTCGCCCCAGATCTGGAAAAGCTCATCGATCTCAGTCGCCAGCGCGCCGAATGCTGGGGCTACGAAGCTTGCGCCTACGATGCTCTCATCGACGATTTCGAACGCGGTGCTCGTTCCGCCGAACTCGCCACCCTCTTCGGTGAACTCCGACCCGAACTCGTCGCCATCGCCGAAGCCGCCTTTGCTCGCGAACCTTTCGATGCATCCCTCCTCGCAGGGCACTATCCCATCGAAAAACAGCAGGCCTTCAATCGCGAAGTCGCCGAGGCCATCGGCTTCGATTTCCATGCAGGGCGTATTGATACCGCCGTGCATCCTTTCTGCACCGGTCTGGGACCACGCGACACCCGACTGACCACCCGCTACGATGAGTCCGACTTCCGCAGTTCTCTCTACGGCGTGCTCCACGAAGCCGGACATGGCCTCTACGATCAGGGGCTGCGCGGCGATTGCCACGGCCAGCCGGTCGGGAAAGCCGTTTCCCTGGGCGTCCACGAGAGTCAATCCCGACTCTGGGAAAATCACGTCGGCCGCAGCGCCGAATTTTGGGAAAACTGGCTGCCACGCGCCGCCCACTACTTTCACCACCTCTCCGACCTCACCCCCGAGCAGCTCTATCGGGCCAACAACCAGGCCGAGCAATCCTACATCCGGGTCGAAGCCGATGAAGTCACTTACGACCTCCACATCATGCTGCGCTTCGAGATCGAAACTGCCGTGTTCAGCGGCGACCTCGCCGTGGCCGACATCCCCGCCGAGTGGAATCGGCGATTCGAAGAGAGCTTCGGACTCAAAGTCGAAAAAGATGCCGACGGCTGTCTTCAAGACATCCACTGGAGCCTGGGGATTTTTGGCTATTTCCCCACCTACAGCCTTGGAAACTTGAACGCCTCCCACCTCTATGCCGCCGCGCGCCAGCAGCAACCCGAGATCGATTCCCAACTCGCCTCGGGTGACTATTCCGGACTCCTCACCTGGATGCGCACCCGCATTCACCAACCCGGCAGTCGCTTCCTCCCCAACGACCTCATCGCCCGTGCTGCGGGATCTCCAGCCACTTCCCAAGCCCACCTGACCCATCTCCGCGAGCGCTATTTGGCCGAGTGAAGCATGACTTACCACCTCGGCAAGTCACCGCTGATTTCTGTTTCCAATCCCGCCTCCATTTTATAATGGATCGCGTTGGCGATAATGATAGGAGTCAGACCAGTGCGATTCTCTGCCGATTCGTCTTTTTCTTTCAGAAAAAATCCGGTTAGATGATCGCTTCGGGAGGAGTAAAACGACTGATATGAGAAAGATTCGAATTCAAGAGTTCGTCGGGATGGCTGTATTGATCACTGCCTTTCTGGTTTCATCGATGTCGCTTTCGGCTCGAACTTTCACCTC
>JAGROX010000490.1:0-292 GCA_020440025.1 Verrucomicrobiia bacterium
GATGACATCCGCTACTATCTCGCCAAGGGCCAGACTCCGACGCGCAGTTGGGACGATGTGCCGGACGACGTGAAACAAACCTTCGAGCGCCTCGGCATTCCGGAGAAAGAGCGCAAGTTTCTCGCCGGCGTGGAGGCTCAGTTCGACAGCGAAGCAGCCTACTCAAATGTGAAGGAAGAGCTCTCGAAGCAGGGAGTCATCTTTGTGAACTCGACCGAGGGATTGCGCGAGCATCCTGAGATCTTCCGCAAGTGGTTTGGCAAGGTCATCCCGACCGGGGACAACAAGTTCT
>JAGROX010000490.1:428-2163 GCA_020440025.1 Verrucomicrobiia bacterium
GAGCGCACCCTGATCATCGTCGATGAAGGGGCCGAGGTCACCTACATGGAAGGCTGCACCGCCCCGAAATTCGAGACAGCCACCCTTCACAGTGCCGTGGTCGAACTGGTGGCTATGAAAGACGCCAAGATCCAATACATCACGGTGCAAAACTGGTCGGCCAACGTTTTCAATCTGGTCACCAAGCGTGGGTTGGCCCACGAAAACGCCGAAATTCGCTGGATCGATTGCAACATCGGCTCCCGTCTGACGATGAAGTATCCGGGCGTGATCATGAAAGGCCGCAAGGCTCGCGGCGAGGTCATCTCGATCGCACTCGCCAACGATGGCCAGCATCAGGATACCGGTGCCAAGATGATTCACGCTGCCGACGAGACCACCTCGAACGTGGTTTCCAAATCCATCTCGGTGGGCACGGGGCGCTCGACTTATCGCGGGCAGGTTCACATTCCCAAGCACCTCAAGGGCTGCAAGAACAACACCGAGTGCGACGCCCTGCTCATCAACACATCGAGCCGCACGGACACCTATCCGGCAATCACGGTGCGCGGCAATCAACACGCCACTCAACATGAGGCCAGCGTCAGTCAGGTCAGCGAAGACCAGATCTTCTACATGCAGCAGCGCGGGCTTTCCCAGGCCGAAGCCATGAGCTTGAGCGTGAATGGATTCGTCAATGATCTCGTTCGTGAGTTTCCGATGGAGTACAGCGTCGAACTGAAACGCCTCATCGAACTCCAGATGGAAGGCAGCGTCGGCTGATCCCTCAATCGCCCCTCTTTTCCCAACACCAACTTTTCACTATCGTAATGTCGAACGCCGTGGCCGAAATCGAATCGCCTCAGTCGGAACCCGCCGCCGAATTTCAGGGCGACTGGTTTTCCCAGCCCCCTCGTCACGAAGAGCCCGATGGTCTCCCGGCCTGGTATCGGGATTTTCAGACCGCGGCGTGGCACCAGTTCTTGGAAACGCCCGAGCCCATCCGCACTGACGAACACTGGCGTTTCGCAAATCTCAAACAGCTGAAGTTCGGCTCCCTTCAGGTTGCCTCCCCTGTCACCAATCTCGACCCGGTGTTGGAGGAGTCGCGAAATCGCGGTCTGAACGACGTGGCGGCCCGCTTCGTTTTCGTCAACAATCGCCTCGCACTCTCTGAAACGGTCGAATTGCCGGAAGGTGTCATCTGTCTCCCGCTTGCGGAAGCTCTCGTTTCTCACGGCGATCTGGTGAAGGCTCACTTCATGCAGGAAGACGCCAAACTCGGTGGCGCCAAGTTTGCCGCCTTGCACGGCGCGGCGTCGCTCAGCGGAGTCTTTGTCCACGTGCCGAAAAATGTCATCGTGGAAAAACCCATCGAAGTCGCCCACTGGGCTGGCGGCGGCGGAACCACGATTTTTCCTCACGCCCTCATTGTGGCGGAAGCAGGCGCCTCGGTCTCCGTGGTCGAGCGGCATCGTTCCCTCAACGAAACCGATGCCACTCTCTCCGTGGGAGTCGTCGATCTGGCTCCCGAGGCCGGAGGTCGGGTGCAGTTTGTCAGCGTGCAGCACCTCAACAATCACTCTCGTCAGGTTCAGCTGAACGGAACCCGGGTGGGACGCGATGCCCAAGCCGTCAGTTGTTTCGTCAATCTCGGTGCACGCTGGGTTCGCAACGAAAGCGTCAGTCGCTTGATCGATACCGGTGCCGACAGCCAAATGTTGTCCGCCAATCTTTGCGACGGCCACCAGGAGTT
>JAGROX010000143.1 GCA_020440025.1 Verrucomicrobiia bacterium
CGCTCGACGCTGACTTTCGTCAACGAACAGACCAATGCCGAAGTGCTCCAGCACGAGTTGATCATGCTCGATGTCATGACCGCCAATCGCGATGTCCGTGTCCATGCTGTCGCCCGCGGCGGGGACGTGGCCATCGACGACAGCAACGTGCCGCCGCCGGTTCCGGTGATTTCCAACGTCGGCGGAGGCAGCAAGAGTTCCAGCGCCGAAAAGGAAGGCAGCCTCGACTATATCAGTGGTGAAGAAGGCATCAAGCACATGACGGTGCCCGAAGGCTTCAAGGTGAATCTTTTTGCCGACGAGAAACGCTTTCCCGAACTCGTGAATCCCGTCCAAATGCAGGTGGACGGCAAAGGCCGCCTCTGGGCCGCCGCGTGGAAGACCTATCCGAAATGGGAACCACTCAAGGAGATGGACGACCGGCTCCTCATCTTCCCGGACGAGGATGGTGACGGCGTCGCCGACAAGTGCATCACTTTTGCCAAGGTCCACAACCCGCTCGGCTTCGAGTTCTGGAACGGCGGCGTGCTCGTAGCCAGCCAGCCGGACATTCTTTTCCTGAAAGACACCGACGGCGATGATGTGGCCGACGTTCGCATCTCGATGCTTCACGGCATCGGATCCGCCGACACTCATCACGCGGCCAACAACTTCATTCTCGGTCCCGATGGTGCGCTCTACTGGCAGAGCGGCATTTTCCTTCACAACAACATCGAGCATCCCTGGGGCCCTTCGCTGAGTACTGGCTCGTCGGCGATGTATCGCTTCGATCCCCGGCAGTTCACGATCAGCCACCACGCCGACAACAGCCCCAATCCTCATGGCATTTCCTTTGACTACTGGGGCTATCAGTATGCCAACGATGGCACCGGCGGTCGTGCCTATCAGGTCCGTCCTGACGGCAAGGGTTTCAAGATGTTCAAACTCCTCGAAAAAGAAGTCCGCCCGGTGCCGGCCAACGCGGTGGTTTCCAGCGCGAACTTCCCTGATGAAATGCAGCAGAATTTTCTCATCTGCAACGCCATCGGTTTCCTTGGGATCAAACAGTACAAGCTGGACCGCGACGGCGGTGCCGAATACACCGAGGAGTCCGGCAAGGGCAAAGACAAGAAAGTCATCACCAAGACCACGAAACTCGGTGAAGTCTGGGGCACCCCCACCGAAGAGATGCTCTCCAGCACCGACAAGAACTTTCGTCCCGCCGACGCCGTCTTTGGCGAAGATGGAGGACTCTATGTCGCCGACTGGCACAACGTCATCATCGGACACATGCAGCACAACATTCGCGACCCCAATCGTGACCACAAGCACGGCCGCATCTATCGCGTGATCAACACCAAGAAACCGCTGCAGAAGCCAGTCAAGATCGACGGCGCTTCCCTGCCTGAGTTGATGGCCAATCTCGAGAGTCCCATCGACGGTATTCGCCAGCGGACCCAGGTCGAATTGAGCGAGCGCCCTTCCGCCGAAGTCATCGCCGCCTGCCAGGAGTGGATGAAGAAGTTCGATCCGAAGAAAGCGGAAGACGCTCATCATCTGCTCGAAGCCCTCTGGGTGCATCAGCAGCACAATGAGCGGAACAACCAGTTGCTGAATCTGCTCCTGAACTCTCCCGAGCCCCATGCCCGTGTCGCCGCGCAGACCGTTCAGCATCACTGGTTCAACGTGGACCACAAGCGAGGCGGTGCTGGCGACGAAGTGGATCCCTTGACCGAGGCTCAGGAAAAATCCGGCGTGATCTCCGATACTCCGGAACTCACCACCGTTCACGTCGGCACCATCGTGGAGCGGATGCACTTCGACCTCGCCGAGTTTCAGGTGAAAGCCGGCAAAAAGATCGAACTGACCTTCTCCAACCCGGATTTCCTCCCGCATAACTTCGTCATCACCCAACCGAAGTCGGCCGACGAAGTCGCGCTCGCCGCCATCGCACTCGGTGCCGAGGGATTCGCCAAAGGCTTCGTGCCCGATCACGAAAAAATCATCATCGCCACCAAACTTCTCGATCACCAGCAGGACCAGGTCCTCGAATTCACCGCTCCGGAGACTCCCGGTGACTACGAATTCGTCTGCACCTTCCCCGGTCATCATCTCCTGATGCGCGGCATCATGAAAGTGGTGAAATAGTTCCGGAGCGCGACCATCTCTGGTCGCCCCGGATCGTGTGGGAAGCGGGCACCGGCACCCTCATCCCCTAGCCGATCGATTCCTGATCCGATTTCACTTGAGATCGGATCAGGAGATCCGCTATCATTTCTCCCGATGAAGGCCGATCGACGCACGTGTTTTCTTACCTTGGGGAAGGCTTGCACAGCCGCTTGGGTCTTGATCTTGCTGTCGTCGCCTCCTTCCTCTGATGCCATCCCGAATCAAGTCGGCGGCGGAGGCTTTTTCAACTTGGCCGGAATGCGTTTCGAAGATTTCGCGGCCAAGGCGGAGACCTGGAAACCGGGTGCCAAGCTGAAAGCGACCTGGGAACTTTGGAAATCTCCCGAAGTGGTAAACTCTGAGATCGAACTCCTGCGACTCACCGTGCCCGCCACCATCTTTGGCCTGGCTGCGTCCGAGGTGACCGTGCAACGCGTCGACGAACAGATCCTCCTGTTTCACGCGGTTTTTCGCCCCGCGCAGGGAGCCACCTTGGCGCAGTTGCAGCAGTCTCTGAGGAGGAACATCGATGCGTGGTCCGATTCTTCCGATGGTGACCAGTTTCGGGGTGGCGCCACGGCGATCACCCTTACTACCCGGACTTCCGAGGGCGAGCTGTTGGTGACTTTCTCCGCGGCAGGGGCAACCGCTACGACCACTGCCGCACGGTGAATTCTCGAAAAGCCACTCGACGCCGCTGGTTGGGAAATCTGGCTTCCGCGGGCTTGGGAGCGTCCGCTTTTGGCAAGGCAGATCGAGTCTTGGCGCAAGCGCCGACGCGGGTCAACGTTCCGGACTTTCCCCTCTCCGCTCTGACCGATAGCACGGTGTGGAATGAGGAAAATTTCCGAGCGGCATTTCTTCCACAGAAATCCACCACCCTGATTGTCCACAAATACTGGCCCGGTCCCGTGCAGATCTTCGGGCTCGATCCTCACGCGGTCATCGCTCGCTGCCGCGACGAAACCATCGAGTCGCTAACCATCCTCTTTCTCGATGCCGGCACTCACTTTGGCTACGTGCCGAGGTCGCTCGCCCGCCAGACAGAAGCCGAAAACCGCGATGCCTTTCAGTCTCTGAGTTCACAAATCGCCGAAACCGTCAGGCAGGGAATGGCACAACTCACTGGCGGCTCCGGGTCCCCGTTGGACCTCGGAAAAGAACCCATGCTTGCCCAGCAGGTCACTCTGTTCCGATGCGGCAATCTCACCGCCCGTCTTCACATCATGGAGGAGCAGTTGATCAAGCTTGTCCTGTTCCGCGACGAACCAGAGGCGCGTCATTGGTTTGACCCTGCCGAGCTGGAGCGACGAAAATCGGACCGAGTGAAATCCTATGTCCGGTCCGTCTCCGAGCATTCCAATGGCGATATCCTCCTCGATGACATTCCCATCCTCCCCCAGGGCGATCGTGCCTATTGCGGCGTCTCCTCTCTCGCCATGGCGATGCAATCCCTCGGTCTCTCGATCGACACCGAGGACTACGCCGCCTCGGCCGGAATTCGCTATGGCAGCACCCAAGGCTCACACATTCGCGAAACCTACGAAGCAGCCGCTGCAGAGGCGGGATTCCGATTGTCACGAGCGACCCGTTACGACCACGACAAAGTGATGGCCTCCATCGACGCCGGTTTGCCTGTCATCGTCTGGCGGCGGTGGACTCAGGAGCGCGACTACCTCCATTCGATGTTTTTGAGAAAGTTGGCCAAAGACTCCGACGCCCAACTGCCCGCCCCGGATGCCACCGACCGGGCGACCTGGCCTGCCAAAGAGGCCTACAACCACGCCTCGGTCATCACCGGTTACAATGCGAAACGCAACGAAGTGATTTTCTCCGAAAGCTGGAGTGAATCGGTCCGCAATCGCCGAATGCGCCCCGAAGAAATGGAGGGAACGGCTTACTACACCTTCCTGTTGAGACTTTAGGCAGGGCGAACCCGAAAATGGACGATCACAAGGTCTCCACCGCGATCCGACTGATGGAACGAACTCCCGTCGTTGAGTCGGTGGCGACGACTTCGTGAGATCCGGGTTCGAGAATGAGCCAGGCGCGGCCGGTCTTTTCGTCAGATTCAATGCGGAGAGTGTCGCTGGTCCATCGGATGGAAGATTCCCCCGGCTTCGGTATCGCAGGCGAATTCTCGATCTCGAAGCGGAGCGGGAAACGTTTGCCGCCGCCCGGGAGATCCGAATCGAGATAAGCAACAGTGCCCGAGATCGGGCTGACAATGCGCAAGCGGGGTTTGGCAGAATGGCTGGTGTCGGGAACGGCGCGCTTGGCGAATGACTTCCCCTCCTCTGCCAGCCACGTCGCGTAGACGGGTGGCAATTTCACCCGACCGTCGTCCTCGTAGTCTTCCGGACGAGCGGGTTCGGGCAGGGTACCGGGACGGAAAACTTCTCGGATGGTGGGCGTCGGCTTCTGCGACAACACGCCGGGCAACACCCGTTTGCCGTTGAGAGGGTCGATCTCGGCATCGATCAGACTGTCGGGGCGCGGATACCAAATCGGCTTTCGATGCGCGTGCAACTCGGCCATCACCGCGTGAAAAATCGGACCGGCACCGCTGACTCCGGAGACGTTCTGCAAGGAAGTATTGCCAAAATGCCCCACCCAGACGCCGACGGTATACTCGGGGGTGAAACCCACGGTCCAGTTGTCACGGTAGTCGGTCGAGGTCCCGGTCTTGGCGGCGACGCGAAACGGCAGACGCAACGGAGAATCGAGCCCGAAGGCTTCGGCACGGGCGAGATTATCACTGAGAATGTCGGCGATGATCCAGCAGGACTCGCGATCAAACAGGGTTAGGTCGGCGACTTGACCCTGTTGAGTCGACGCATCGCGCGTCAGGCGAAAGGGCTTGGCGATGCCGAGCCGGGCGATACAGGCGTAGGCGTTGGTCAACTCCAGCAATCTGACCTCGGCATTGCCCAAGGTGAGACCAAGTCCGTAGGTCTGCGGATCAGGATCGAACCCGGTGAGACCAAGCGGACCGGTGAGGACGCGGTGGAGATTCTCGGGACCACCGATCGCATCGAGCATGCGGATGGCAGGCACATTGAGTGAATTCGCCAGCGCATGGCGCACGGTCACGGGCCCGCGAAATCGTCGGTCGTAGTTCACGGGACGATAGGCACCCGTCTTGGTGACATACTCGACCGGCACATCGGGCAGCACGGTGGCGGCGGTATAGCCACGTTCCAATGCCAGCAGGTAGGTAAAAGGCTTCAAAGTCGAGCCCGGTGAACGCGGGGTCCAGGCCCCGTTGATCTGTCCACCCTCAGATTCGAAAAAGTTCCGCGACCCGGCCAGCGCGAGCACGTCGCCGGAAGCGTTGTCGATCACGACCACGGCCGACTGGGTGGCCAGGCGCCCGCCAATCTGTTGGTCGAGTGCCTGCAACTGAGTTTGAATGGTCTGCTCCACGAAATGTTGCCGTTTCAGATCGATGGTGGTTTCGGCATGAACCTCCCCGCTTTCTTCCTCGGCGAGTTGCACGAGCTCGACAAAATGGGGAGCTTCAAATTCCCCCACCGCACCTGACTCGGTGAGCCGGAGCGTTTCGCCACGAGCCGCGTTCAGATCGGATTCGGTGATCCACTGTTCCTCAAGCATCCGCCCCAGAATCCAATGCTGTCTATCTTGAGCGCCTTCAAAATTTCGGTAGGGATTGAATCGGGTCGGCTTGTTGGGAAGCCCGGCCAGAAAGGCGCTCTCGGCAAGTGAGAGATCACCCAACGGCTTACCGAAATAGGCGCGCGCAGCGGCTCGGCAGCCGGTGAGTTGATTGCCATAGGGCAAACGATTCAAGTAAGCTTCGAGGATTTCCTCCTTATCCCAGCTCATCTCGAGTTTCCTCGCGGTGAACATTTCGATGACCTTGGTGCGGAAACTTCGCGGTCTCGGAGGTGAGCTGATTTTCACCAACTGCTGAGTCACGGTCGATGCACCGGAGACGAACTCGCGATGCCAGACGGCATCCCGCACCGCCCTCGCCAGCCCGAGGAAGTCGATGCCGCCGTGCTGGAAGAATCGCGAATCCTCTGCCGCCAGGGTGGCATTGATGAGGGACGCCGGGATCTCATTCAGTGAAGCCGGAGCATCGATACGCAGATCTTCGTCCGCCAACAGACGCCTCAGCGGAACTCCCTCGCGATCGGTGTAGGTGACGCCGGGCGCGAAGGCATCTGGATCCGTCAACCCCTCCGGCAACGAAAAGAACGCCGGCACCACAAACATCCCGACCAGCCAGCCCGCGAGCGCGAGACCGGCCAGTCGGAAAACTCTGAGGCGTTGTCGTTTTTTCATCATCAACGATCAGCGTTGGGCGACCTGTTTCTTCGAGCGCAGTTTCAGTGGCGTTGCCGTCACCCGGAGAGTGCGACTGAGGCCATAGATCTGCGGCTCATACATGGCCTCCACTTTGGCGGCGGGCGCGGTGACTTCGCCGGGCGCCACCACCCGCGCCAGATACTGCACCGCGTAGTCGCCTCCCCGATAGACGTAGTCGCAGAAAAATAGCGCTCGCTCGGTGCGGAGTTCACGATAGTTGCAGTAGAGTCGCTTCCAATCCCCGTGGAAGGCATTTTGACCGGCGCCCACCTGGGTTTCGAAATCGGGATTCACCGCCTCGAACACCGCCGGCAAGGGATCGTCGATGGCGAGATTGTGGAACTTTCGATCTTGCGGAATGCTCAGATGCAGGGTCACCAATACCAGGTCGCCGACTTCGAGTGAATCGATGGGCTCGACTTTTCCATCCTGGGTCAGGTGATGGTAGGTGCGCTCGATTCCGAGCCCGTGATTCTCCGGCTCCGTCGGCACGATCTCCGGCTGGGCGGCGACTTCGACATGAGCGTAGATTCTTCCCGGCGAATCGAGGCTGACTTCCAGAGGATGGCTGCGTTTGTCCGCATCGAACTCAAAGGTCAGCAACTCCCCGGCAAACAACTTCCCGAAGACCACTTCTCGACTCTCATCGCCGAACTTGACGGTGCAAACCGTGTCTTCCAGAGCAGAGGCAGTGGCTTCGGCGTGCTTCGACAAGGCGAGCATTCCCCAGCTGTTCAGGTAAGTGCTGCCCCAGGCGGCTCGACCTTTTGGCACGCCGAGCAAGTCATCGAGGAGGGTGGCAGTGCGATCATTGAGCGCGTCCCACTGGCTCCAAGCGAGCAGTTCCATCGACGTGCGGAAGTGACTGCGATACCAGTGACTGTGGCCTTCGGGTTCCTCCTCGGGATCAGGCGCCAGCAGGTTGCCGACGCGTTCTTTCAAGGTATCGTCAAGCTCTTTTCCGGCGGTCTCCATCATCGCGAGAGCGAGGAGGGCCCGGGAATCGCCGGAGAGTTGTTTGCGCTTTCCGTAGAGGAGTTCGTGATAGCTCGGCTCGGCTTTTCCGGCCAATGCCAGGGTGTAGGCTGCGAGAGAACGGTTGTAGAGATCACCGCGATTCGTCTGCTTGGCGGTGTCGCGCAACTGCTCGGACAAGTAGGTCCAGAGAGCAGCGAGACGCTCCTTCGGCAGTTCCACTCCTTGGCGTTCCGCCATCGCCAGGGCCATGCCTCCATAGGCACTTCCCCAGAGAATCGGGTCCTTGCCTCCCGGCCAGTAGCTGAGTCCACCATTAGCGGTCTGCATGGAAAGCAGGCGTTTCATCCCGGCGGCAATGGCTCCCCGGATCTCGGCATCGGAGCGATTCAACTGAGGCAGAGCCTCATGCAGTTGCTGGGTGCTCAGCCACGGCAGGGTCGATGACGTGGTCTGCTCGACACAGCCGTAGGGATAGTGCAGGAGGTAGTCCAAGGCATCGAGGGCTTCGAGAACCCGCGAGTTGGAAACGGTGACTTTGACCTCGCCCCGTCCGCTGAGAAGCCGGGGATCAACATCGGCCACGAGATTCTCGGACTTGTCTGCCCGCTTCAAGGTATAGGAATGTGTCTCCCGAAGCAGGGGCATGGGATAGCCGATTTCGAGTTTCGACTCCACCGCATCGGTCAGCTTGGCATTAGTGACATCCGTCGCCTGCCAACGCCAGGTCGCTTCGCCCATTCGGGAAAAGAGGGCGGGAAAGCTGACCTTGTTGGTTTCGCCACCCGCCAGGGTGAGGCGTCGAACCCGGAGATCGCCACTGTCCGGTTGATCAGTCTTCGTCAGCGAGGTCGGCACCAATCCTTCGGCCTCGGGAAGAAATTCAGCATGCCGATCCAGCTCGGCGCGAATTTCCAGCTCGATCGCGTTTTCCGTGTTGTTGTGCAAGATTGCCGAGAGATCCATTCGGTCGCCGACGTTGCCGAAGGCGGGCAGCGAGGGCTCGATGATGAGTGGTTTATTGATCACGAGCCGATCTTCGACCGAGGCGAAGCGATTCTCTTCTGCCACCACGGCAATGATACGATAGCTGGTCAGGTTGTCCGGCGCCTCAAAAGTGGTGGTCACCTTTCCATCCGCATCGCTGATGAGAGCTCCACTCCAGAACGCCAGCGCCTTGAAGTTTTTCCGCACTCGGGTCGGATCGACGCCGTCCATTTCTCCTCCGCCGCCGATGACGTAGCCTTTGTTGTCGAACTGCTGTTCCAGCGGACTCTCGGGAAGCAGATCGGAAATGCTCTGCCCGGTGTGAACGGCGAGAGGAAAGGGCTGATGAAAGGTCCCTGCCGGATTCGGTTTCTCGTATCCAGTCAGACTGAGAACGCCTTCGTCGACGGCATAGAGGGTGACCTCGGCGCCTTCTACCGGCTCGCCGTCATTCGAGGCGACCTTGGCGCCCAGCGTCACCTTGGCACCGGGGAGTTGATAGGGAACGTCGTTTTTCTCGATCACCACCGTCAACGCAGCGGCGGGATCATCCACCAGCAGTTGGCAATAGCCGAGACGGTAGTCGGTATTGGGATGTTCGTGAGGACTGTCGGCGGCACCACGCACGATCAGAATCGAAGCAAAAAGGTTCGGCGCCGACCCTGGAGTGATGGGCACTTCGATGACGGTCTCGTGCTCCGTGATTCGCTCCGAACGCGTCTCGCGAACGCCGGCGCGTTCGGTGGTGATGAGTGCGTGACCAAGCACCGGAGTCCTTACCAGCAATTTCGCGACATCGCCGATGGCATAGTTCTCCTTGTCCGGAGTGAGATCAATGCGAATGCCATCATGCCAGGACCACGCAGGCTCCTCCGCTCCGATGATCCGCAGACGGGTCCGGGTGAGGACTTCCCGCCCCTGCTCATCCTGAGTGGCAAGAGTGAGCTGATAGTCTCCGGCCTCCTCCAGACGCAGCGACACTTCGTCGGCCTGGGGAAGTCCCGTATCCGGCTGAATCTTGGTCTCAATGGTGATCGGCAGCGACATCACCTCGGACATTTCGGACTCGGTGCGATTGGTGATTCGACCGCCAGCCGCGCGCACCTTGACCGAGGTGTAGGTGATTTTTTCCACCAGCAGGT
>JAGROX010000491.1:0-498 GCA_020440025.1 Verrucomicrobiia bacterium
TGTCCGGCTCCTCCCAGATCAGCACCGGACGTGCTACCTCCAGATCCTGAACCGAAACCACTACTGCCGCTTCGGGAATTCGAGCCAAATCCACTGTTGCTGCCTCCAAAGGTTCCCGATGACTGGGATGAGCCGAATCCTTGACTCTGCTGGTTTCCATTGCTCCCGGAGATCTGGGAACCACCTGAGGAGCCGCTATCCTCTCGCCCTCTCATCAGCATGTCGCGGGCGATCTCCAAAAAGGAAGATGCCTGAAGATAGTTCAGCTTTCGCTCCATCTTGGTCGCCATTTCAGCGGGAGAATCAAAATGTTCGATCAACCGCTCGATGTAGGCCATGTCGACCGGTCTGGCGACCACGAGGATGCGGTTGGTCCGCTTCATGGGATGAATCTTGGGCTCAGTCGCCGAGGGGGCAGGTCCGGTCGCACCGTTTCCAACCGCTTGTCTGGCAGCACCCTGATTGGCGCTCACCGGCCTTCCATTCCCCACCGCATTA
>JAGROX010000491.1:562-2466 GCA_020440025.1 Verrucomicrobiia bacterium
GAATCGAGTCCCAAAATTTCAATGAGCGCCTCACCCACCTCTTCGGCGTCAGCGCGAGTGAGCTGAAAAGCTCGGTCCTCCAATTGAGAGGGCTCCACGTCGATCTGATCTCGCAGCTCCAACAACCGGCGAATCACCGAACTGTTCTCCGTCACCACAACAGCCGAGGCATTTTCCAAGGCAGTAATGTTTCCGTAGGGATGCGTGGGAACAATCTGGATGAAGGTTTCCGCCGCTTTCTCCGGAGACAGGTTCGCCAAGGGCATGATGAAGGTAACGACCTCATCTGACTCGGGAAGCTCGTTTGGATCCACAATCACGGGAACCCCCTCACTGCGAACCTGTTTCCCAGCATCGTAAGCGATAATCTTGAGGACATTTTCGGATCCTCCGGGAACGAGGGCAAAGCCGTTCAGCAACAAGCTTTTCTCAATGAAGTCAGCCGCCTCCTCGCGACTGAGCTTGCCACTGGTTTCAATACTGAGCGTGGCCCCCTGAATCGCAGAATCTCGAATGACCTTTTTTCCGGTCAAACGTTCGTACTCCACCAGAATCACCTGATTGATGGGAGCATTGGGAAATTGAAGACTGACCCCCGCTGCCTCGGGTGCCGCAGCATCCTGAGCCTCAGCCAACCAAGTCAGTCCAAAAATTAAGGCGACCAGTCCCAGCGTGCCGACAGAAGTCGGCACGAAACGTCTTTCATGTTTCGTCATCGGACGGCTATCCTATCGGCAAAATCGTCTGCGTGCAATCAGGAGAAACGGGCGCTTCTGCCGAGATCCTCTCTCTTTCCGGCCTATCATCAACCTGACGATTCTGTCACTTGTGAGACCTACCATGGTGACGGAGTCTGCCACCCTTTTTCCATGGTCGATTCTCTGAACATGCCTGCACTTCTTACTCTCAGACGATCTCTGCATCTCGCCCTTTTCACTTTGTGTATTGCCATCTCTGCCTGTCAATCGACCCGGAATTACCAACAGAGTGAGACGGCCAGTACTCCGATCGAGCCAGCTCCTGAGTTCGCCGAAGGGATTCCCATCGGAACCTGGGAGCACCAACGCCGCCTCGGCAATGTGGTCGCTCCCCTTCAAGTTCAGCAAAACCTCACCCTGACTCCCTCCGGGGAGGCCGTTGTCTGGACTCGCTACGATGCTTTCAACGACACCCGCGAAGGCATTGCCTACGGTCGCTTCGTCGGACAACCCCGAGTCAACTGGGCCACCAGCCAGCAAATTAGAAAGGTTTCTCGAGCCGAGAATTCCGTGGTGATCGATACAGCCTCCAGCAAGAGGCCTCGACTCGTCCACGCCCATCCCAAAGGCAGCTCTCTTGTCGACCTGCGGACGCTTGGTGGCACCATGCCATCGTCAGTGCTGTTTGGAATCGATCAGATGGGTGTGTTCACGTTCGAGATCGATGGAAAGGATCTGATCCTGGTGAACGAGGAAAACAAGAGTCGAATCCGCTATCAATTCCTTGGGAGGTCCGAAAAATCCTTCTCTACTGAAGGTTGAGACATCACTCCTTCTCAAGATTGCGAACAAACAGGACGCAAGTGACAATCATCGAGCTGATCGTGACATGATTGTCACACCGCCCAGATTGAGGAACCCCTCTTCTGACGGACCGTTGCTAAGTTTTCAAGCCGGCCCGTCCAGGGATGATTCCATTTTTTTCTATCGTTGCAATGGGGCTCCTTGACGGCCCACACACAAGACGGGTGAGTTGGCTCACTTCGTTGCGACTCATTTCTGCAATTTGCCTACTCGGATCTCTCGGAGCCTCCGCAGAAGATGAGAAGACTGCAACAGATGCCGCGAGTTCCGCCGGTGAACCCGTCAGAATCGACATTCTACAAATCCGTGTGCGCGGGGCCAAGTTGCTGACAGGCGATGAGA
>JAGROX010000144.1 GCA_020440025.1 Verrucomicrobiia bacterium
GCCATCATCCTCGCGGTGCTCATCGGAGGCATCACCTTTACCGGCAGCCTCATCGCCTACTTGAAGCTTTCTGGAAAAATGGGCGGCAGTGCCACCGTGTTTCCCGGTCAGAAAATCGTCAACGCATTGATCCTCGTCGCCATTCTGGTCCTCGGCGGTCTTTTCGTCGCTCAGGGAACCGCGTGGACACTCTACGCGGTGGTGGGTCTCTCACTCCTGCTCGGAGTCCTCGGCGTGCTGCCCATCGGCGGCGGCGACATGCCGGTTGTGATCGCTTTCCTGAACAGCTGTTCCGGTCTGGCGGCATCGGCGGCCGGTTTCGTCATCAACAACAACGTGCTCATCGTGGCCGGCTGTTTGGTCGGTGCCTCAGGACTCATCCTCTCGGTCATCATGTGCAAGGCGATGAACCGGACTCTCGGCAACGTCTTCTTTGGCAGCTTCGGGGCCGCTACCGGAAATTCGGGTGCCGCCGTCGAGGGCGAAATGAAAGCCATTTCTGGCGAAGATGCCTACTACGTGCTCGAAGCCGCCCAGAGCGTGGTCTTTGTTCCCGGCTACGGCATGGCGGTGGCTCAGGCCCAGCACGCGGTGAAAGAACTCGCCGAGATTCTGGAGAAAAACGGAGCCGAAGTCCGCTTTGCCATTCACCCGGTCGCCGGCCGGATGCCCGGTCACATGAACGTGCTCCTCGCCGAAGCCGACGTGCCCTACGAGCAACTCTGCGAGATGGACGACGTGAACCCCACCATGGAAACCGTCGATGTCGCCATCGTCATCGGGGCCAACGACGTCGTCAATCCCGCCGCCGTTGAAGACGCGACCAGCCCGATCTACGGCATGCCCATCATCAACGTCCACGAGGCCCGCACCGTCTTTGCCCTCAAGCGCGGACAAGGCGCCGGTTTCTCCGGACTCATCAACACCCTCTTCTTCCGCGAAAACTGCCGCATGCTCTACGGCGACGCCAAGGAGACGATCACCAACCTGGTGGCGCAGTTCAAGGGGTGATCGGGGGTCAACTTCGCATCAGAATCGCCCATCTCTTTGTCGGCATGACCTTTCCCTTGGCCAAATACCCGGGGAAAATAGAGTTGGTGTTTTGGCGCGAACCGTGATTTCCCATGACCCGGTGGCACGATGAAAAACTCGAAAGGGATTCCACTCCCAGCCGTTCTGTCGTTCATGCCTACCGCAATGCGATGTCGGATGAAGACAGCGATGCCCAATTGACTCTGGTTCACTATCGAGGAACTCGCAAAGAGTTGGAAATCGGGTTGGAATACTCTCGAAGTCCAGATCCCTTGGATCGGGCCGTCGGCGCTGATATTCTGGCCCAGTTGGGGGGGAGTCCGGGCACGTTTTTGCCAGAAACCGCCGACCGGTTGATCGCTCTGCTCAGCGATCCCGATTCGTTGGTGATTCGGCACGCCGCGATTGGTCTCGGACACCGCTCCGATCCGAAAGCAGCTCCTCACCTCGCCAAATTAGCGGGCCATTTTGATCCCTCCGTTCGCTTCGGCGTTGGCTTTGGTCTATCGGGATTCGAAGAACCCGAAGCGATCGAAGCCAAGATTTCTCTGAGCCAAGATTCAGATCGAGAAGTCCGCAATTGGGCGGTGTTCGGGCTGGGAACAGGAATTGAAGCAGATTCGCCCCAAATTCGTGAGGCCCTTTGGAGGGCTCTCTCCGATGAAGATTCCGAGATTCGCGGTGAAGCCTTGGTGGGCTTGGCCGCCCGTCATGATCCCAGAACGGTCGATGCCATTCAGGAAGAGTGGAATCATGATATGATCAGTCTTCTCAGTATCGAAGCCGCTGAAACCAATGGTGACCCTAGGTTGCTTCCAGCATTGGAAGAGTTTTCCGAATCCTTGGATCTGGAAAGAGATTCCTACTTCGAACAAAGTCTTCGAGGCGCCATGGCAGCCTGTTCGAGAGCGGATTAAGGGTTCTCCACCTGCCTCATTCCCTCGTAAAGCACAATCCCCACCGCCGTGGCTAGGTTCAGACTGCGCACGAAGCTGCCTTTCTGGGGAATGGTGAGACAGGTCGATTCATTTGCCGCCAGCAAGCTCTCGGGCAGGCCGCGCGTCTCGGATCCGAAAACCAGGTAGTCGCCGTCGCGAAATTCGGTCGACCAGTAGGCGCGCTCCGTTTTGGTGGTCAAAAAGAAGTACCTCGACTCGGCGGCGGCTTCCGACTGAAGCGACTCAAAGGAATCCCACTCGCGCACATCGACCTCGGCCCAGTAGTCGAGTCCGGCGCGTTTCAGAGAGCGATCATCCAGCGAAAACCCCAGCGGTCCCACCAGATGCAACGTGGCTCCCGCCGCGAGGCAGAGACGGCCAATGTTGCCCGTGTTCGGCGGGATCTCGGGTTCGATAAGGACGATGTGAAACATTGTTGAGGAGAGAGGAGATTGGAGAGAGAATGAAGTAAATTCTTTTGGAGGCCTCCTCTATTCTTTCTCCACTATCCTCTCTCCAGTTCCCACAAAAAAAGCCGAACCGCGTTTCAACGGTTCGGCTTTTTCGGAAAATCAGAGATCGACCAATCAGGCTTCCACCAGATCGACGTTGATGCGGCGACCGTTCTGATCGAAACGTACGGTGCCTTCGACCGTGGAATAGATGGTATAGTCGCGGCCCATGCCCACTCCCTTGCCTGGGTGCCACTTGGTGCCACACTGACGGATCAGAATGTTGCCGGGAATGACGGACTCACCGCCAAAACGCTTCACGCCGCGGCGCTTGCTCTTACTGTCGCGTCCGTTCTTGACGGAACCTTGTCCTTTCTTATGGGCCATGGTGCTATCCTTGGTTGGGGAAAAAGAATGAAAAATGAAGAGATGAGAACCAATCAGATCGCGGTGATCTGAAGCTTGGTCAGGTGACGACGATGTCCCTTGGTCTTGTGGAAACCTTTGCGGCGCTTGAACTTGAAGGCGATCACCTTCTTGTCACGATGCTGATCCACGACCTCGGCGGTCACGGAAGCTCCGTCAATGAATGGAGCGCCCACGGTCACGCTTTCACCTTCGCCCTTGAGAAGGACTTCAGATAACGTCACCTTGTCGCCAACTTTCGCGTCGAGTTTCTCGACGTCGATTTTGTCGCCTTCGGAGACGCGGTATTGTTTGCCGCCAGTCTTGATAATCGCGTAAGCCATCTGTAATGCCCCCGGTTGAGGGGCGGTGAAACTGCCACTAGTCAGGGACTCGGGCAAGCGATTTTTCGGGCTCATTTGGACGTATTTCCCCCAAGATGGAGGAATCCGTCCGCATCGAGGGTCAGTTGATGCCCCAGATCGATCCAAGTTGTTCCGTCGCCTATCCCTGGTCCGCGCACGCAAATGCCATCACCACCGGCTCCCTTTTTTACAGAAATGCCCGGTAACAAGCGACCCGGAGAGCCCTCCCGACGTCCACTCTGGGGTTCGTGAATGTGTTTCATTGCCTCGGGGTTCGGATCCGGCTGACTGATCGCCAGTACGCCGCTGCCGAGTGATTCCGGTCCAAAAGCGGGACACAAGGGCGCGCCGACGATGGATTCAACAGGGTTAGGTGCGGGACTTAACCCTGTTAGGTCAGTTCCCGGCAGCGGTAGGATGACGCTCTTGAGAGCGGTTCGTTGCTCGGGATGCCAAGGTTCTTCGGAGGCGGCCAGCGATTCGGCCGAAGCGGGAGACAACACGAGCCGACGAACGTTTTCCTGGCGACAGATGGTTTCCATGAGGGAGTCATCGCCGCGAGCGGCCCAGGATCGACCGACGGCTTTGAAGCCATGCAGCACCGGCAACCAGAGGGACCAGAGGGCTCCGGAGACGCTGGCGAGATTTTGTTCGGTGAATAGGGCTTCACCGGTTTCGATCCAGTTGCCGTTGATGAGTCGTTTGGCCTGGGCCAACACCGCCAGATCGTGGAGTTTGTGAACTTGCCCGTCGTCGTTGACGCAACTCCAGACCGTTTCGAAACCGGTGTCGCGCGGCAAATCGAGACGTCGAACGGTCATCCAGACGGGTTCGAGATAGGCGAGGATGCGTTCCTGCAATCGACGGCCGAGTCCGGTCGCACTCATTTCGGCCCCCATGTCGATGAATTGACCCGGCGAATCCGCATCGGACCAATTCACCTGACCGAGTGCTCCGAGAAAGGCGCGCGAGGTGATCACGGTTCGCACGCCGGTGGCGCGAAGGGCGGTGGAGATTTTTTCCGCATCGAGGGTTCCCTCGGCGCTGTCGGGAAAGAACAGATTCACCGGGACACGTCCGGCAAAGATGAGGGCGAGGTTGATCAAAGCCGGAGTGGCGCCGGAAGGGAGGAACACGCCGATGGCACGTTCGTTTTCTGGCAAGGTCTCTCGCCACCGGGCCGCGAGCGCGATCGAGATGGAGAGGACGTGATGGCGCTTCAGCCGGCGGGGAGGATTGCCCTTGTTCCCATACTCGGCAAAACAGGGGGTGCCGGGTCGTCGTTTCAATCCCCGAACCAGAGCGGTGGCGAGGGAGGTCTCCAGATCGGGATGAACGGTGAGACTCTCGGCCGAGAGTTCCAGTAAGGCTTCGCGCGCCCACGCGATTTTGGCGGTGGCGGCGGGCAGGGGTTTGCCAAATGCCACGGTCACGGGCCAGGGGATTCGTCGCGGCCATTTGTGAAAGTAGCGACCGCGCTCAAAAGAAAAGACCGATCCCCAAAGACCCTGCATCCAGACAGGTTGTACCGGACAATCCGCTTTGCGGGCGATGAGTTCGAAGCCTTTCTTCAACTCGTTCAACATCCCGGTGCGGGTGAGTTGTCCCTCGGGGAAAATGCAGACGACGTCTCCGTTTTTCAAACACTCGGCAGTGATGCGGATCGCCTCGCGGGATTGGCCCGGCGTGATGGGAATCGCTCCGAAAAGTCTCAGGAACCAACTGATGGCCTTGGAACGGAGGTAGCGAGACACGATGACGAATCGCACCGGGCGCGGACAGGCCGCATAAAGAACGAAGGAGTCGAGATAGCTGACGTGGTTGCTCACCAGGAGCACGCCGCCTCGGGCGGGAATGCGATCCGCGTGCAGCACCCGCAGCCGGTAGAGCAGGCGAACCGGTGGGAGCAGGGTGAGTCGGAAGAAAGCGCGCAGCAGTTCTGTCATGCCTGACGACTCAGAATCTTTGGCAGCCGGAATACGTAGAAACCGGCCCATGCCAAGGGGAGAATGAAAAGCAATGTCTGGGCAGAGGGAGACATGTGCGATTTGGTCAGAACCTGAGATACCCCGATGGCGACGATGCCCGATAGCGATCCCAACAAGTTGGCGGCGGCGAGAACGCGACCGCGATGCTGTTCTTCGGGTAGATCCTGGAGGGTGGCTGCGAGTGGGATCAGGTAAAAACCGCTGGCCAGTCCGGTGAGAGCGAAGCTCGCCGACCAGAGGGTGGATCCCGGAGTCAGTCCGCCGATGCCGAGGATCCCGATGCCCATACCAAACGCCCCCAGTGGGATGAGACCAATTCGCACTTTCGTTTTGCTCAGGAAGGAAACGACCAGCGATCCAATCATCAGGCCGACGCCGATGAACGCCATCATGTTGGCCGAGCCGCTGGTGATGCCGCCTTCTTCGAAATTCGTATTCAGTCCCCGGGCAAATCCCACCACGGTGAGAGCGAGAAAATTGGCTACCAGCCAGTAGAATGCAATGAGCAGCGCGACGATGCGGATTTTTCGATGACTGAAGAGGTAGGCCAGTTCGACAAAATGGCTGACCCACATCGACTTTCGAAACTTCGCACTCGGATGACTGGGGGTGGGCTCGATGAATCGGACGAGGATCAGGGGAATCAGCGTTCCTGCCCCGATCACGATGATGGGAAGCAACGCTGCGCGCCACGCATTGTCCGCCGAGACTCCGTTCTCCAAATTGTAGCCGTGGAGGAGATGGTCGAACCACAGTCCGCCCAGCCACATGCCGGCGAGGATGCCGACCATGGTCAGCATCTGCATGAATCCGTTGGCAAATCCTAAGCGATCGGAACCGACCAGCTCTTTGAGGATTCCCTGTTTGGCGGGAGAAAAGAAGGTCGATTGCACCGCCAGCAGGAAGAATCCAAACACCGCCAAGGGAATGCTCCGCATGGTGACGCTGATGCCGATAAAAACAAAAATGGCCAACTGTGCCACCACCGAGAGAAAGATGACCTGCCGCTTGGAAAACCGGTCGGAGAAGTAGCCTGCGATGGGGGCGAGGAGGATGAAGGGAATTGGAATCAACGCCGACAGGATGCGCTCGATGTCATCGCCGACGCTGCTGCCCTGAGCCACGATTAAGGCGAGTCCAATCAGCGTGATTTTGACGAAGTTGTCGTTGAACGCGTTCTGCGCCTGCACCAGCAGCACCGACCAGAGGGAAATCCAGTCGCGGCGGGTGACGACCGGTTTATCTCCGAAGGAATCGGGAGACGGTTCATCAGTCGCGGAAGGAGAAGGGGACATGAGGCGAAAGGCTAGCACCGGAAATTCACTCCCGCAGAGAAAACTGGGGAGCGGTAAGGGACTGGGTGGTCGCTCTTTCTACTCAAACCAGCTTTCGCACATTCCGCGAACCATCGGCGGTCATGCGACTTCGGGTGAGGGCGGCGACTTGATCGACGTAGTTCTGCCACTGCATCGGTCGCAGGGCGGCGAGACCTCCGTTGCCTCGGCCGGCGCTGAGATCACAGATTTCCCAGCCGAATTCGGAGTGACGCTTGCCGTAGTCGAGTCGATGCATCCACGCGCCGAACTGATCTTTTCTCCAGAGGGCGGGATCGTTCCCGGCGATGCGGTCGCCATTTTCCCACACGCTGTCGATCAGCGCACGATCATATCCCTGCGCCGAGAAATCGGATTCCGGAGTCCGTGCGCGCCACGCCACCGGCTCGAATGGCTCCAGCGAGTCGAACGGCTCGGGTCCTCCGGCATCGTAGGGGTTGAACGGGGGTGGCATCGGGGGACGGCAAATTTGAGCGGCGAACGCGGTAAGATACTGCCACTCGGTCTCGGGCTCAAAAGATTCGCTGCGGAAAAATCGCGACGCTGCTCTCTGCTCATGGATTATTACCTTTCCGCCCGACCTTTTTTCGCAGTCATGGCTTCGGTGTCCAAGTCTCCAGATTCCCAATCGGCCAACCAAGCGCCGAAACGTGAACCGCGCCCCGAGCATCCATTTGCCCACCGGCTGCGCCAGTTCCACCGTCGTCATGGTCGATTCGTCTCGGATGCCGATCTCTCCGGTTTGGCTATGCAACTCGGGGCGCCTCTGTCTCAACTGAGGTCAGTGGCGGGATTTTTTGAAGAATTTCGGGAAATCTCTCAGCCTGCCGTATCTCGATTTTGCGGCGATCTGACCTGCGTCATCGCTCGCGGGGTAGCGGCGACGGAGGTCGTGAGCGTTGGCGCTTGCCTCGGTCGCTGCGATCAGGCACCCTCGTGGACGGATCGTTTTGGTGAGCTGCATTTGGGGATCGGAGATGACGAGCGAAGGATTCGCAATCTCTCTCCCGAGGCGTCCCTGACGCGACCCTTGTTGGAACGAGACACGGGAAGCTTGCTGGCAAGTTTTCGTCGAGAGAAAGATCCGACGGCGGCGGTCTGGTCCCGACTCGGCAATGTTCAGGGACTGGAACGGCATCGGAAGAAAGGGGAGCGGTCCTTGGTCGAACGATGGCGTGACGCCGCGCAAACGGAAGCAAGCCAGCGTTTTGTCGTCTGCCACGCCGACGCGGGCAATCCCGGGACGGTGGGCAATGCCTGGTTGTTGAAACATCGTCCCCAAGTGGTGATCGATGGCATGGCATTGGCCGGATTGGCGGTTGGTGCGACGGAAGGCGTCATCTGCGTGCATCACGATTTGCCGGAAGTTTTCACCGCCGTCGATCATGCGATTCAGGCGGCCATGGAATCCGGTCGACTGGCCGAAGGTCTCTTTGAAGTCACGGTCGTCGCCACTTTTGGCAGTCACGTGGGCGGTGAAGAAACGGCGCTGCTGAATGCGATCGAGGGTGCTCGCGGCGAAGCCCGCGTGCGCCCGCCGGAACCGGAAATCGCCGGGCTTTTTGGTCTGCCCACCGTGATCGAGACGGCCGAGGTTTTTGCCCTGTTGCCCATCTGGTTGGAGCGGCAACGCGATCTCGGTGCGCGACTGATTACGGTGACGCCCCCGTTTTCCCGACCGGGGTTGGTCGAGGTCGATGCCTCGGTGTCTCTTCGCGGGGTTCTGAGAGAGGCTGGAGGGGATCCGGGCGACGGTGGCAAATCGGCGTTTGATGCCCTGCTCCTCGGGGGGCCTTTTGGGAGCGTGGCCTTTCCGGAAAACTGGGATCTGCGACTCGATGCCGACGTGCTCCGATCGAACGAACTCACTCCCGGTCACTGGGGAATCACTCCGCTCCCTGTCGGCTCCGATCTGCGGGCACTGATGATGAGCTGGCTTGATTTCGCCGCCCGGGAGACCTGCGGCAAATGCACGCCTTGCCGGCTCGGTCCTCTGGCGGCGATTGAGATGCTGAGGGAACCTTCCCCGGTTAAGCGGGCGCGATTTGTGGAGATTCTCGACACGATTTCGTCGACGAGTCTCTGTGGATTCGGCCGGGATTTTCCGCGTCCGCTTCAGCAATTGATCGATCGATTTGGGGTAGATCGAATTTCAGCCAGCGCCGAACCATGAGCGCTGAATCACAGGTGAAAGCGTCAGTCGGACCGGCGCGAATCAATTCCCGGAAGGTCGACATTCTACCCGGTGACACCATCCTGTCGGCGGCGACTCGCCTGGGGATTGAGATTCCGACGCTCTGTCACGATCCTCATCTGTCGCCGGAAGGTGGCTGTCGCCTTTGCGTGGTGCACAGCGAACATCACGACACTCCGCTGGGCGCCTGTCACACGCCTCTGATGCCGGGGATGGATCTGCAGACTCACCACGTCGCGGTGGAAAAAATGCGGCGTTCAGTATTGCAACTGCACTTGGAAAGCTCCCCGGCGACGGGCTTCAATCCGGCGGCGTTGAAGAATGCCGGACGTTTTCAGGAACTGCTGGATCTCTATCGAGTTCGTCGGGTGGGCGGTCGAAGCTTTGGCTCCGGCAATGAAGATCGCGATACCAGCCATCCGATGGTGCGATTCGAGCCCGCCGCCTGCATCGGCTGTCGACTTTGTCTGACGACTTGTGATGATCTGGTCGGTCAGCACGTGTTCCAACTTGAAGACCGCGCCTCCACCGCTCGGGTGCGACCGGCGGCCGGGAAAACCCTTCTCGAAAGTCCCTGCACCGCGTGCGGCGCCTGCATCGATCGCTGTCCGACCGGGGCGATGACCGACAATGACCGGCGGCTTAGTTGGCCGGTGGAAAATCAACGCCGCGAAGTTGACACGATCTGCGGCTATTGTTCGGTCGGCTGCCGTATTCGTGTGGATGCCATCGACGATGTAGTGAGACGGATCGACGGGATCGCCGAAGACACGGCCACCAATCCCGGCGGCTTACTATGTCAAAAAGGACGCTTTGATCACGCCTTCAATCATAGCTGGGAACGCATCACTCAGCCCATGCTGCGCCTCGGAGCCGGATTTCGGGAAGTGTCGTGGGAGGAGGCGCTCACGTTTATCGAAACCCGCCTGACCACGATTTTGGACGCGCATGGACCGATGGCTTTCGGTGCATTGGCCTCGACCCGAGCGTCGACGGAGTCGAATTACCTGCTACAGAAATTTTGCCGCAGTGTGATCGGCAGTCCGCACATCGATTCATCGGCGCGTCTCTGTCACACGGATAGTTTTGCGGCGATGCGAGAGTCGATCGGCGTCGGAGCGGCCACCGCTTCCTTTGCGGACATCGATTTGGCGACCTGCCTCGTCGT
The DNA here is from genome assembly GCA_020440025.1 of Verrucomicrobiia bacterium. Classification (GTDB taxonomy): domain Bacteria; phylum Verrucomicrobiota; class Verrucomicrobiia; order Verrucomicrobiales; family DEV007; genus JAEUHH01. The sequence continues at coordinate 9,877 of JAGROX010000144.1, forward strand.
GGCGGGGGCAGATCCCGACACTTCCCACCTGGTGCTGGCGGCGCGCATCCGGCAGGCGGTGAACGATGGGGCCGTCCTGATCGTGATCGATCCCCGGCGGACAGAACTCGCGGACATCGCCGACGTTTTTCTGCAACCCAAAGTCGGTGCCGACATCGGGATCTTCCACGCCATTGCCCGAGCCTTGATCGACGGCGGGCAAATCGATGCCGAGTCGTTGGAGGAATTTGAGAAGTTTCGGCAATACATCGATCAGTTCCCTCTCGACCCAGTCTCGGCTTGGGCGGGGTTCTCCGAAGAAACCACGGTCAGAGCGGTCGAACTTCTCACAGAACATCGAGGAGCAACGCTGTTTCTCCACGGCACCGGTCTCAGCCAGCAGTCCCAGGGATCAGGCGCGGTGCAGGCATTCCTCAATCTCGCCATCCTGACGAACAATCTGGGGAAATGTGGCGCCGGTTTTCTTCCCTTTGGCGGACAGAACAATCTTCAGGGGTGTCTCGATGCTGGTGCTGCCTGTGACTTGCTCCCGGGTCAGTCGTTGATCGACGATCCCGAAGCAAGAGCTCGGATTGAAACCTTGTGGGGCAAGCCCTTGCCAGTTGAACGCGGTTACCAGGGTCGGGATATGATCGCGGCGGCCGGGCGAGGCGAACTCAAGTCTCTCTGGGTAATGGGCCACGACCTCATCCACGCTCAGGCGGGCACAGATCGCACGGCCGATGCCTTGAAACATCTCGACCTCCTCGTGGTTCAGGATCTTTTCTACTCCGAAACCGCGCGTCACGCCCACGTCCTCCTGCCCGCCGCGAGCGGCCTCGAACAGGATGGCGTCTTCATCAATGCCGAACGTCGGCTTCAACTCGTCCGGGCCGCCGTGTCACCGCCCGAAGAGGCTCGTCCCGACATTGCCATTATCGCCGTCGTCGCCCGCCGCATGGGGGCTCAGTGGCCGCCGCAGGATGCCGCCGATGTCTTTCGAGAAATTTCCCGCGCTGCGCCCGTGCTCTTCGGTGGCGTCAGTCATTGTCGCCTGGCCGAAACACCGGCCGGCATTCAGTGGCCTTGCCCGACCCCCGATCACCCAGGGACGCGGTCCATGCCAATCGCGCGTCGTCGGCTTTTCCCGATCGTGATGGAACCCGCAATTCCCGCGCAAACTCCCGACGATTCGTTCCCCTACACGCTGCTCATGGGGCGACGGTTGGAACATCACAATGCCGGCTCTCAGACACGACGAAGTGTCGGTCGTTCGCTCGCTGATCGCGATCAAGCCTTGCTGCATCCTGACGACGCGGCTCGAGAAGGCATCAAGCGAGGTGACAGGGTACAACTTGAGAGTCAACAGGGTCAGGTCGTGGTCGCCGTGGAATTCTCCGACCGCCTCGTGCCGGGAACCATTTTTCTGAGTCACCATTTTCCTCAAACGTCGGCAAACCGGTTGACGGGATCGGTCCTGAAGTCGGTCGCCGTGCGGATTGTGGGGACGTAATTGCCTTCTCTTTCGGAAAAAAATCGCTCGCGAATGATTCTCGTTGCCAAAGCCCGGGCAACACGATAACGGTCGAAAAGTGGAAATTGTATTCCAGAATTTGATTTCACCTATCGTCCTCTGCTTTGCGCTGGGTATCATCGCGGTTTGGATCCGCAGTGATCTCGAGGTTCCGCCAGCGATCTATCAGGGGCTCTCGCTTTATTTGCTTCTGGCAATCGGATTGAAAGGAGGGGTCGCCGTGTCTCAGACGCCCGTTTCCGAGCTGGCGGGGCCGGCCCTCGTCACGCTAGTGCTGGGATTTCTCACCCCGTTGTCCGCCTTTCTTCTCATGCGCCACTTTGGCCGTCTGAGTCGGATCGATGCTGGAGCGGTGGCGGCGCACTATGGATCGGTCTCGGCGGTGACCTTTCTCGCCGCGATCGAAGCCGCGCGAGCCGGAGGTCTCATCGCCGAGGGCTACCTTTCCGCACTGGTGGCCATTCTTGAGGTTCCGGGGATTTTCGTCGGTCTGGTGCTGGCACGACACGGCGCTTCCGCCGGAAAAAGCAAAGGCGGCAGCTTTGGGGAAGCGGTCCATGAAGTGCTGACAGGCAGAAGCATCCTGCTCCTGATCGGCGGTCTCGTGATCGGCACGCTCTGCGGGGCGAAGAAGGTGGAAGAGGTGGCGCCCTTCTTCATCACGCCATTTAAAGGAGTGCTCTGTCTGTTCCTGCTCGAACTCGGCATGGTCGCGGCGCGGAGAATGCGCGATCTGAAAAACGCCGGTTGGCGACTTCTGGTGCTCGGGACCTTTCTTCCCCTGTTTCACGGCATCCTAGGGGTTGTCGGAGGACTCATCGCGGGCATGGAACCCGGTGGTGCCGCCGTCCTCGGTGCCATGTCGGGCAGTGCCTCCTACATTGCGGCTCCGGCGGCGGTTCGGATCGCCTTACCCGAGGCTAGTCCCGGGATTTATCTCACTCTTTCGCTTGGCGTGACTTTTCCTTTCAATCTGACGGTTGGCATTCCAATGTTCATGGCGGTGAGTCGCTGGCTGGCGCCGTATTTCTGAAAACGTCGCTGTGCCGCCGTTTGCTTGGCTTGCCTACCTGTCTCCCCATTTCCCTCAGAGTTGATCGAACGATGAATCCCACGCTCAAGAAAATGACCATCGTGGCGGAACGCGTCCTCAAGGACAAGTTGATCCGCCTGATCCGCGAGGAAGGGGCCACCGGCTATACCCTCATCGCGGTGGAAGGTGAGGGTTCCCGAGGGGTTCGGGCAAGTGAATTTGAGGGAAGAAATGTTCAGATCGAGACCATCGTGGGCCCTGAGACGGCACAGCGAGTTTTCGATCAACTTGCAGAACGCTTTCTCGAAGCGTATGCGGTGATAGCCTACACGTCGGATGTCGAAGTCCTGCGTGGCACCAAATTCGTCAGGGATTCGCCAGCGAACTCCGATTCTTGAACCAGAAAACAACGCCCACTCATGAATGCTGACTCCGCTTCGCCAACTGATCCGCAGGTCGGTATCATCATGGGCAGCACCTCTGACTGGCCCACGCTCAGTAAGGCGGCCGAAGTTCTCCGGGATTTTGGAATCACGTTCGAGTCACGAGTGGTCAGCGCCCACCGCACCCCCCAATTGCTTTTCGACTACGCCGGCAGCGCCTCGGCCCGGGGCCTGAAATGCATCATTGCAGGCGCTGGGGGAGCCGCCCACCTGCCGGGCATGGCCTCGGCCATCACCACCGTGCCCGTCCTCGCAGTACCGGTCAAAAGCCGAACCCTCAACGGGGTCGACTCGCTTCTCTCCATCATTCAGATGCCTGCGGGAATTCCCACCGCGACCTTTGCCATCGGAGACGCCGGGGCCGTCAACGCCGCTCTGTTCGCCGTCGCCATGCTCGCCGTCAACGATCCTGCCCTCGCCGAAAAGCTTCAATCGTATCGCGATTCCCTCCGAGCGAAGATCGAAGCCAGCGAACTGCCGCCGCTGGAAGAGAAGGTTTAACTGATGAGATAATCATGAACAGTGAAGGATTAAGGCCTTTTTCGTGATAACTCCCTGATAATCAGAACCCACATTTAGCCGAATTAGGATGTCAGATTCACTTTCACTCCCTCCCGGTTCTACCATCGGTGTTCTCGGAGGTGGTCAACTCGGCCGAATGCTGGCGCTGGAAGCCCGGCGCATGGGCTATCGCATCCTATCCTGGACCGGTGTCGAGGGTGAAATTGGGCCCGCTGCTCTTGCTGACGAAGTGATCGCCAAATCCTTCGAAGACGAGGCTGCCTTCGTCGCATTTGTCGAAGCAGTCGACGCTGCTACCGTTGAGTTTGAGAACATTCCAAGGGATCTGCTGGAGCGACTTGCTGAGTATCTGCCTCTGGCGCCCTCTGCCGCGGCCGTGGCCATCTGCCAGCATCGCGAGCGGGAAAAAACGTTTTTAAAGAAGCACAGCATTCCCTGCGCCCGATTCCACCTTGTCGACAGTGCTCATTCTCTCAGAGCCGGGCTCGATGAACTCGGCACCGATACCATTCTCAAGACAGCGGAATTCGGATATGATGGCAAGGGTCAGCGCGTGACGCGTCCCGAAGAAGACGCCGAGACAGTCTGGGCCGAGTTTGACACGCCTCGTGCGGTCCTCGAGGAAAAAATCGCGCTCGCTTCCGAGTTGTCTGTATTGGTGGTTCGAGATCGCGAGGGCAACAGCCGCAGCTACGATCCGGCAGAGAACTTCCACCGTCACCACATTCTCGACCTTTCGATCATCCCTGCGCGTCAACCCCAGCCCCTGCTGGACGAAGCCCGCCAAGTCGCGATCCAGGTTGCCGAAGCTCTCGACTACGTCGGTATCATGGCCGTGGAGTTCTTTGTCGACACCAGCGGACGTTTGCTCGTGAATGAGATCGCCCCACGCCCTCATAACAGTGGGCATCACACGCTCGATGCCTGCGAGACCTCGCAGTTCGAGCAACAGCTTCGAGCCCTCTGTGGGCTGCCCATCGGTAGCACCGGACTACTGAAGCCAACCGTGATGTGGAATCTCCTCGGTGACATCTGGCCCGGACCGACCATTTTTCCAGACTGGACTCCCGTCCTCGAAACGCCCGGTGCCAATCTTCATCTCTATGGAAAAGCCGAGGCCCGCCATGGCCGCAAGATGGGGCACGTCACATTTCTCGCTGACACCATCGAAGAAGCCCTTAGTCAGGCGAAGCGCTGCCGGGAGATGTTTGGATTGCCGATGCCGGCGTGAGCTTCATCGCTCGGAACTCTTGTGTTCTTGCGAGACAGATCCGGCAAGAGAGTGCTTTGAAGACAATGCCGTCGGGTGTTTTGCCATCCGGGCACCGCAATGGGTCCAGATCAGGTTGAAGATTTGTCTCGGCCAAATGCGGAAAACTCGGATCTGGGTGAATCAAAGATGAGTCGCTCGAATCATTTGGAGCGGAATTGGCACCCTCCTTGCGAATCATTGATGTCGATGACAGGAATCACCTTTTTCAGGATCGTAGAGAGCTCACCCAGAGATGAGTGGCCTCATCTGTCTCCCGGGGTGGCCGAATAGGGCTGATCGACACCGGGCCAATGGCAAAAATGCCGGAAGCGCCGAAAAACGAAGCGAAAAATAGCAAACGAGCGAGACGTAAGGGCCTTCGAGCGTATCTCATTTATTTTCAATGGTTAATCTGAATAAAGAGGCGTGGTCTTGGGCTTAAAGCTGGGGCGAAACGGCAACGCCGTGGGCTAAAAAACCGATTTTTTTGAAAAAACCGGCCTAAAACCGTTTGACCCAATTCGAATCGCGGGTAAGATCTCCGAACCGGCCGGAAACGCCGGGTGTCGGAGACCGAGGTGGTCGATCGCAACACGTTGTGATCGGCTTTTTTGTCCCCTGATACTGAGGATCTTTACATAGAGCAGCTGAGTTTGAGCGATCGCATTCATGCGATTGAGACAAATATCAGCGAAGAAGAAAAGACTAAATTGTGCGTTGCGCTTCAAAGATGAAGCGCGAGAAAGTAATTCTTGTCACTTCGGTGGTGAGGGTTGCGATCTGTCAATTTTCTGCATTGAGACTTCGGTCTTGATTGTAGATCCGACTTTTATACGGAGAGTTTGATTCTGGCTCAGAACGAACGCTGGCGGCGTGGATAAGACATGCAAGTCGAACGGAAGATTTTTGGAGCTTGCTTTGAAAATCTTTAGTGGCGAACGGGTGAGTAACACGTGAGCAACCTGCCCAAAAGAGGGGGATAGCCTTCCGAAAGGAAGATTAATACCGCGTTAGGTCCCTCAGGACATCCTGAGGAGATTAAAGGTGGCCTTTGTGCTGCCGCTTTTGGATGGGCTCGCGGCCTATCAGCTTGTTGG
>JAGROX010000492.1:0-379 GCA_020440025.1 Verrucomicrobiia bacterium
TTCATTTTGGCAATGGGTCTAATGATGCCGGGACGATGATTATCGAGGGACGAATCTGACTGGAACGGGGCAGAACCCGGGCAATTGGGGGCGAATCTATTTCCAGAGAACTCTCCTCAGCCCCCTTCCATTTAAGAATGGAGCCGCCTGTTGCCGAGTCCGTTCCATTAGCACCGCTGACAATCAATAGCCATTTCGGCCGCGAAGTGATGCCGCCTCGCCCGAGAAGGTCTTCAAGGCTCCTTTGCCATAAGTCATTGGCAGAGAAATGGATGAGCGGAAAATCTTTCGGCAATCAAAATCATTAAGATCTGGCCTTTACCCGCGAGCCAGAAATTCTCTTAAAATTGTTATTGTTTTTATGGTATTTGTGACTTTA
>JAGROX010000492.1:453-2086 GCA_020440025.1 Verrucomicrobiia bacterium
AAACATCTTTTCGGAACTTCAAAGAATGCGAAAAATCAGAATCCTTTGCCGTCTTCCGGCTTGGTTTTTGATGCGTTCGAACCTCGAGTTCTTTTTTCTGCGGTTCCAGCGGATGCTCCCGAGCCCACCGGTGAAAGCTCGCCTCAGACCCAAGAGGAAGCTCCTGCTGCGGAATCCGAGCCAGCCCCTTCACCTGAACGCTCCCCTCTGGATCAGAGCATCGACGCAGCTCTGAGCAGCGATGAAAACAACGACTCCGCCCAGAATCCTCCCTCCGCTCAATCTTTGGCGACTGAGCGCAAGGAAATCGTCTTTATCTCCGCTGACATCACTGATCCCAGCAGCTTGATCGACTCTCTTCCTGCCGGGATGGAAGCCTATCAGATCACGGGGGATGATGGCCTTGAGCAGATTGCCAACTTCCTCCAAAGTCGGACTCAGATCGACGCCATTCATCTTCTGACTCACGGCAGCGCCGGAAAACTCTACTTCGGCAGCACGGTGGTGGACGAGACCAACCTGGAATCTGAGTATGCCGATGAACTGGCGACCATTCGGTCGGCGATGACTGATACTGGTGATTTTCTCATCTATGCCTGTGACTTCGCCGCCGGGGATGCCGGACAGTCCGCGATGGCCTTACTGGCACAACTCATCGGCACTGAAGTTGCCGCCTCCACCGACGATACCGGGCATACCGATCTCGGTGGCGACTGGACCTTGGAATCCCAACATGGCGCCATCGAGTCTGACAGCCTGAATCTTCCCTCATGGCATGGGCTTCTCGCCCCCATCTCATTCACCAACACCAGCAATGCGTCCACCTTGGCGACCAATATCATCGGCGGTGGAATCAACACTGTCACCGGAGCAAGCTATGCAGGCGGAGCCGGTCAGTCGGGAACCTTCGTCAGTGGAACCGGCTACGCGCCGGAATGGCTCGGCTATTCCAGCGGGATCGTTCTCGCCACTGGAAGCACCACTCAGGTCTTGGGGCCAAATTCGACAGGAGGATCTTCTATCGACGCTGCCGGACCCGACAACGACGCGGCATTGGCAGCCTTGGGGGGAAACGTCTCCCGCGACACCTCGATCCTGAGTTTCAACTTTGTTCCCACGGGCAACTTGGTCACGATGCAATTCACCTTTGGATCGGAGGAATACAACGAATACGTCTATAGTAATTTCAATGACTCCATGGGCGTTTGGGTAAATGGCGTTCAGGTCGCGGTGACTCCCGACGGAAGCCCGGTCAGCATCAACTCGGTGAACCAAGCGAGTACCTACAATCCCACCTATGGCAGCCAGTCCAATGACCCAAATCCCACCAACAGTGTCTACGACTCATCCAATCCCAACCTCTACATCAACAACTCGTCCGGTGGTTCGACCTACAACACCCAAATGGACGGCTTCACCGTCTCCCTTTCCTTTGTTGCACCCGTCAATGTAGGTGTCGCGAATACCATTCGAATCGGGATTTCGGACATCGGTGATGCTTCGTGGGATTCCTGGCTGTTTATCAGACAGGGTAGTTTAACCACTACCACCATCGCCAGAAGCGACTCGGCAAGCACTTCGGTGAATACCCCTGTCAATATCGACGTCCTGGCCAATGACTGGGACGCCGAAA
>JAGROX010000493.1 GCA_020440025.1 Verrucomicrobiia bacterium
TAAACCCCGAGCTCTTGTCGGGCAGTTTCATGGCGAGAAATTGATCCCGGATCTGAGGACGATGATAGACCAATTCGGACGCAGTCTGACCCGTGAGACGGTCGTTGGTTGTGGTTTCCTCAAAGTCCGTCAACGAAGCGATCAGGGGAATCGCGCAGATATTCTGGTCTGCGGGAATCGGAGCAGGAACGATCTCGGTGAAGGTCAGGGGTTCGCCTTCCTCCACCAATCGAGCGCGGACTTTTTCCCAGGCGCGAGCCCCCCGCCAGTTTTCGATGGTAAAAAAGAGGGCCGTGAGGGTGACCAGTCCGAGGACCGTCCACCCAAAGCGCTTGAGGAGTTTCTTTCCGTCGATTCTCATGGGTTGAGGAAGGGGGCGAGGTTGGGATTGATTTCCGATCTCCACGCCAGCATGGGGGGGAGTGATTCGGAGGTGGGATGGGCAAAGAGAGAGATGGAAGGTGGCGCGCCCACCGTTTTGGATGGAGCGAAGGAGTAGATCGGAGCTTGCTCGGGTTGGGTGATCCTGAGGCAAAGGATGGCGATCCAAATCATGGCGATGGCACCGGCCATGATCCGGTCCGAGCGGGAAAAGCGCAGGCGGCGGGCAATGGCAGGGGAGGGATCGCCGCTTGGCAGTGCCTTTGCCAAGAGGTCGTCTCGCCAGCCGTCAGGCAGGGGCGCACGCTGGAAAGTGGACAGCTCTTTTTCGAAGTCATCCTGGGGAGGGGGAGTGGAAGTGTTCATGACGAGCGGAGTTCGTTGAAATAGGGATGCAGTTGCTCGCGCAGTTTTTCGATCGCGTAGCGATAGCGACTGCCGACAGTGTTGATGGAGAGATCGAGAAGGTCGGCGATCTCGGCGAGAGTGAGGCCGTCCCAGAGTTTCAATTTGGCGACTTCCCGCTGATCCTCCGGGAGGTTGGCGACAGCGGTTTCAAGCGCTTGGCGCATTGCGTTTCGATCCGGATCGGTGTCCGGGGCGAAAAGGGTGGGGAGTTCCGAGCGAAAGGCATCGTGATACTTCCTCCGAGTCTGCTGTCTGCGGTCCCAGTCGATAGCCTGCCGCCGGGCGATCTTCAGCAGATAGGCACGCTCATTTTCCACTTCAGGCAGGGCATCGAATCCGCGTCCGATCTTCACCAGCCAATCCTGCAACAGGTCCCTGGCATCGGCTTCGTTTCGGGTAAACTGGCAGAACAACGCGAATGCCGAGGTGGCATGATCGTCGTAGATTCGTTCCAGTTCGGGTCGCGGCATCATGGGGTTCAAAAGCATGACGCAGGTGCTCGGGGTTTTTGTCTAAAAAATCGCGAATTCTTCATCTGGAGCCGAACTGGGAAATCATTTTGCTTCCCTTTCTCTCTGCGTTACCTAGTCCGCATCATGGCAGATTCATCCGGCGAAATATTTCACATTGTTCCTCAGGACACTCACGATGCTCTCGTTCAAGCGGCCTACGAGCACCGTGGCTATGGTGCGGAGGAAGCGGCTGCGGCAACGAAGATGTGCTCGATGGCATCCCGTCACGGCATCCGCACGCATAATGCGCTGAAGGCACTGCATCTCGATCACCTTTTCGGCTCCGGTTCCGGTGGCTGCGTCCCGGGCGCGGAGATCGAGGTCATCGACTCCAAATTCAAGGCCACTCAAGCCTGGAACGGACATCGCAAGCTCGGTCAGGCGGT
>JAGROX010000145.1:0-8680 GCA_020440025.1 Verrucomicrobiia bacterium
AAACGACGACGCTCTATGCCTGTCTGCGAAAGATTAATACGATCGACAGCAAACTGCTGACGGCCGAGGATCCGGTCGAGTATGATATCGAGGGGATCATTCAGGTGCCGGTCAACGAAGCCATCGGCCTCACCTTTGCCCGTATTCTCCGCGCCTTCCTACGTCAGGATCCTGACCGTATTCTGGTGGGAGAGATGCGTGACCTGGAAACGGCGCAGATCGCCATCCAGGCATCGCTAACGGGTCACTTGGTTTTCAGCACGCTCCATACCAACGATGCCGCCGGCGCGGTGACTCGTCTTGTCGACATGGGTTGCGAACCTTTCCTCGTTGCGGCCACTCTGGAAGCCGTGCTCGGTCAGCGACTCCTCCGTCGCATCTGCAACGATTGCAAGACCCCTTACCAACCCAGTGAAGCCGTGGTCAAACAGGTCGGCCTCACGCTTTCCGATATCGGAGGCAATTCCTTCTACACCGGTCGTGGTTGTGAAAAGTGCAACGATACTGGCTACAAAGGTCGTCAGGGTCTGTTCGAACTTTTGGATGTGACTGATCCCATCCGTGAACTCGTCACCGAACGTGCCTCGGCCGTGGTGCTGAAAGAGAAGGCCATCGAGTTGGGCATGAACTCCCTGCGCGAGGACGGACTTCGCAACATGTTCGAAGGCATCACGACTATTGAGGAAGTCCTCAAATACACCTGATCCCCTGCGATTTTCCGCCGATCAGAGGCTTTTTAAACGTAGACAGCGATGGCGCGTTTGCGGTAGTCTCCAGATAGCCCCCGAAATTTTCCCACTTTTATTTTTTAACCCTGACAGATAGACAACAGATATGGCGAATTTTGAATACATCGCGCTCGACGCCAAGGGTGAAGAGACGACCGGAGTCATCTCCGCCTCCGATGAGGCAGATGCCATCACCCAGCTGCGCAAAGGCGGACTCTATCCCACCCAGGTAGCCACTCAGGGCAAGGGCGGGGTCTCGGGAGCCGCCAAGCGTCGGGCCAAAAAGTCGGCCAAGTCAAAATCCAGCGCCAAGGGAGGAGGAAAGGTCAAGAGCAAGACGCTCATGATCTTCACCCGCCAGTTGGCGACTTTGGTGGATGCCGGCTTGCCGCTGCTGCGTGGCCTCACTGTGTTGGGCAACCAGGAGCGGAACAAGATCATGCAATCCACCATCCGCTCCTTGGCGGACTCGGTTCAGAGCGGCAGCACCTTCTCCGAGGGTCTCGGTCAGCATCCCAAGATTTTTGACAAGCTCTATGTGAACATGGTCAAAGCCGGGGAACTCGGTGGTGTGCTGGAGCTCGTCTTGGAGCGACTTGCCGAATACCAGGAAAAGGCCCAGAAGCTGAAAAACCGCATCGTGGCGGCGATGGTTTACCCCATCATCGTCATCGTCATCGCCATGGCGATTCTGGTGTTCCTGATGGCTTTCATCGTGCCGAAGTTCGAAACGATTTTCGCGGAAATGCTCGCCGGTCGACCGCTTCCAGGTGTCACCCGTGTGGTCATCGACATCAGTCGAGCCGTGCAGGGCAGCTGGTACTGGATTCTACTCGGACTGGTCGTCGTTTACGCCGCTTGGAAAGTTTTCGCCTCCACCGGCGCTGGCCGGGTCATGATCGACCGCTGGATGCTGCATCTGCCGTTGCTCGGACCGATTCAACTGAAGAGCGCCATCTCACGTTTCACCCGAACCTTGGGAACCCTCGTCACCAGTGGGGTCCCCATCCTTCAGGCTCTGAACATCACTCGAGACACCGCCGGCAACCTCGTGGTGGCCAAAGCGATCGACAAGGTGCACGAAGCCGTTCGCGAAGGGGAATCCGTGGTCGCTCCCCTGGAAGCCAGTAAGATTTTCCCACCGATGGTGATCAGTATGGTCGACGTCGGTGAAGAAACCGGTCAGTTGCCGGACATGCTTCTGAAGATTGCAGATGTCTACGATGATGAAGTCGACAACGCGGTGGAAGCACTCACTTCTCTCTTGGAACCGATCATGATCGTGTTCCTCGCCCTCATCGTCGGAACCATCGTCATTGCGCTGTTCCTGCCGATGGTGGACATTATTCAAGGCCTTCAGGAAGGAGCCTGAGGTCGCCCCAGAAAACCAAAAATCCCCCTCCCTCCATCCATGAAAACCCGATCCAACCAAAATAATCTACTCCGCCGGGCATTTACCCTAATGGAACTTCTGGTGGTGATCACACTGATCGCGGTCCTCGCTGCCATGGTGCTGGCCGGAGCAGGCGGGATCCTGAAAAAGATCAAGCGCGACCAAATCCGAAACTATCTCGCCGAAATCGACGCCGGTCTCGAAGCCTATCGAGTGGACAACGGGATCTACCCCCTCAATCCCGACCCCATCGATTCTTCAGGCACCACCAGCATTCCAGGCTACAACGGCCAGGATGGTGAAGCCGTGGCGGGAGCCGCTGTCCTCTATAAACACTTGTCGGGAGATTTCGATACCGACGGGTTGGTGGACGAAAAGGAAACGGTCTACGTAGATCGCTTGGATTACTGGTCAAACAGCGACAAGAACGGAAAAGCCCCAGAGGTCGTTCGGTCAGTATCCATGGGTGGATCCGTCTATCTGGTGGTGGATCCCTTGGGTTCACCGGTTCGCTATCTGGCCGACCCTCCCGGCTATACTCCTGAACAGCGGAAAACGCGCAACCCCACCTTCGATCTCTGGTCCATCGCAGGTGCCGAGCCGGATTCCGAAGAATTTTCAGATCAATCCACGTGGATTACGAACTGGGGTAGCCAGTAAGCTGAGCCGAAAAACAGATCCGTCGCCCAGCTAATGGCGTGATGGTTACGAATTCAGGCAGCAGGGCGACTCCGGTCGTTTGGCTGCCTTTTTTCGTTTCCCCACTCCCATGAGCGCCCCGAATTCCCCTAGCCAAAACTCGGCATCGGGATGTTGGGTTTGGTTCTTTGGCCTTGTGCTGACTTGTGTTTTTGTTCCTTGGCTCCTGCTGAACTGGGTCAAGTACGCTCATCCTGGCTATCGAAATGATCAGATCCGCCATTTTCTCGCTGAAATCGATGCAGGATTGGAAGCTTATCGAATCGACAACGGCATTTACCCGCTGAATCCCAATCCTGAGAAAGGTTTTCAAGCCATCAGTGTTCCCGGCTATAGCGGCAAAGACGCCGTGGCGGTCGCCGGGGCTGCGGTGCTCTATCAGACACTCTCCGGCGACTACGATCTTGACGGCAATGTCGATGACGGAGAAACCGTCTATGTCGACCGCCTCGATTTCTGGTCCAACAGTGAGCAAAACGGCAGAGCGCCTGAAGTCCCGCGATCGGTGAAAATTGGTTCCGTGTATCTGGTCGTCGATCCTCAGGGAAACCCTGTGCGCTATCTGTCTGATCCTCCCGGCTACACCCAGGAACAGCGGAAAACGCACAATCCCACCTTCGATCTCTGGTCCATCGGCGATGGAAACGCCGACGATCCATCAAGCTGGATCACCAACTGGGGGAGCGACTAGAGGAAAGACCCAAACTCCCCCCTGCAATCAGGCTCCCAATTTCTTCGCCAGCGTCGCCGCCACGAATCCCTTGAACAGCGGATGCGGCTTTCCGGGCTTCGATTGAAACTCTGGATGGAACTGGACCGCGAGGAAAAATGGATGATCTGGAATCTCTACGATCTCCGCCAAGGTACCATCGGGTGAGGTTCCCGAAACCAAGAGGCCAGCATTTTCCAGCTCCTCCTTGTAAAGATCATTGAACTCGTAGCGATGGCGATGCCGCTCGTTCACGGAATCTCTTCCGTAAAGGTCACGAGCCCGACTGCCCTCACGTAGGCAAGCCTCCCAAGTGCCAAGTCGCATCGAAGCTCCCTTGTCGGTCACCTCTTTTTGATCTTCCATCAGACAGATCACCGGATGCGGGGTATTGGGATCAAACTCGATACTGTTCGCTTTGTCCAAACCGCAGACATGTCGGGCAAACTCGATCGTTGCGATCTGCATGCCGAGACATAGGCCGAAAAAGGGAATGCCATTTTCACGAGCGAACTGGGCCGCCGCCACCTTGCCTTCGATCCCGCGATCACCGAAACCTCCGGGAATGAGGATGCCATTGATTCCGGTAAGGTGCTCTTTCGCGCCGCCGTTCACCATTTCCTCGGCGTCGATCCGAATGATATCCACACCGCAATCGTTCGCGGCGCCGGCCAGTGTGATCGACTCGTAGATGCTCTTGTAGGCATCCTGCAACTCGATGTACTTGCCGACCACGGCGATCCGGACGCGATGAGACGGTTTGATGATTCGCTGAACCGTCGTCGAGTACTCGGTCAGGTCAGGCTCCGGAGTTTCCAGATTCAACGCCCGGCACACGATTCCGTCGAGATTCTCCTCGTGAAGTTTCAGCGGCGCCTCGTAGATCGTGTCTTCCACGTCGAGAAACTGGATCACGTTCTCGCGGGGGACGTTGCAGAACATCGCGATCTTGTTCCGCGACTCGTTGTCCACCGGATGTTCCGCCCGACAAATGATGATTTTCGGCGCAATCCCGATTTCGCGAAGCTTGGCCACACTCTGCTGCGTCGGCTTTGTCTTCAGTTCACCAGCCGCCTTGATGAACGGCACCAGCGTCACATGGATGAAGGCCACATTCTCATGCCCGACCTCGTCCTGAAACTGCCGAAGCGCCTCAAGAAAAGGAAGTCCTTCGATGTCGCCGGTCGTTCCTCCAATTTCCGTGATGATGATATCCCCATCCATCTTCCTGGCCACTTCGTGAATGCGGCCTTTGATCACGTCGGTAACGTGAGGAATCACCTGAACGGTGTTGCCCAAGTAATCGCCGCGACGTTCCTTCCTGAGAACAGTCTCGTAGACCTGACCACTGGTGAGGTTATTGAGTTTGGAGAGGTTACAGTTAGTGAAACGCTCGTAGTGGCCGAGATCCAGGTCGGTCTCGGCACCATCATCCAGCACATAGACTTCTCCGTGCTGGAAAGGGCTCATGGTCCCGGGATCCACATTGAGATAGGGATCGAATTTCTGAAGAATCACCTTCAGGCCGCGATGCTCCAAAAGGGTTCCCAGAGCAGCTGCCGCGAGGCCTTTGCCCAAAGAACTCACCACACCGCCTGTCACAAACAAATACTTCATGGGTAATCCTCAGCTCGCCAAAATTCGGTCCAGTATCGCTGCCTGCTCTGGTGTGTCAACGCCCGGTGAATCGTCATCCGTGAGGATCACCCGAATCTCGGCACCGTTCTCCATGGCTCGCAGTTGTTCAAGCCCTTCCACCCGCTCCAGCATGGACGGTTTCCAGCGGACGAATCGCAGCAGAAAATCCCGCCGAAATCCGTAAATTCCCTTGTGGCGATAGTAAATCAGGTCCGTCTCTTGGCCGTTCCGGGGATGAGGAATGACACTGCGCGAAAAGTAGAGCGCCCTTCCGGTGCGATCGATCACCACCTTGACCACATTGGGGTCCTGGATCTCCGGCGCCCCGGGAATCAGGGGATTTGCCGCCGTGATCATCGGAAGCTCCGGGTCTTTCCGCAGACTCTTGGCGAGGCGACCAATCAATGCCGGGCTGATGAGCGGTTCATCTCCCTGAATGTTGATGATGTGGGTGCATCCGGGGCGTTTTCTGGCCACTTCGGCGATACGATCCGTGCCGCTGACGTGATCGGGACGGGTCATCACCACCTGACCGCCGAAAGCCTTCACGGCGTCCGCAATGCGTTCATCGTCAGTCGCCACCACCACTTCGTCCAAATCCCGGCATTCACAGCAACGCTCCCAGACATGGTGCACCAGCGCCTTTCCCGCGATGAGGTGCAGGGGCTTGCCGGGAAACCGGGTCGATCCCCAGCGGGCAGGAATCACCCCCAATACTCGATCAGGCTTGGATTCCGAGGTTGTTTTCTTGCGGTTCGACACTCTCCTGTTTCGATTGGCGTTTTCGTTGCTACACCGAGACTGGTCTGCAATACTGACGTATTCCAAACACGCCGTCAGAGGCGCGCTTACCGTCCCACTCCTTCACTGCTGATAAGCACGAACAGAGGCCGGTTCAAGCGCGAGTTGTCGGCGATTCTATTTCCCCCCTTTTTCTCATGAGATTGTTTAACTCCGATTCTTGCCGATCCGGACTCACTTACCTGTCTTCCCTGCTGCTCGCAGCCAGCGCGGCTGGTTCTGCGCTGGCCCAGAATGGCAGTGAAGCAACCACCTCCGACCCAGATGCCTCCAAGCCTCTGCCGGAAACTCTCACCGCGCCCGCGAAACTCGATTTTGCGCAGTTTCCCGGTGCTCTCGTCGACAAAGTGGTCGTGCCGGTCCCGGCTGAAATTTTTGCCGTCCTCGACAAACTCGCCGAACCCAACTGGACGGCCCAGATTCAACTGCCCAAAATCAATCGCCCTGCCAATGACCGTCTCAGGCTCGCTCTCGACTTCGGGGCCACCGTTGGAGAAGGCTTTATCGCTGTCGAGGCCGAACAGAGCCAGCCCATTCAGGACATCGGTCGGCGAGTGCTGAAGTTGGCCGAAGCCCTCGGCCTCCAAGACGCCGTCGTTCCCCATTGCCAGAGCATCATCGACAGTGCCGATGTCCATGACTGGCGCAAGGTGCGGGCAGAACTCGACAACACCCAGCAGACGGTTCGCGACACCATGGAGAGCCTTCGCGACGGTGAAATGTCCACACTTGTCAGCCTCGGTGGTTGGCTCCGGGGCACTCAGGCACTCACCAACCTCATCTCCGAAGCCTACACCCTCGACAAGGCCGAACTCCTCAATCAACCCGATCTCGTCAGCCATTTTCATACCAGCGTCATCGCGATGAAACCCAAGGTGCGTGAGCACGAGGACGTGGTGGCCGTCGCCGACGGACTCGGAGAAATCCTCGAAGCCCTTTCCGAAGCCGAGAGCAACGATGGCGGCGATCCCGAGAGCGGAGTGGTATCTTCCGGTACCGTCAAACGCATCGGCGAAGTCTGCGACTCTCTCCTGAAACGCTTTTATCTCGATCCCGAAACCGCCCCCGACGAGGCTGGCGATGCCCCGGCCTCAGGTCCTTCGGAAAACTAATTCTTTTGCTTGTGCCTGCACCTTCCTCCTCCCTGCTCAACCTCTCTTTCTCGTCCTTGAAAAGACGAGCCGGCATTCTGATCCTCGCGATCTCGCTCGCCTCACTCGGCACCGGCCGCGCTGTGCTCGATGAAGCCCTCAATGTCGCCTTTGAAGCCGCCGTGCCCTACATCGAGCAGGGCTTCGAAGTTCGCGAGGACAATTGGAGCGGCGAAATTCCCTCCGGCGAACCCAAGCTCGTTCGGCATCAGCTTTTTCGTGGCAACGAGTACTGGTTCTGGCTCGGCACCAGTTTCGAGGGATGCGAACTCACTCTCGAGATCTTCGACGGCGAAGGAAATCCCGTCGGCATCGAAAGTTTCACCTCCGACTTCACCGCCGGTGTCCGGGTGCTGCCATCAAAGACCGGCACCTATTTTCTGCGCGTCACCGTGAAATCCAAGACCGACGCTGAACCCGTGCTCGACTGGGCCTTGGTTTATGGCTATCGCTAGCCCTCCGTCAGGATCGACCCCATTTAAATATTCCCCGCTTTCATGGAAACGCAGACGCTGGAGTTCGAGAGTCCCCACTTTCTTCATTCGCTCTTTGCCCACGATCAGAAACTGCTGGAGACGCTGGAGGCTTCCTTCAATGTCAGCATCACGACTCGCGACGGTTGGCTGAAGATCGTCGGCATGCCCGATGCCATCATCCAGGTGGAAAAAGTCTTCGAGCAACTCGAGAGCGCCCGGCGGAAGGGCGGTGACATCACTCCGCAGACTTTTTCACTCGCTGTTGAGAACGTCCTCCAAGGACTCGGAGGCGAAACCCTCGACGCCATGGTCGACATCCGGCTGCTCGGGTCAGCCACCCGCAAGCCCGTCCGCCCCCGCACCCGCACCCAATTCGCCTACCTCCGGGCGCTTCGTGAATATCACGTCGTCTTCGGTATCGGGCCCGCCGGCACCGGAAAGACCTTTCTCGCCATGGCGCACGCTCTCCAACAACTGCGCGACCGCGAGATCGACCGCATCATCCTCACCCGTCCCGCCGTCGAAGCCGGTGAGGCCCTCGGCTTTCTCCCGGGCGCGCTCGAGGAAAAAGTCCTGCCCTATCTGCGGCCCCTCTACGATGCCCTTTATGAGATGCTTGAACCCGGAGAGTCGCAGCGATTCGTGGAACGCAACCTCATCGAAATCGCGCCGCTCGCATACATGCGCGGTCGCACGCTGAACCGGGCCTGTGTCATTCTCGACGAAGCACAAAATACCAGCCGCGAGCAGATGCTGATGTTTCTCACCCGACTCGGCAGCGAGTCGAGTTGCATCATCACCGGCGACCCCTCCCAGATTGATCTCCGCCCCGCCGGAAAATCGGGTCTCCTCGAAGCCATGCGCCTGCTTCGCGAAGTTGACGGCATCCAGTTCATCGAATTCGAGAAACGCGACGTCGTCCGGCATCCCGTCGTCCAGAGAATCATCGAAGCCTACGAAACCGGGCGCGAACTCGACGATGCCAATCGGGCCACCGAGCGTCGCAGCGAACCTAGGAGGTTCCGCCAAAAGGCCCAGTTGCCAGACACTCCGGCCACTGCCGAAAACACCTTTCGTCCTGGCGA
>JAGROX010000145.1:8789-10114 GCA_020440025.1 Verrucomicrobiia bacterium
GAATCCCGCGTGAATCACCATTTCGACGCCGGACTTGCTCATCAACACCAGCTGCTGATGATTCGAAGCGTCAGGATCAGGTCGCAGACTGGCTGCCTTCACTTCATCAAATCGGATCGTTGATCGTGACACGACGCCTTTCCACTCGACCACCGCATCGGTAATCACGAGACTCTGGGCAGGGCGAAAAATCGCCAACGCCAGAAAGAGTCCGACTCCGATGAGAAATCCTCCCCCGGCGAACTGAAACAGGGGCGTCAGAACTCCGCTGCGATCCAAATACCAGCTTACCATCGCGAGGAGGGCACAGACCACAATCCCGATGACGGGTCGATGGCAAAGCGGTCGAGTGACGGTGGTTTTCAACTGAAGCAGCGATCATTCGCCTGTTTCTTCCCGGCACCCAACCCTGTTGAATCGCAGACCTAACCCTGTCAGGTGGTCGCGCTCTCGGGGGCGAGATTGGTGCCGGTGGGTGTTTCGGCGCGAGCCTTTGATTCCGCTTTTGAGGGATCGGGAGCGACAATCGCGACAACAATCATCAACAGGAAGAGTGACAACGGCGCGAAGGCAGGCGCCCAGGCGAGAGTGCTCTTGAAGATGATCATCGACAGCGCGAAGTAGAAGAACATGCCCATCACGGCCCAAGCGATCGCTTTCGACCGAGATTTCCGGAAGGCGAGACGGGCAAAAGCAAGAATGACGAGAACGCTGAGAAGGCGTCCCCAGAATGGCCACCACTCGATGTAACGTCCGCTCTGAACCGTGGCGATGGCGCGGGTCAGCACCTCGGCACGCGACAGAGGACGGCTGAGATTGGAAAGGTTTTCCCGGCGATCCTCTTTGCGATCATGTCCGATGACAACCAGGTTGGTTTTCAGAGAATCAAAGGAAGCCTGAACACTGGCAAGGAGCTTGCGGATGGTCTCGTCCTCCTCACCGGTAAGAGCAAGATCAAAGGCGGAAACGGAGGGATAGGTCGCCGCGAAGCCTTCCTGGTCACCCTCGGTGATCCCCGAATGCTCGTAGATTTTCATGCGTCCCTTGGCATCGATGGGAATCTCATGAGCTTCACCAATGCGGATGACGCCGGATTTCACGGCAGGTGGCAATTGGACAACGACTTGATCGAGCGGAACCCCGGCCATGTTGGCGAGAGCATGAACGACGAAGGAAGGCACGACTTTGTCGCCGTGGCGGGCGATGAGATTGATGCGACGTCCGCCATCTGAAGCGCTGGCATCGCCGGCGAGCTCGATGCTGGTGAACGCCATCTGCCCATTGGCGAGCAGTTGCGGATCAGGAGTGGCCACCACCCGGGTAAA
>JAGROX010000145.1:10158-13397 GCA_020440025.1 Verrucomicrobiia bacterium
TCCTCGGCAGGACTCTGGGGCGCTTGTCCATTTTCGGCCACGGCTCCCAGAGTGAGCGGAGGCAAGGTGAGCGCCGCTTCCTTGAGCAACTCCAGCGTGGTCTGGTTCATTGGCTCGGCCGGATCGAAGACGGGATTCGGCTCGAAGGCAACGGCTTTGGGATCAAATTTTTCGACAAAGCTCATGATGGCCGCGTAGTCGGCGTGGGTGAGCGAGTTGCCGATAGCAGGCTCGTATTTGTCGTTGATCCGGACGAGCGACACGGCGGGATCACTGATCTTGTCACGGCTGTTGGCGACGCAGAACTCAAGCCACTTTTCATTGAGTCCATCGGAAAAATGGAATCGATGGGTCTGGGCATCCCACTCGCCAAGTCCTACGAGAATGGCGCCGAAGATGAGGAAGAGAATCAGTCGATAACGCATGGGTCTGAAAATATCAGCTTTGGTTGAAGAGCTTTGCTCGCTTTCGGCGACAATAGCAATTGGCGGCATTAGGGGACGGAGTCCAAAATCCGAGATTCTAAGTTCTAAATCCTAAACGATTTCAAAGGCTCAAGAGGCATGCACGAGGAACACGTGAACCGGCTTTGATCGGGGATCGAGAGCGACGTAGTTGGATGTCTGTTGCCAGTGGTAGATGTCGCCGTAGATGAGATCTTCGACGGCAAAGCGCTGTCCGGGAGTCAATCCCATGGCTTCCAGCGGCAGATGGACGGTGCTCTCCTGACGATGATCGGGATCAAGGTTGACCACGACCAGGATGTGATTCCTGCGGTCATCACTCCATTTCCGATAGGCGATGACCTGATCGTTGTCGGAAGGGACGAACTCGACATTCGCGTAGGAGTGCAGAGCGGGTTGCTCGCGTCGGACGTGGTTGAGTCGACCGAGGAAACCCTTGATGTTTCCGGGCTGATTGAGGTCGCGCTGTTTGAGCTGATATTTCTCACTGTCGAGATACTCCTCACGACCGGGCAAAGGCTGGTTCTCGCAGAACTCGTAGCCGCTGTAGATCCCCCATGAAGTCGACAAGGTGGCGGCGAGCGCGGCGCGCAGTTTGAAGGCAGCGGGAGGAGCGTGCTGGAGGTGGTGCGGCAGAATGTCGGGAGTGTTTGGCCAAAAGTTGGCGCGGTAGTAGTCGCGCATCTCGCCCTGGGTCAACTCGGTCACGTACTCGGTGAGTTCCTGCTTGGTGACCCGCCAGGTGAAATAGGTGTAGCTCTGGTTGTAGCCGATCTTGCCGAGAGTCTGCATCATCTTTGGCCGGGTGAATGCCTCGGCGAGGAAGATGATGTCGGGCGCTGTCTTGCGAATCTCGGCAATCAGCCACTCCCAGAACGAAAAGGGTTTGGTGTGAGGATTGTCGACCCGGAAAACGCGGACGCCCTTGTCGATCCAGAACTGAACGACATCGAGCAGTTCCTGCCAGAGTTCCTGCCAATCGTCGCAGTGAAAATTGATCGGGTAGATGTCCTGATACTTCTTGGGTGGGTTCTCGGCGTATTTGATGGTGCCGTCGGGACGATGAAAGAACCACTCGGGATGCTCGTGGACATAGGGATGGTCGGGTGAGCAATTGATGGCGAAATCGAGAGCGATTTCGACTCCGACTTTGCGCGATTCTTTCACCAACCACTCGAAATCGGCAAGGGTACCGAGCTGCGGTTCGACATCGCGATGACCTCCAGCAGGACCACCGATCGCCCAGGGCGAGCCGACATCATCGGGACCGGCGTTGAGGGTGTTGTTCTTTCCTTTTCGGAAGGTGTTGCCGATGGGATGGATGGGCGGGAAATAAACGATATCGAAACCGAGCTCTCCCGCTTCCTTGATTCGTGGAAGACAATCCCGAAAGGTGGAGTGTTCGTCGCCAAGTCCCTTGGCATTGCGCGGGAAGAATTCGTACCAGGCAGAGAACTGCGACAACTCGATCTCGATGAGCAGCGGCAATGCCGGTTCCATCGCGGTGGATTGCGAGCGATTCGGCCAACGGGCCAGCAGCGCCAAGGTGGCGGGATTGCCGATGAGGAGAGGGACCTCGGCGGCGGGCGTCTGCATGAGCTGAGCCACGAGGTCATCGATGGCTTCGGCATCCACCCGGGAGCGCCCTCGTGCGGCCCGATCGGCGGCGAGATTCAGGATCACGCGGCCCTCTTCTATCTCTGTCTCAAAATCGGTCTGATCACCGGTGAGTCGACGTTCAAAATCGTGAAGCCAAGTCAGGACATCATCGGCCCAGGCTTCAATGGTAAAGCGATAATCACCCGGTTCGGAAGGCGTCTGGATTTCGGCGAACCAGCGATCATTGTCGCCAAAACTCATGGGGCCTTCCTCCCAAGTCCGCCCTCCTCGTTTTCGCCATTTCACCACGGCGGCAATGACATCGTGACCGTCCTTGAAGATGTCTGCCTCGATCCGCATCAACTCGTCTGTCACCCGCTTGGCCGGGTAGCGTCCGCCATCCACCGATGGGGTGACATTGGCGATCACCACACTGGCAGGGCGGGAACCGAAGGCGGCGGGAAATGGGTTGCTTTTGGCCATAAAAAAACGGAATTCCGGCTCAGGCTACACGCGAATCGCGGAGACTCAAGACGGGAGCCAGTGAGGGAGCCGCTCCTCGCTCGACGGCGATTTCCTGCAAGCGCTCCACCGCCACCGGGATGTATCGCAGAAAATCCGGCTGCCCCTTGTTCAACCCGAGATTTCCATAGGCACCCAAGGCTTGCATCAGTCGCTGAGCGGCACAGCGATCCAGCCGCGACCGAAACGTCTCCCATCCCTCATCGTCTCCGGCAGCTAGACGCAGTTGGTGATAGTAGCCTGCCAATTCCTCACGGTGTTCAGGCGAAAGTTTCACGTAGGGATCGTAGAGCATCGACGCCAGATCATACTCGGGTATCCCCCATCGCATTCCCTGATAATCGATCAGCCAGGCCTGCCCGTCGCGAATCATGACATTCGACGACTGGAAATCGCGATGCAGCAGTCGGCGGGGTTCCGCACTGAGCCCTCGCACAAGCCCGCGAAGATCATCGCTTTGGCGAGTCTCGGCCAAGACCTCTTCGGACGCCTCGCTGAAGTTGGCCGCAAAATGCTCGAAAAAATAATCCTGCTCCCATTGATAAAGGGCTTCATCGAAAGTCGGTTCCAGATCGGGAACCAAGATCGACGACTCCGTCACCAGATGAAGCGGCAGCACTGCTTCCAAGGCGGCCTGATAGAGCGGCGCCCGGA
>JAGROX010000145.1:13580-30598 GCA_020440025.1 Verrucomicrobiia bacterium
GATCTTCGTCTCAGGATGACCGGACTGACTCATGCGAAAAAATCGTCGACCCGATCCGCTGCGATCAATGACATCGATATCGAGGGCACCCGCATCCCGCCACTCGGGAAAGGTGGAACGGGTCAGGGCGTCGATTTCAGAGATCTCCATCGGTGGGTGTCAGGGGAAAAACGGCTAAAAGCGAAACATCCGGGCCTTTCGCCGTTCCGCCAAGAGAAAACGACGGAGCGGCGATTCAAAATCCCGGCACGCAAACACGATGGGCGATCGGCTCGACAGAGGTTCGCCCGTCTGGCAGGTTTCTGACGGACATGAAATTCTTTCTTATTATCGCCGCGATCCTTGGGCTCGCTCCTCTCGCCTCTGCCGAAGACTGGCCCATGTGGCGCGGCGACGCCCAGCGCTCCGGCTCGACCGCGACCGATCTCCCGGCCGATCTCCACCTCCAATGGACCCGCGAACTCCCCGCACCTCGACCGGCTTGGGAAAATGAAGACCGGCTGCATTTCGACACCTCCTATCATCCGGTCGTCACCGGAAAGACCCTGGTGATCGCCTCCCCCAATGACGGATCGGTCATGGCCTTCGATACCGATACCGGATCGGAAACATGGCGATTTTTCACCAACGGACCCGTCAGGCTGGCGCCGGTCGCTGCGGGCGGCAAAGTCTTCGCCGGCTCCGACGACGGGTATCTCTATTGTCTCGATGCAAAGAGCGGTGAGGAAATTTGGAAAGTTCGGGCGGCACCCAAAGATCGTCCCGAGTATCGCCATCTCGGCAACGGACGCCTCGTTTCTTTCTGGCCTGTGCGAGGCGGACCGGTGTTGTCCGAGGACGGCAAGACGCTCTATTTCGGCTCGGGCATCTGGCCATCTCTCGGAGTGTTCGTTTTTGCGGTGAATGTCGAGACCGGCGAGATCCAATGGTCAAACTCAAACGCCCACTACCTGCCCGACACCCGCATCGATCACAACTACCTCCACGAATCAGGCATCTCTCCGCAGGGGCACTTCCTCATCGCCGGAGATCGCCTGATCGTAACCAACGGCCGCTCCATGCCGGCCCGATTGGATCGTGATACCGGCGAACTCCTCCATTTCGTCCAGGGATACCGGAACGGCGACAGTCGCGTCTCAGTGTTTGGCGACATCGCCCTGGTCGGCGAACGCGGGGTCATGGATCTGAATACCGGACTCGAGATCGGCGCGGCCCCTTTTGTCGAAGCCGGTGACTCCGCCCCGAAAGCTTGGGACGGGAAAAAGAAGGAGCAGTTCGAAGGCCCCTACTACCAATACAAATTCCTCAAAGGCTGCGACCATCGATCCGTTCTCCATCAGGGCATCGCCTACGGAGCAGAGAACGGCGTCGTCTACGCCTATGACATGAAGGCCGCCAAGGTGACTCGCTATGAAAAAGTGGAAGGCGAAACCACCGTCAAACCCGCTCAGTGGGATGCTCCCCTGCTCTGGGAATATCAAGGTCGCGTCGGCGAAAAGAATGCCCAGGTTACCCCGAACGCGATCCTGAAAGCAGGCGGTCGACTCTATACCCATTTCGAAAAAACCCTGATCGCGCTGGAGTTGCCGACCGAGCCGTCAAACGCCCCGACTCTGGCCTGGTCAAAAGAATTGCCGGAGATCCCGACCGAACTGATCGCCGCCGACGGCAAGCTCTTCGCGGTCGCCGAGAGCGGGACGATTTTCTGTTTTTCGGAGACCAAGCGAGAGGCACTCAATTACGCGCTGCCAGCCAATTCCGAAGAGATCTCGCCAGCGCCAGGCGGCAGCGAGGTGGCCAAGCTCCTTGAGACTTCGGGAGCGACGGAAGGATATGCGTTGGTACTTGGTATCGAGGACGGTTCGTTGGTGGAAGGACTGCTGCGACACAGCAATCTGAGAGTGATCGCGATTGATTCAGATTGGGCACTTCACGATGACCTGCGCCGACGATTCGTCGTCGATGGCCCGTGGAGCGGTCGATTTCAGGCAGTGTCCGACGATCCGGCAACCGTCCGGATCGCGCCCTATCTCGCGAATCTGATCACCTCTGAAAAAGTCGGCGTCGAGATCGATGATCGGATTCACGAAATGCTGCGGCCCTATGGTGGCGTGGCTTGTTTCGCCACCGCCGACGGCTTTGCCACGAAACGACGGGAGGGTCCCCTGCCCGACTCTGCCGACTGGACCCACGAGACCGGCAATGCCGCTCGCACCTATTTTTCCCCTGACAAACTGGTGAAGGCTCCTCTGGCGATTCTCTGGTACGGCGACGGAGTCGATCATGGGTTTCACAAGCGGAAGGACTACGGACACGGCGTGAAACCCCAGGTGGCTGGAGGCCGAATCTTTGCGCTTCAGGTCGAGAGCAATACCCTCCATGCCGTTGACTGCTACACCGGTCGTCTGCTCTGGACAGCCAAGGTCGACGACTCAGCTCGATACGTCTCCTGGCCCGACGCCATCTATGTCGCCCAAGGTCGCACCGTCGATGTGCTCGATGCCAGCACAGGAAAGGTCACCGCCACCTGGCCGCTCACCATCGACCTGCCCGAGGATGCTCCAATCAGCGCGACCGATGTTCGGGTGACTGACGAAACCGTGTTGATTGGCCTGCGATTCAACAACGAGCAGAAAATCGAGAACGGCCGCTGGGAAAGTGAACTGCTTGTTGCGCTGGATCGCGCTACCGGCAAACAACTCTGGTCACGCCAAGCCGCCCAACGCTACAGCACCGCCGCCGTCGCGATGGCGAAGGGAACCGTCTTTTGCATCGATTCCCACTCCCCCATCGAGATCCAATCGATGCGCCGCCGCGGAGACAGCGTTGCCACACTCACCTCAACCGTCTTGGCGCTCGACCATCGGACCGGTGAGGAACGCTGGCGTTTTGTCCTCGACAATCCGCCTGCCGAGATGAGCACCATTCACTTTCTGGGCCTCCGATCCTCCGACGATTGGCTCGCTTGTGCCGTCGGGCAGAATCTGCTCATCGCTGGAAAGGACTCCCGCACCGTCGGCCTGAATCTCGACACCGGAAAAGCCGTCTGGCAGCGCGAATCCAAAGGCCAACAACCGCTCATCATCACCGGCGACACTTTCATCAATCAGACCGGCCACACCTACGCGACCAACACCGGGGAAGTCATCGACAACCGGCAATTGTTCACCCGAGGCGGCTGCAACTACGCCGTCGGCAGCGAAAACCTGCTCTTTCTCCGTGACAACTGCGCCGCCTATGTCGACATCGATTCCGGCGAACAATTCAATCTCCGAAATCTGCGCTCAGGATGCTCCGCCAGTTTGGTCGCCGCCGACGGACTGCTCAACGCCCCCTGTTTTTCCGTGGGTTGCATCTGCAACTATCCGATTCAGACCTCGTTCTCCATGTGGCATCTTCCCGAGGCAGGCGAATGGAACAAAGCAGTCGCCGAAATCGCCGAAGGAAACTGACTTTCCTCAGATCATGAAACGCCAGTTCACCTCCTTGATGCGTTACTGTCTTTTGACCGCATCCCTGATCGGTTTCGCGATGGCACAGGAAAGTGGCAAACCACTGCCGCAGGCTTTGTCCAACCTGCAATTCGAGCACGAGGTCAAGCTCGCGGAAATCTACAAACCGACCAAATCGCTCGCTTCCAGCTATGGAAAACGCCTGGCGGTGATCGCGACCGAGCTTCAGCAACAGGGCAATCTCCCCGGACTGCTCGCGGTGAATGCCGAAATCGAAACCCTGAAGAAAACGGGCACCAGCAATCCAAAACCACCCGAATCCGGCGAACCCCATTTGTTGGTCGAAGCCCGTACCATTTTTGATCGGGAAAACCAGCTGCTCACAGCCAAGATCGCCCGAGTCGCCGAGCCGCTAATCGACGCCTATCGAACTCGACTCGAACTGCTCAAGGCTGACTATACCCGCCAGGGACTTCTCGATGAAGCCCTCGCCGCCAAAAACCTGCTGACCGCCATCCCGGAGAATCCGATTCCCAAGCCCTCATCCTTCGGCGAAGCCGCCAAACGCAGTCTCAAGGTAAAGGTGCAGATCGATGGAGTGAGCCATCTCCATCTGCGTGGAAGCGAAATCTGGTTCGATCACAGCAAGGGAAACGCCTCGCCACCTGGTCGGCATCAGGGCGAGTTTCCCACCTACCTGGAAGACAAGACGGAATGGCTTCCCACTTGGACGGGGCGAGTGACCGCTCCCTTCGACGCCGGCATTACCCTGCCCACCGACGGACCTCAGGTGGTCATCAATCTCCGCTTTTCCGAAGGACGCGGGCACGCCTTGGTGGTGCAAAAGCCCTCCCAGGAAAACGACTACGTCGCCATCATCGAAATGCGGGACGAGCGCGAGGGTGGCGGTGGCTTCAACTCTTCTGATTGGATGGAATTTCGCCTCAGCTGGTGATTACTCTGTCACCCCGAGCAACTGGCGGGTGACCTTGATCAGCACTTCCTCGACGGCGGGACTGGTGCGGGAAACGCGGCCGACCTCATAGCCGCCCTGGTCGTAGGAAATCTCGGTACCAATGTATCCCGGTCCGCCATCACCGTAGGCCGCCACCGCGACAAATTCTCCGGGACGCATCGCTTTGGCCGCGAGTTGATACTCGACAAACAGTTCGCCCGGAAAGAAAAGCACTCGTGCGTCGCCGATGCGGAGGCAGTTGATGTCAATGCGACCGCCTTCCTGCCATCGACGGTAGTAGACCACATCGCGCGCGGCCCGAATACGATTGCCGACAGTCGTTTCGGGATCGGTGAGTTCGGCGACCAACTGCTCCTCGGTGTAGCGACCACTCCAAGGCAACTGAGTCGGAGCGACGGTCCACTCGAGATCACTCTCTTTGACTGCGACTTTTTTCTGCTCGTTCCACGCTGCCTCCATCCCCGCATGAATCCTCTCGACCAAGGCCGCGCGTGCCTCGGGAGAACCGTCATTGTATTTCCCGGCGGCGACATTCCCGCCGGCTCCATCAAAATGCAGATGCAATGCGCCTGTTTCTTTGGTCCGCAAATTTCTCGCCAAGCCCACCGTGTCGGGGGTCACCCCACCCCGGCCGTAATAGCTCTGCGGATGCGAGGCATAGAAGGTCATGGCCACGACCGCCGTCTCTCCATTCCAGAAGGTCACCAGATTCAGATTCGGATCGATGGTTCCCTCCGGTTTGGCATTGGCCTCGGCATTGCGACTGGCGCTCATCCTCGCCATCTCCAGTTTACCATCCGCGCCAATGATGCGGCGATTCGACGCAAACTTTTCGACTCTTCCCGTGCCGAGTCCGAGATGCGTCACCGGCGTTTTTGTTTTCACCGCCTCTGCTACCGCCGCCGCGGTATCGGCGATCGCTTTGTCGTGGGCTGCCCGCAGATTCATCACATCCACCAGTCCCTGCTTTTCCAACTCGATCGTCGCGCCGAGATCACACCCGGGGGAATCATGGTTGTGAATCACATGCATCGACACGCGATCGGGAGTCGTGCCTGCCGCCGTCGCCAGTGCTTCGCGCCAAGCATCGTGACTGGCATTGGCGATGACGACAAAATCAGCCACACATAGGACGATGGGCTCGCCCGACCCGAGAATCACGACACCTCGCGCGGTGAGGGGCTCCTCGATCTCAGCGGCGGGCTTGATGAGATTGAAACAAAGGGGTGCCCCGATCGGAGGCGTGATGTCGGCGACAAATGGCGAGACCTGAATCTCTTCGGCCCCAGCACTTCCAATGATAGCCAGAAGCCAAATCGCAAAAAACGTTCTCATGGCAACCATCTTCACAGAGCCTTCATCCCAATGTAAAGAGTCACCACCCACGCCATGTTGGCGCAGTTACGTCTTCTCAAACACCTCGTTTCTGGGGCAGACTCTCCGACATGAGCGAATCCCCCAATCCCCTCAATCGTCGCCACTTTCTCAAACGAGGCGTCGCCGCATCGACGGCAGGCCTCCTCGGGTTTCCCGCCATTCTGAAAAGCGCCTCGCCCAACTCGAAACTTCAGGTCGCCTGCATCGGGGTCGGGGGCATGGGCGGCAACACCATGAAAAGCGTGGCCAGCCACGCCAAGGTCGCCATCACCGGACTCTGCGATGTGGAGAAATCCACCCTCGGCATTGCGGCACGCAATTTTCCCGACGCCGTAGCCGTAGCCGACTGGCGCGAGTTGCTGAACACTCATGCGGACAAGTTCGATGCCATCACCATCGGCATTCCCGACCACATGCACGCGGCCCCGGCGGTGACCGCTTTGCGCGCCAAGAAGCATCTCTATCTCCAAAAGCCGATGGCTTCCACTCTCCACGAGTGCCGGGTCATCACCGCCGAAGCCGTCAAGGCGGGCGTGACCACGCAACTCGGCAACCAGGGACGATCCACCGTAGAAAGTCGCACCGCAGTCGAATTGATCCAGAGCGGTGCCATCGGAAAGATCAAAGAGGTGATCATTTGGGAGAACAAGAAGCTCAACTGGTGGCCGAAAAACACCGAACTACGGGCTAGTGGCGACACCGTTCCAGAAGGTTTCGACTGGGAACTCTGGCTCGGCGTTCGCGATCCGCGCCCCTACCTAAAAGACACCTATCATCCCAAAAACTGGCGCGCTTGGTTCGACTTCGGGGTCGGTGAAATGGGCGACATGGGATGCCATCACTTCGATCCTACCTTCGACGCCTTGAAACTGACCGCTCCTCTGCGGGTGCGGCAAACCACACCCGGAAGCAGCGGACCACTCTGGGCCGAAAGCCGACAGGTGGAATTGATTTTCCCCGGCAGCGACATCACCGCTGGCGATACGGTGAAAGTCACCTGGCACGATGGAGACGTCCGACCAGATGCCTCCAAGATTCCGCTGCCGAAAGGCGTCGACACCCTGCCGGAATCAGGCACCTGCTGGATCGGAGAGACGGGCACCATCTTCAAAAACTACCGTGGAGGCAGCCCTATCGCCTTGCCTGAGGCGAGTTTTCCCCAAGAGAAATACCCGAAAAACATCGCCCCACTCAATCACTATCATGGTTGGGTCGATGCCATTCACGAGGGACAAAAATCCATCGCAGATTTCAGCCACGGAGGACCGCTGACAGAGACCGTGCTCGTCGGCGCCATGGCTGATCGCTTTGCCGGTGACTGGCTGGACTGGGACAGCAGATCCTTGTCTTTCCCCAAAAACGCCGAAGCGAACGCGCTCGTTCGACGCGCCTATCGCGATGGCTGGTCAGTGCCGGAACTGGGTTGATTCGAAGGGACCTAAGAGGGTTAGGTCCGTGACTCAACAGGGTTGAGTCACGAAGCCGGGCTCACTGATTTTCTCCCCCACGGGGAAGCAGGATCAAGCCAGCTTTCTCATCGGATTTCGCGAGGTGGAGAGTTCCGCGGCAACGCCCGGCCTCGGTGCGTGGTCCTTTTGCCACCAGTAGGAGATCCTTCGCGACTCCCGCGACACCGAGAGAAGCATCGAATTCGTAGCGACCGAGCAATCGGAAACTGGCGTCTGTTTTCAACAGAATCTTCGGCGTGCCATAGCACCCAAACCACCAGGCACCATCATGCCATGCCGCGGTCTGGATGCCCAGCTGAGTCCAACCACTGGCAATCACATGCTTCTTCAAGAAGCGAAAGGCTTCGTCGTATTCGTACACATAGTTTTCCTTCACCCCATCAGGCAACCCGCCGACCACGAAGAAATGCCCATCCCTGACATCCATCCCGCCGGCTCCATGAAAGACTTCCGGCACGGAATGCTTTGAGACGAAAGAGAGTGAGCCCGAATCGTAAACGTAAACCCAGGAATCCGCGTTTCCCTTCGGATCATTGAAGCGGCCCAGATTGACCGCGACATAGATTTTCCCCTCATGAAAGCAGAGGTCTCCATGGTGATTCTCCACCGGAATCTTTTTCTCCACTTTCCCTTGCGCATCGGTCCTCACCAACTCGGTGGTGAACGACCAGAAAAGCGCTCCCTTCTCATCGTGGCACACCCCTTGGAGATGATGCTGGTAGTCTCCTTCACAGGCAACGTTTCCCCACTTCGGCTTTTCCTGACTCATTCCGACACTCAAAAAGCTCAGCGAGGAAAAAAGGAAGGCGATCAACGGAAAAGGGCGGGATTTCATCTCTCCATCATCAGGGGCGAGCACGTGATCTGAAAAGAGGCGCATTTCGGTCCCGATACTCACCTGATGGCATCACTGGATCACGCCTCGATATTTCATGAAGGATGGTACCAAACATGAGACAATGACCACCAGCACCTGCCGCCGATGCCTTTTCTAATCCAGATTCCGAGTTCGATTCGGATTACCGCCCTCCTGTCCGCCTGTTGGCTGTCTCACGGGACCTTGGGAGCGGTGGATTTCGTGCGCGATGTTCGCCCCATCTTTCAAGAACACTGCTACCGATGCCACGGCGCGGAAAAACAGAAATCCGGGCTGAGGCTCGACGTCAAGGAAGCCGCCTTGCAAGGAGGCAGCGGTCATGCGCCCGACATCATTCCTGATAGCGCCGGCAGCAGTCCCCTGATTCAGTTCGTCCGCGGTGACGATCCCGAGATGCGCATGCCAAAGGACGGCGATCCCCTCTCGAAAGCGGAAATCGCCACCCTCACGCAATGGATCAATGAGGGCGCCAAATGGCCGAATGGTGTCGATCTGGTGAAGCTGGAAAACAAGAGCGACCACTGGTCATTCAAGCCCGTCACTCATCCCGAACGACCGAGAACCAAGGACGTCGCGTGGCCGAAATCGGAGATCGATCATTTCATCCTCGCCCGATTGGAGAAGGAGGGACTGACGCCATCTCCGGAAGCCGATCGCGTCACTTGGTTGCGTCGTGTCACCTTTGACCTGACCGGATTGCCACCTACGCCGACAGAAGTCTCCGATTTTCTCGCCGACCGTTCTGAACTCGCTTGGAAACGGGTCGTCGATCGCCTGCTCGAATCCCCGCGCTATGGCGAGCGTTGGGCGCAGCATTGGCTGGACGTGGTGCGCTACGCCGACACCCACGGCTTCGAGGTCAACACCGAGCGCCCCTATGCCTGGCCCTACCGCGACTTCGTCATTGATAGCTTCAACCAAGACACCCCGTGGAATCAGTTCATTCGAGAACAGATCGCAGGCGACGCGTTTGGCAAGCCGGAGGCGACCGGATTTCTGGTCACAGCGGCCGCCCTTTTGCCAGGTCAGATCGGAAAGGACGAGGAGTCCAAACGGCTCGCCCGCCAAGATGAACTCGGTGAAATCGTCATCAATGCCGGTGAAGCTTTCCTCGGTCTCAGCATCGGATGCGCCCGCTGCCACGATCACAAGTTCGATCCCATCCCGGCTCGTGATTACTATTCGATGCAGGCGTTTTTCTCCGGAGTCACCTATGGCGACCGCCCCATCGAAAATCCAGAGGTGGACGCCATCGTCGCTCG
Organism: Verrucomicrobiia bacterium; assembly: GCA_020440025.1. GTDB lineage: Bacteria > Verrucomicrobiota > Verrucomicrobiia > Verrucomicrobiales > DEV007 > JAEUHH01. The sequence continues at coordinate 22,994 of JAGROX010000145.1, forward strand.
CCTGAAAACGCAGATTGCGCCTCTGGATCGGGCGCTTTTCGACTGCATCGTATCAGCCGGATCCGGAACCACCCGAAGCTCCGTCAGTGCCCGGGCGAACATCGAGCGTTTCGCGCCGGTGAAGACTTCCAAGGTCCGATTCACCATCAACGCCACGATCAGCGACAATCTCCGGGAACCGTTCATCGACGAGTTGGAGGTCTTTGACACCGAGGGGAACAACCTCTCTCTCGGAAAGGTAAAAGTGACGGTTTCCGGCGGCTCAAAAAAAGAAGTAATCAATGACGGCATCTACGGCAATGCAAGTTGCTGGCGTTCCAATGTGAAAGGCGGCGGCTGGGTCGAGATGGAATTCCCTGAAGCTTATTCTATCGAGCAGATCCGCTGGGGACGCGATCGAACTGGTCAGTATGCCGACCGTCTGGCGGTGGACTACATGATCCAGATCAGCACCGAAACCGGCGAATGGAAAACCGTCGCGGATTCCAAGGACCGGGCACCATTCGATTCCGCCAAAGCCAAAGCGGATCTGTTTCAACCGGCGGATCTGGTTCCGGCACATCGCCAGCGCGCCGTCGCATTGCTCGCCCAGCGCGAGCCGTTTCTGAGCGAATTGAAGCAATACGCAGGAGGTAAACAATTCGTCTTTGCCGCACGCTCGAACGCCCCCGAACCGATGCATCTCCTCAACCGCGGAGATCCTGAACAACCAAAGGAGGAAGTGTCTCCTGCGACCCTGAGCCTGTTCGAGCCGATCGAGTTGCCAAAGAATGCCAACGATATCGAACGACGTCAGGCCCTGGCAAAATGGATCACTCGCCCCGATCATCCGCTCACCGCCAGAGTGATGGTCAATCGCATCTGGCAATGGCATTTCGGATTCGGACTGGTGGAAACCTCGAACGACTTCGGGCGCGCCGGCGCCGAGCCATCGCATCCGGAACTTCTCGATTGGTTGGCGTCCGAATTTGTTCGCTCCGGTTGGTCGGTGAAACACCTTCATCGCCTGATCACCCTGTCATCGACCTATCGTCAGAGCAACCGCATCGATCCCAAGGCCCAGGCGGTGGACGCGGATACCCGGCTCCTCTGGCGATTCCCGTCCCGGCGCCTGGAGGCCGAAGCGATCCGCGATTCGACGCTCGCGGTCAGTGGTCGACTGAATCCCAAGGCCGGAGGACGCGGCTTTGATCTCTTCAAATCCCGGGGCGGGCTGAGCGGTTTTCCGCCTATCGAATCCTTCGACGAAAGCGGTCGCCGTCGCATGATTTACGCCCATAAAGTCAGGATGGAACGCGAGATCGTGTTCGGCGCCTTTGACTGTCCCGATGCCGGACAAAGCGTCTCGCGGCGTCGACAGAGCACCACTCCCATCCAGGCTTTGAATCTCTTCAATAGCGTCTTTACCATCGAAGAATCGGAAGCCCTCGCCAAGCGCATTGAATCCGAAGTCGGTGCCGATTACACCAATCAGGTTCAGCAGGCCTACCAACTCGCCTATGCCCGCCGCCCGCGCCCGGAAGAGCTCGCCGATGCCGTAGGCGTCGTCAGCGAACATGGACTCCCCACTCTCTGTCGCGTCATTTTCAACAGCAGCGAGTTTCTTTTCATGCCGTGACCCAGGATTTTCTAATCATCACCAATTCCTCACCCCAATCACCATCCCATGTCTCGATTTCTCCTCGCCACCATCGCCTTCCTTTGTCTCCATTCGGCCGTAGTGGCCGAAGACGTTCAGCATCGCTTTCTCTGCTGCGACTATAGCGGCGATCAGGTCTGCATCGTCAGCGCTGACGGGAAAATTGAATGGCGCGCAGAGGCCAAACACCCGCAGGACTGCTGGCTCCTTCCGAATGGAAATGTTCTCTTTGCCCACGTCGGCGGAGCCCGCGAGGTGAGCATGAAAAACGAAATCGTCTGGGAATACCAAGCCCCCACCGAAGGCGTTGAATGTCAGGCCGCCCAGCCCCTTCCCAACGGCAATGTCCTCGTCGTCGAATGCGGCACCAGCCGACTCGTCGAAGTGGACCGCGCGGGAAAAATCGCGAAGGAGATCCCGCTCGTCACCGCGCCTGAGATCAAAATGCACAACCAGTTTCGCGGCGCCCGCAAACTGGCCAATGGCCACTACGTCGTCGTTTTCAAAGGCGAAGGAAAAATCGTGGAGCTCGACGGCGACGGCAAAGTCGTTCGCGAGGAAAAAGTCCCTGGCGATCCGCATGAAGCCATCGTCTTGAAAAACGGCAACTGGCTCGTGACTTGCGGCGACGGCCATCAGGTGATCGAGATCGACCCGTCCGGAAAAGTCGTCTGGAGTGTCGGAGAAAATGACCTCCCCGGAAACAATCCCCTCCGTCTCATGGCCGGTGCCCAGCGGCTTCCCAACGGGAACACCCTCATGTGCAACTTCCTCGGTCACGGCCACATCGGCGAAAATCCTCAGGTCTACGAGGTGACTCCCGACAAGAAGCTCGTCTGGACCTTCGCTGACCACGCCCAATTCAAGACCGTCAACCAGATCCAGATTCTCGATACCCCCGTCGATGTGATCCACGGGGAGATCTATCGGTGACCGAACCCTCCATGACTCATCTCTCTGAACATCTCTCCCCCGCCGGTCGAATCCTGCTGGACCGGCGGCGTTTCATGGGGCAAAGCGCCACGGCCCTCGGGTCGATTGCGTTGACGCATCTGCTGGGGCGTGATGGCTTGCTGGCGTCGGATCGACCGATCATTGATCCCGCTCGGCCTTATGCCTCGCGGCTGCCGCATTATCCGGCGAAGGCGAAAAACGTCCTCGTCGTTTTCTGCGCCGGGGCGGTCAGTCAGTTGGAGAGCTGGGACTACAAACCGGAACTGCTCAAACAGGACGGCAAACCACTGAAAGGCGGACCAGCCGTGACCTTTCAAGGACCGGCAGGAAACCTGGCGCGTCCGCAATACGAATTCCGGCAACGCGGTCAGACGGGCAAATGGGTTTCGGACATGATTCCCCATCTCGCGGAACTCACGGACGAGATCGCGTTCATCCATTCCCTGACCAGCAAATCGAACACCCACGGTCCGGCGGAGAATTTTCTGTCCACTGGCTTCGTCCAGGATGGATTTCCCAGCATGGGAGGATGGGTCAGTTACGCACTCGGCAGCGAGAACAGCGATCTGCCCGCCTTTGTTTCCATTCCCGATCCTCGCGGCGTGCCCCAAGCCAGCGTGAACAACTGGGGACCCGGATTCCTGCCCGCCGAGTTTCAGGGAACGCCTTTCAGCGCGAGCTCACCGGTTCGTCATCTCACGCCGCCTTCGGGAATTTCGAAGTCCACCGACGATGCCGCACGTTCCCTGTTGCAGCGGATGAATGCCCGGCATCTGGAGCAGAATCCGGGCGATGGAAAACTCGCCGCCCGTATCGCCAGTTACGAACTCGCTGCCCGGATGCAGATGAGCGTGCCGGAGATCAGTGATCTTTCCACCGAACCCGCTCATCTCCTGAAAGCCTACGGCGCGGACAGCGAATCCAACCCGACGAAGGCGGCCTACGCGCGCAATTGCATTCTTGCCCGACGGCTCATCGAGCGCGGCGTGCGATTCGTTCAGCTTTTCAACGGTGCCTACGCCAGCGGAGGAAAGCTAAACTGGGATGGTCACAGTGCGCTGAAGGAACAATACGATGTTCATGCCGAGATTCTGGATCAACCGACGGCTGCCTTGATCCGCGATCTTCGGGAGCGCGGACTGTTGGAAGACACGTTGGTGGTCTGGTGCACCGAATTCGGGCGCATGCCAATGTTTCAGAAAGGCGCCAAGGGCCGCGATCACAATCCCGATGGCTTCACCTGCTGGCTGACCGGCGCGGGAGTGAAACCCGGCGTCAGCCATGGCGTGACGGATGAACTGGGCCGAAAAGCAATCGAAGACATCCATCCCCTTTACGATTTCAACGCCACCATCCTCCACCTTCTGGGGCTGGATCACGAACGCCTCACCTTTTTCCACAACGGCATCGAGCGCCGCCTGACAAATGTGGAAGGTCACGTGATTCGCGAGGTCCTGGCCTAAGCCCCGGGGTGCCTCTATCTGACCCAAGTCAGAAGTCCTGATCTCGGGATTCCCCCGCGGCCACCTGACCATCTCTCACGATGCCTCGCGTGATGCGAGCGCCGGTCGCCACCCGGCTCTCGGGCCACAGAACCGAATCGCGAACTTCGGCGCCAGCTTCCACCACTGCGCCGGGGCCGATCACACTGGCATCATCGACGATGGCTGCCGGATCGATGACCGCTTCGGGATGAATTCGCTGCATCGCTTCGCTTCGTCCGTAACGCGGAAAACCCGCGTCTTTTGCCAGCGAAATCGAGGCATCGAGATAACTCGTGCGATTCCCGAGATCGGACCAACGTCCTTCGTCGATGACCACACCGCCGACGGCATCGTGATCGCGAATCGCGGTCAGGAACGGCAGGATCACCGATTCGATTTTCCCCGGTGTCAGCAGGTCGAGAAAAGCCGGGCGCAGCAGATAGATGCCGGTGAATTGGAATCTCGGAAGATCCGCTCCCGCCCCGATCGCGGTGCGAATGTCGGCGACGCGTCCGCTTTTCTCATCCCAGGCCACTTGCAGCGCATCGCCCGTCGAACGCAGCACCATCGTGACCAGTGCGCCCGATTTTTCGTGGGATTCGATCGCCGGCCCCAGCGGCAGGTCGGTCAGGATGTCGCCGTTGTAGACAAAAAACGAATCATCGCCCGATGGCAGCCAGTCTCTCACGTTGTCGATGCCGCCCGCCGTATCGAGCAGGACAGGTTCGTGGCGAAACGTCAGCGCCGCGCCCGAGTAGGTGCCGTCGGGAAAGTCCTCGTCATAGACCTCGGGGCAATGGTGAGTGTTTACCATGAAGGAATCCACTCCAACATCGGCGATCAGGTGATCAAAAGCATAGGTCAGGAGCGGCTTGTTCCAGACCGGAATCATGGGTTTTGGCACACGCTCGGTCAGCGGTCGCAGCCGCGTTCCGAGCCCGGCTCCGAGAACGAAAGCTTGGCGAATGTTTCCCATGACAAGAATGCCGCGCAACATGGCGTGAACCGGCGGCAGCGCAAGTTCGGGGACGCATTTCCGCAAGACCGAGGCCGGTTGACAAGCACGCCACTCGCGACCGACAATGCCACATGGCTTATATCATCAATGGCGAACTCATCGGCGACGAGGTCCTCGAGGAGGAGTTCGATGCGATCAAAGATCACTACGCAAGTCTCGGTGAGGTGGTCTGCTGCGACCGTGACGAGGAATTCATGGGCTTTGCCCGCGAAAATATCGTCAATCGCACCCTGCTCACTCAGGAAGCCGACAAGCGATTCGGTCCGCCGAAGGACGAAGACGTCGACCAGATGATCGCTCAGCTCAAAGAGGAGCATGGCGGCGAAAAAGCCTTTTACGACAACACCGGATTCAACCCCGGCGACGAACCCCGCATCAAAGAGAAGGTGCGAGCCACTATCGGAGTCGATCAACTGCTCGAAACCGAGATCGGCCCCGATCCCGAGCCGACCGATGCCGAACTTCAGGCTCACTACGAAGCCACCATCGAACGCTACCTCACCGAGGAAGAGGTCCGCATTTCCCAGATTTTCAAAGAGCCCACTTCCCACGAGGACGCCAAGGTTCGCTATCAGGAACTGAAGGAAGCGCGCTTCCGCATTCTCGACGGAGCGGATTTTCTGGAAGTCGCCAAGGAAACCAGCGACAAACCCGCCGAGGAAATCGATCTCGGTTTTCTGAAAATGGGTGAAACCATGCCCGAGATCGAATCCATCGCCTTTTCCATGCGCGAGGGCGAGGTCAGTCCCATCGTGGCGACCCATTTCGGCTTTCATCTCTTTCAGGTGACCGATCGCAAGGCAGCCGCGCCCGTTCCTTTTGATGAAGTGATCGACACCGTTCGCGAGCATTTCCTGACCCACTCCCGTGAGTCCGCGATCAATGCGCTGATCAGTCGGCTGAAGGAGACCGCGACCATCGAGGAAGTCACCGCCGAACCCGAGGCGGTGACCGGAGAGGTCTGATCACCAATTATTTCCTTTCACAGCCAAGTTGCCCCCAGAGCGGGGATGAGCGATCTTTCAGGCCGCGCCGGATCCTTTCCGGAGCGGCCTTTTCTTTTTTCTGGCTGCCCCGAGCACAGCCAGTCTAGGAACATCTCGCCAACCATGGAACCATCACATCATTTCGTCGCTGCCCAGGGCTACCTGGAACTCGGCATGCTGGCCGACGCTCACGAGCGTCTCGGTCTGGTGTCTGAGGAGGAGCGCATCCATCCCCGCACCCTGCGCCTGCGCGTGCAGTTGTCGATCGCGGGCGGCGATCATCGCAGTGCCCTCGCCGTCTGTCGGCAACTGAACGATCTCGCGCCTGACGATCCCGCTGGCTACATCCACGGTGCCTACTGTCTCCACGAACTCGGCCAGACGGAGGAAGCCCGCGAGATGTTGCTCAACGGGCCGGAAACCCTCCGGGATGAATCGATTTTTTTCTACAACCTCGGCTGCTACGAAGCCCGACTCGGCGAGGTCGACTCGGCCTGTGCTTGGTTGCTGCGTTCTTTTCAGATGAACGAGGAACTTCGACGCTTCGCCAGCCGCGATCCCGATCTCGAAGACATCTGGGAAGATCTGCGGGAAACCATCGACGACTGAGCCCCCACGCCCCCTTCCCGCTGGACTGGTCCGCGATCTGCTCCGAGAGGTTCCCATGACCGACGCCCGACGCCCGATTCGATTGCTCATCGCCTCGGATAAATTCAAAGGATCGCTCAGCGGCCCCGAAGCCTGCGCCGCCATCGCCGATGGCTTTCGCGAGGCCCTCGGCGACTCGGTCGAAATCAGCATCGCACCGATCGCGGACGGCGGCGAGGGCATGGCCCGCGGCATCACCGAAGCCCGGGGCGGCGAATGGGTGACCGCCACCGTGGCGGATCCTCTGGGTCGCCCGGTCGAGTCAGGCTTTGGACTCATCACTGACGACGTCAACGGCCAACGCATCGGCGTCATCGAAATGGCCGAAGCATCCGGACTCTGGCGGCTGGCCTCTGACGAACTCGATCCCTGGCGCGCCTCCACCTTCGGCACCGGCGAGCTGATGCGGCAAGCCATCGAGCAACACGGCGCGACCCGACTGCTGCTCGGGATCGGCGGCAGCGCCACCAACGACGGCGGCACCGGAATGGCCCTCGCTCTCGGCTTTCGCTTTCTTGATGCCTCCGGTGAAGCAGTGGAAGACCTGCCCGCCCGATTGAACAACGTAACTCGCATCGTGGCGCCCGAGCGTTCCCTGCCGTCCGTCGAAGTCGCCTGCGATGTCACCAATCCCCTGCTCGGTCCCAACGGCTGCACCCGCGTCTATGGCCCGCAGAAAGGCGTCGTCGAGTCCGAGTTCGAACGCCACGAGGCGAGGCTCGCCCATCTCGTGACCCTGATCGGAGAAAAGGGCCACGCCGCTGCCATCGAGCCCGGTTCCGGAGCCGCGGGCGGACTGGGTTTCGGCTGCCTCGCCTTGCTCGATGCCTCGCTACGCCCCGGCTTCGAACTCGTGGCCGAGGTCCTCGGTCTCGA
>JAGROX010000018.1 GCA_020440025.1 Verrucomicrobiia bacterium
AAACAGACAGACTTGTCTGTAAAGTTCTTTTTCTGGAAAATCCGATAATGATTCTCTAACTCTCCCTCCTTACTGGATCACGACTTCAGTTTCAGATGGCGGAGCCGGAGGGCGTTGGTGATCACGGAGACCGAGGAAAGCGACATGGCAGCGCCAGCAATCATCGGACTGAGCAGGGTTCCCGTGAAGGGATAAAGAATGCCCGCCGCAATGGGAATGCCTGCGGCGTTGTAGATGAAGGCAAAAAAGAGATTCTGTCGAATGTTACGCATCACCGCGCGACTGACCTGGATGGCCCGCGAAATGCCGGCGAGGTCGCCTTTGACGAGAGTGAGATGGGCGCTCTCAATGGCGACATCGGTGCCGGTGCCCATGGCGATCCCGACATTGGCCTCGGCGAGAGCGGGCGCATCATTGATGCCATCACCCGCCATGGCGACTTGGCACCCCTGCCTCTTGAGATCGGCAACGAGTTTGATTTTGTCGGTGGGTGAGAGACCGGCGTGGATTTCATCGATCTTGAGGTCGCGTCCCACCGCCTTGGCCGTGTGTTCGTTGTCGCCGGTCGCCATGACCAGGCGAATGCCCAGCCGATGCAATTCCGCGATCGCCGCCGGAGTGGAGTCTTTGATCGGATCGGCAACGGCGAACAAACCCACCGCTTGATCACCCCGCGCCACCCAGACAGCGGTCATCGCTGAGCGCTGAAGTTTTTCCGATTCGGTTCGAAGAGAATCGGGAATGCCGACACCTGATGATTCCAGCAGGTCCAGTTTCCCAACCTGCCAAGCCTGGCCGTCGACCGATCCGGTAATGCCTCCGCCGGTGACGGATTCAAAATCGGAAACTTTCGGCACAGAGATCTCACGTTCTTCCGCCTCATCGAGGATTGCCTTGGCCAGGTGATGCTCGCTCTGACTTTCCAACGCGGCGGTCGCGGCGATGATGTCTTCTTCGGATTCTCCCTCAGCCACGAAAAACCCGGTGACGCGTGGCTTTCCGGCTGTCAGGGTCCCGGTTTTGTCAGTCACGAGGGTATCGATCTTTTCGGTGGTTTCGATCGCTTCGGCGTCCTTGATCAGGATTCCCGCCTGAGCAGCGCGCCCAACTCCCACCATGATGGATACCGGAGTAGCGAGTCCGAGAGCACAGGGACAAGCGATGATCAGCACCGACACCGCATTGACCAATCCCAAGGCCAAGGCCGGCTCAGGTCCCCACACGGCCCAAACCACGAAAGTGATGATGGCCGCCACGATGACGACAGGAACAAAAATGCCCGCGACAGAATCGGCCGTTTTTTGAATCGGGGCGCGACTTCGCTGCGCCTGGGAAACCATCTGAACGATCTGAGCCAGCATGGTATCCGCGCCGACCTTGGCCACCGTCATGACGAACGAGCCGGTCTGGTTGATGGTGGCCCCCACGATGCTATCCCCTTCCCCTTTTTTTACCGGGTCCGGCTCACCGGTGATCATCGATTCGTCAATGTGACTCGATCCTTCTTCGATATTCCCATCGACGGGAATCTTCTCCCCCGGTCGCACCCGAAGGCGATCGCCGACCTGCAACTGATCGACGCTGACCGACTCCTCCGCACCATCGTCCTTCAGGCGAGTCGCAGACTTCGCGCCCAGATCGAGCAATGACTTGATCGCCGCCCCCGTCTGCCGCCGCGCCCGGGCCTCGAGCCATTGGCCCAGAAGGACCAGCACGGTAACGACCGCCGCCGCTTCGAAATAGAGTCCCACCTCGCCATGATGCCGGAAAGACTCGGGAAAAATCCCGGGAAAAAGGACCGCGATCACACTGTAGAGATAGGCCGCTCCCACCCCCATGGAAATGAGGGTGAACATGTTGAGATTCCACCCTTTCAACGAACGCCAGCCTTTGACAAAAAAGATGCCGCCAGCCCATAGAACGACTGGCGTGGCAAAGATCAGTTCTATCCATTTGGAGACTGACTCGGAAATGAATCCGTCCAGCGAAACACCGGGAATCATCGGCAACATCGCCAGCAGGAACACCGGCACGGTCAAAGTCAGGCCGATCCAGAATTTCCGGGAAAGGTCACGAATCTCGGCAAGCTGGTGCTCCTCGGCCGCATCGGTCACCGTCTTGGCCTCCAGCGGCATCCCGCAGATTGGGCAATCGCCGGGTTGATCCTCTTCGATCTCCGGATGCATCGGACAGGTGTAAGTCGTCGAACCGGAACCCGGCACCGGAGTCACCTGTTCCAAGGCCATGCCGCATTTCGGGCAATCGCCCGGCGTGTCGGATATCACTTCAGGATGCATCGGGCAGGTGAACTGTCCGGGCTTCGCCTTCGTCGCATCAGCAGAGACGGGACCATGTCCCCCGCCGCAACAAGAACCACCCTGCGCCTCAGCTTCTGGCTTCGGGTCAGGCTCGGACGTCTCTTCGTTTCCGCAACAATTCATGACAACAAAGGATAACTGGGAACGCGAGTCGTTCCCAAGACACCATGCCGCCTGTTGACGGACTCACAACCGGCCAGTATTCTCATGACGTCGAAATGAAACGTCGTCTCTCAGGGGCCCTTTTGGCTCTCCTCATCGCGAATCCCTTTTGCTGCTGCTTCGGCGGGCATCATGATTCCACGACGACCGACACCGAGCACGCGAGCCATTCCTGCTGCGCTGACACTGGCACGAGCACCTCGACGCAGTCCCCCTCGGATCAGGATCAACAGCCCTGTGAATGCGAGACGCACGGCCACAAACCGGTTTTCGTGCCCGGCAACGATGCGATCGCCAAGGCGCCGTCCTTCGCCCGAGAACTGGAGCTCGACTTTGTCCTGCTTGGCCAAGGCGCTCCGTTCCATGTGATCTTTTCCCTGCTGCCGGCCGACACGGGCCCGCCGCAGGCACACCGACATCGACTGATCCACGGTGAATCACCGAGTCGTTTTCACGCCATCGAGCACGGCGTGCTCCTGATCTGATCCGATCACTCTGTCCCATATTTCGGGACTGAATTCCGGCGAGTTTCTCTCGACGCTTCCTCGCGTCCCTGCAGAACCGTTTCACTCCTTCCTCTCACCACCTTCGTTTCTAAATCTCCTATGAATCTCATTCAACCCTGTTGGGTCGCCGGCTTAACCCTGTTAGGTCTCGGTCTGGTTTCCGCTCCCGTGCTTCGTGCAGGAGACGAACCCGTTTCGAAATCCTCACTGACTCTGGAGGAATCCATCCAGCGCGCCATGGCGGGAAATCCGGCTCTGAACGCCTCCTACCAGAACTATCAGGCCGCGCTTCAGATGTCTCCCCAGATGACGAGTCTGCCCGAGCCGATGGTGACTTGGACGCATTTCATCGCGCAAGTGCAAACCCGCACCGGGCCGCAGGAAAACCTTTTCATGATTTCCCAGACCTTGCCGTGGTTCGGAAAACTCCGACTGCGCGGGCAAGCCGCTGATCACGAAGCCGAGGCCGCCCGCCATCGCTACGAGGACGCCCGACTGGCACTGATTCGCGACGTGAGTCTCGCCTATTTCGACTACGGCTTTCTCGGACGGGAAACCGAAATTGTGAAGGAATCGCGAGAGCTGCTTGCCCAACTCACCCCCATCACCGAGGAACAGGTGCGCGGAGGGGCTCCCCTGACGCAGCAGCTCACGCTGGAACTCGCCCTCGGTCGATTGGACTCGCAGTTGGATGATCTTTCCGGAAAGCGGGCGGAATCCAGTGCGAAACTTCGGGCCGCCATGGGTGAACGCAGCGAGGGAACTGATCCCCTGCCCTGGCCGACACTTTCTGACAAAGGTGCGTCGGTCGACGGCAATCTGGAAAGCCTGGCCCAGCAGTTGAGCGAGTCGCATCCCCGACTGGCGGCACTGAACCAGATGGTGGCCTCGGCCGAAGCAAAAAGGGCACTCGCTCGTAAGAACTCGATTCCCGATCCGACCATCGGTGCCACCGTCGTGGACATCGGCAATCAGGGCGATACCGCCACCGGGATCAGCATCGGCTTCAAGATCCCTCTCGCTTTCAAAAAATACCGCGCCGCACGCGTCGAAGCCGCAGCACGAGAGGAAGCTGCCGTCGCCGAAAGAGAAGACGCCGAGCTCAAACTGCTGGCGGAACTCGAAGGAGCCTGGGAACGCTTTCTCGCCACCGGACGAACGGTGAAGCGCTACCACGACGAGTTGCTCCCGGCCGCGAATCGCATCATCGACGTCAGCGAAGCCTCCTATCGCGCCGGTTCCACCTCGATCCGGGATGTCATTGATGACCAGCGAGACGCTCTCGATGTCCGCAAAGCTTACTGGCGAGCGGTCGCCGACCTGCATGGCGCTGCCGTGCGTGTCACCACACTCGCCGGCGGCGATGAATGATCTACCCTATTTGTTATGAAAAATCGAACGATCTTCATTTTGCTCTTCGCCACCCTCCTGGTCGGCGCGGGCCTCGGGCATTTTCTCGGTCCGAAAACGCCATCTACCGAAGCCCCCCATCAGCACGGGGCGACCGCAGACCAGAAGAAAACGGTCTGGACTTGCGCGATGCATCCCCAGATTCAGCAACCCAATCCGGGGAAATGCCCGATTTGTGCGATGGAGTTGATTCCGGCCGGCTCGGAGGGATCGCTCGGTCCGCGCCAGTTCGCGATGTCGGCAGAGTCCAAGGCACTGGCCCGCATCGAAACATCGCCGGTGGAGCGCCGTCTCGCCGAAGCCGAGGTTCGACTGGTGGGAAAAATCGACTACGATGAAACCCGCGTTCGAACCATCGCGGCGCGATTCCCGGCCCGCATTGAGCGGCTCTACATCGACTTCACCGGCATTCAAGTGAATCCCGGCGATCACCTCGCCCACGTCTACAGCGAGGAATTGCTCACCGCCCAACGCGAGCTTCTGGTCGCGGCAAGAAGCGGAGCCGGACACGCGAGCTTGGTTCGAGACAAACTCCGCCTATTGGGACTGCCCGAGGACGGTATTCGGGCTATCGAGACCAGCGGCAAGACGACCGACCAGATGGACATCGACGCGCCCATTGGCGGCATCGTGATCGAACGCCACATCACCGAGGGCAGCTACGTCAAAAAAGGTGATCCACTTTTCCGCATCGCGGACCTCTCTCAGGTCTGGGTGCAGTTCGATGCCTACGAAAGCGATCTGCAATGGTTGCGCTACGGCCAGTCGGTCAGTTTCGAAGCGGAGGCCTTTCCCGGTCGTCTTTTCGAGGGCACCATCGCGTTCCTCTCACCGGCGCTCGATCCGGTAACCCGAACAGTAAAGGTTCGTGTCAATGCGGCCAATCCCGAGACCGCCCTGAAACCGGGGATGTTTGTCCGGGCCACGGTGACCTCTCGACTGGCGACCGGAGGCCGGGTGGTCTCTCCCGAGTTGAAGGACAAATGGATCAGCCCGATGCATCCGGAGATCATTTCCGACAAGCCCGGCGATTGTCCGATCTGTGGGATGAAGCTGGTGCGAGCCACCGACCTCGGCTACGCGGTGATGGAGTCCGGCGAGCCGGAATCCCTTCCCCTCATGGTTCCCGCTTCGGCAGTCCTCCGCACCGGCAAACGAGCCGTGGTCTATGTGGAGGTGCCGAAAACAGAAAAACCGACCTACGAAGGACGGGAGATTGTGCTCGGAGCCCGCGCCGGAGATTTCTATCTCGTCGAGTCCGGCTTGGCCGAAGGCGAACGCGTCGTCACCCAGGGGGCCTTCAAGATCGACTCGTCCCTGCAGATCATCGCAAAGACCAGCATGATGAGTGCGCCGACCGAGTCGCAGGGCCATTTCGAGGATTGGAAACTGACGGCGGAGGAGTTTCAGGGCGTGCTGAAAGATTACCTCGATCTTCAGAACGCTCTCGCGAGCGATGATCTCGACGCGGCGAAAAAAACCATCGAATCGCTCGGTGGACACGAAGCGTTGACCACCTACGAACCCGCCTCGGAAATTCTAGCGAAGTTGAAAGACGCTGACGTTCTCGACGCGATGCGTATTGGCTTTGCCCCGCTTGCCTACGGTCTCCTCGAATTGTCCAAGCGGCCCGACCTGGCAGCGGCTGAACCCGCGCTGTTTGAAGCGCATTGCCCCATGGCCTTTGACAACGCCGGCTCCAATTGGTTGCAGCTTGGCGAGGACATTCGAAATCCCTACATGGGAATGAAGATGCTGAAATGCGGCACCATCCGCCCCATCGAAGCGGCACCCGCCGCCACGGCGCCTGTATCGACTCCGGCTCAAACTCACCAGCACCACTGATGTTCAGACCCGAAGGTTTCACCAATCGCCTGATCGCGTTCTGTCTGCAGAACCGGCTCGTCGTCGCGCTCCTGCTACTCCTCGGGATCGGGGCCGGCATCGTCGTGGCTCCATTTCGCTGGGAGATTCCCGGGGTCGTCCGGGCTCCGGTCGGAGTCGACGCCATTCCCGACATCGGCGAGAATCAGCAGATNNGTTTTCACCGAGTGGATGGGACGTTCGCCGCAGGACGTCGAGGACCAGATCACCTATCCCCTCACCACGGCCCTGCTCGGCCTGCCCGAGGTGAAAACGGTGCGAAGTTATTCCTTCTTCGGTTTCTCGGCGATCTACATCATCTTCAAAGATGGTGCCGAGTTCTACTGGACCCGCAGTCGGATTCTGGAAAAGCTCAACTCACTGCCCTCCGGAACCCTGCCCGAGGGCGTAGCCGCCCAACTCGGCCCAGACGCCACCGCACTGGGACAGGTCTATTGGTATACGCTCGAGGGACGCGACGCCGAGGGCAAACCCGCCCCCGGATGGACGCCGCAGGAGTTGCGCAGCATTCAGGACTACCAGGTGAAGTATGCCCTGCAATCTGTCGATGGCGTCGCCGAAGTGGCTTCGTGCGGCGGCTTCGTGCGCGAGTACCAGATCGATGTGGATCCCGATGCCATGCGCGCTTGGGGCGTGACCTTGGAACAGGTGTTCAAAGCCGTGAAGGAGTCGAACATCGACGTCGGCGCCCGCACCATCGAGATCAACCGGGTGGAATACGTCATCCGCAGCCGGGGTTTCATCAAGGATCTCGATGACTTGCGAAAAACGGTAGTGACGGTCCGTGACAATGTTCCCGTGACCTTGGAGCAGATCGCCACCCTGCAGAAGGGACCAGCCCTGAGGCGTGGCGCGCTCGACAAGGACGGAGCCGAAGCCGTCGGCGGTGTGGTCGTCGCCCGCTATGGGGCGAACCCGATGGCGACCATTGAAGCGGTCAAAACCCGGCTGGAAACGCTCAGTGCTTCCCTGCCCACCAAGGAACTAGAAGACGGTCGCACGAGCCACGTCACCGTGGTTCCCTTCTATGATCGCACCGGCCTGATTGACGAAACGCTTGAGACGCTGAACTCGGCACTCGCCGACGAAATTCTCGTCACCATCATCGTAGTGCTGCTGTTGGTTTTCCACATCCGCAGCGCCCTCCTGATTTCGCTGATGCTGCCCTTGGCGGTCCTTTTCGCGTTTGTGGCGATGAAGCTTTTCAAAGTGGACGCCAACATCGTGGCCCTCTCCGGGATTGCCATTGCCATCGGGACCATCGTGGACATGGGGATCGTCATTTGCGAGTCCATCCTGAAACGCCTCGATGATCCCGAGCATGCGGGCGAGTCAACTCACGAGACGATTTACCACGCCACCACCGAGGTCGGCAGCGCGGTGCTGACTGCCGTGATGACCACCATCATCGGATTCCTCCCGGTATTTTTCATGACCGGTCCGGAAGGCAAGCTGTTCAAACCGCTCGCCTACACCAAGACCTTCGCGCTGATGGGTTCCATCCTCGTGGCCCTGACCGTTCTCCCCGCCCTGGCGACCTTTGTCTTTCGTCGCAAAAAGGCGAAGAAGTCGCTTCCCGTCGCCGACGATCACGACCTGACCGCAGGCGGACTCGCCACCCTCCAGCAGCATTTGCGGGTCACTGGCCCCCGGCTCTGGATGACGATTTCGCTAAGTCTGTTGCTGGCCATCTATCTCAGCCATCGATGGCAGCCTCTGGGGCCGGAGCCGGTGTTCGGCAATGCGGCCCTGGTCATCGTGCTCCTCGGCGGGCTTATCGGTGCCGCCTGGCTATTCATGGCATTCTATCCCAGGATGCTGGCCTTTTTCCTGAAGGCGAAACTCGTGCTCATGGCGGCCGTCCTGCTGGTCATCGGCAGCGGTGTCTGGGTGTGGTCGCAGATGGGCCGCGAGTTCATGCCATCGCTGGACGAGGGTTCGTTCCTGTGGATGCCCAGCACCATGCCCCATGCTTCCATTGGCGAGGCGCTCGAGGCGCTCCAACTTCAGGACCAGGCCATCCGAGCGATTCCCGAGGTGGAAAATGTGGTCGGAAAAATCGGACGCGTCGACAGCCCACTCGATCCCGCGCCGGTCTCGATGGTCGAGACCATTGTCACCTACCGACCAGAATACGGAACCGATGACAACGGCAATCGAGTCCGACTCTGGCGAGATCACATTCAATCCCCCAACGACATCTGGAACGAGATTGCCGCAGCCGGGGAGATTCCCGGATCGACCTCTGCGCCTCGCCTGCAACCCATCGAGACTCGCCTGGTGATGCTGCAGACCGGGATGCGAGCTCCCATGGGCCTGAAAGTCTATGGCCCCGATCTCGCCGCCATCGAATCGGCGGGATTCGAGATCGAGCGTCTGCTCAAACAGGTTCCCGGCATTCGCGGCGAAACCGTTTTCGCCGACCGAACGGTAGGAAAACCCTATCTCGAAATCGACATCAACCGCGACGCCATCGCCCGCTACGGATTGTCCGTGCTCCAGGTGCAAAACGTCATCGAAGTGGCCGTGGGCGGACGACGAATCACCTCGACGGTAGAAGGACGCGAGCGCTACCCCGTCCGGGTTCGCTATCAACGGGAACTCCGCGATTCCATCGAGGATCTCGAGGAAATCTTCATCCCCACCCCGAGCGGTGCGCAGATCCCGCTCAACCAACTCGCGACCATTGAATACGTGCGCGGGCCCCAAGCCATCAAAAGCGAAAAGGGATTTCTGGTGGGCTACGTCATTTTTGACAAAGAACCCGAAGCCTCCGAAGTCGAGGTCGTGGAAACTGCGGCAGCCTACCTGAAGGAGAACTTCGATCAGCCCGTTGGGGTTGGCTACGAGTTCACCGGTTCCTACCAAAATCAGGTTCACGCCAGTCGCACCCTGGCTCTGGTGGTGCCGGTGGCGCTGGTCCTCATTTTCATTCTCCTGTATCTCCACTTCAAATCCCTCAGCCTGACCCTCATCGTCTTTCTGGCGGGAGTCCCGACTTCTCTGGCAGGTGGCTTCATCCTCCTCGGACTGTTTGGCCAACCGTGGTTTCTCGATCTCCATCTCTTTGGCGTCGATTGGCGGGAGTTGTTCCAGATTCACCCGCTGAATCTCAGCATTGCCGTCTGGGTAGGGTTTCTCGCCTTGTTCGGCATCGCCACCGACGACGGCGTCCTCATGGGCACCATCCTCCAGCAGCGTTTCGCGGACCCGAAACAAGACACTGACGGCATCGCCGCGATTCGCGAGACGACGGTGCAGGCGGCCACTCTGAGAAACCGTCCCGCCATGATGACTACAGCCACGACTCTGCTGGCTTTGCTCCCGGTTCTCACCTCGACGGGACGCGGGGCCGATGTCATGATTCCCATGGCCATCCCGACATTTGGCGGCATGTTGGCGGCGATTCTGACCGTCTTTATCGTGCCGACCCTTTACTGCGGGATGGTGGAAGCTAGATGCCGTCGAAAAGGCATGTCACTCTCTTCAACCGTTTCTCCCCCAAAATCGTAATCCAACCACCAGCCAAGACATAACCACATCATGAAGAAAACCACACAATGGATCCTCGTTCTCAGCGGCATCGCCGGTCTGAGCCTCTTTGGCGTCTCCTGCAACTCAGGTGATGATCACGACCATGGCGATCACGATCACGGCGATCATGAAGAACACGCTGAAGCCCCTGCCGAAGGTGGTGAGCAAGCCGCCGCCGCTCCAGCCGACAATTACCCGCTCGATGTCTGCATCGTGTCCGGCGAAAAACTCGGCAGCATGGGTGATCCCATCACCATTCAGCACGAAGGCGTCACTGTGAAGTTCTGTTGCGACGGCTGCATCGATGACTTCAAGGAAGCGCCCGAAAAATATCTGCCGAAGTTGACTCAGGCGATGGCGAAATAATTTAGTCACTCCCCTCTGGTCAAGGTAGCGCCGTTCGGAGTCTTCGGACTTCGGACGGCGCTTTTCGTTATCTCGAGAAGCGTCTCCGGCTGTCGAAATCCCTGTCCGAATTGTCATTGCACCAGAAAGACTACCTTACTCCGCCTCTTGACCGAATGTAGCGGGATCTATACGGTGACTCAGTCACTCAGAACCCTCTCCCAAAATAAGAAGATGCCCGCTCTCGAACAACTCAGTGAATCGCCCACCGAGGCGGAATGGACGCCTTTTCTCAATGCGGTGATCGACGAATTCGACTCCACCACGGGAACGCTACATCGCTTGGACCCGGAAGACGGGCACCTCAAGTTGGTGGCCCAGCGCGGTATTCCCGATGTGCTGATGTCCATCGTCCAATCGATCCCTATCGGGAAAGGCATCGCGGGGGCGGCGGCGGAACGCCGGGAACCGGTGGAACTTTGCAATCTCCAGACCGACACTTCCGGGGTGGCAAAACCGGGTGCGAAACAGACGAACGTCCAAGGATCGCTGGCGGTTCCTGTATTGGACGGAGATCGCCTTTGCGGAACCCTCGGGGTGGGAAAAATGGTTCCCTATGATTTCTCCGATGAAGAAAAAGATCGCCTCACCTCGCTGGCGACGGCCATCGCATCCCGCTTGCTGCCCGCCTAGTTTTCCCTCTTCTCAAAACCAACATTTCATGAAAACACTCATCATCTCCTCGCTGGCCACGCTGGTGGCCGTATCCGCTCTCTACGCCGCCGAGCCAATCCCGGACGATCACAAGATCAACGGTTTTGCCATCGGCTGCCAGGCATACACCTTCAATCGATTCTCCGCGTTCGAAGCCATCGAAAAGACCGCTACCGCCGGCGGCAAGGTGATCGAGTTCTATCCCGGTCAAAAACTTTCGAAAGAGGAGCCGGAACTCAAGGTAGATCACAACGCGACTCCAGAAACCATCGCCAAGGTGAAAGCCAAATTGGCCGAACACGGCATGATGGCGGTCGCCTATGGAGTCGTCGGACTGAGCAAGGATGAGGCCGAGTGTCGCAAAGTTTTCGAATTTGCAAAAACCATGGGCATCCGCGTCATCAACACGGAATCGGTCGACGCCATCGATACCTTCGAGCCTCTCGTGAAGGAGTATGACATCAAGGTGGGATTCCACGATCATCCGAAACGCGAGCAGGATCCGAACTATAGAATGTGGGATCCGAATTACATCCTCAGTGTGGTGAAAGATCGCGATCCCCGCATCGGATCGTGCGCGGACACCGGCCACTGGATGCGCTCGGGTCTGAAGCCGGTGGATTGCCTTCGCATTCTCAAAGGTCACGTCGTCAGCAGCCACCTCAAGGACCTGAACGGATTCGTGAGACTCGCTCACGACATGCCCTACGGTCAGGGCGAAGGTGATGTGGACGGCATTCTGAAAGAGTTGAAAGCCCAAGGGTTCGAAGGCCCGATCTCGATCGAGTATGAGCACAAATGGGAGGAGTCGCTCCCGGATGTGACCGCTTGTATCGATTACGTGAAGGCGTGGAAATCCTGAGGTCTTGAAAAGCCAAAGAACCAGCCGTTCCACAGCAAATGACGAGGCTTGATCGTTGCTGGCGAACCCGCTAGCCTTTCGCTCATGATTCGATCATTTCTCTTTTCCATCGCCCTGGGCGGCTCGCTCGCGCTTCCCCTGGCGGCTGCCGATTCACCGGAACCGACACTCGGGAAAAAGGGTGAAAAATTGCTGGAGGAAAGCTTCGATGGCGATGCCTTTGTCCACGGTTGGACCGTTCAAACCGGCGATTGGAAACCGGTCGCAGGAGTGATGGTAGGGAAAGAAATCCCCGACGATCACCACGCGGCCGCGGCTCGTCGCCTGTTGCCGATGCAGGACGGCATTTATCAACTTCGATTCCGTCTCACCGGGGCCGCCAAGGCCTTCCACTTCGGTTTCGATCCGGCCCGGGGAGAGCTGGAAAAACGGGGGCACCTTTTCTCCATCATCGTCACCTCTACCCACGCGCAGTTGCTCAAGCATATCGATAAAGATCGTCCGAAAGAAGATCCCAACGAGGTGCTCGCCGTTGCCGAGACTGCCTTCAAGTCGGGGGTCTGGCACACGCTGTTGGTTGAAAAGAAAGGCAACAACGTCGCGGCAAAAATCGTCTCCGACTCCGGCGACACCAGCATCAGCTTGGCGGCGACCCACCCCACCTTTCACGTCAAGACACCCACGATGGTGTTCCGGTGCCAAGGCGACGGCGTGGAGGTCGACGACATTCGTGTCTGGAAAATGGCCGAATAGCTCAGCGATTTTCTTCCTCTTTCGAGTTTCACTCCATCCCTTTTCTTTCATGTCATCCCGATTCACTCACCTCGCGCTCAACACGGCCGTCGCGCTTTCACTTTTTGCCACCGGTTGCGGCAAAAAAGTCGTCGAGACGCCGCAATCGGACACACCCCCGCCGCCAACGGAAGCAGAAGTCAAAGGGCTGATTGCCGCGACCTGCCTGACCCTGACGAATCCGTTTTTCAAAACGATTCAGGAAGCCATGGAGGATGAAGCCTCCAAACATGGCTACGAGGTGCTCTTCCTCAGTGGCGATTACGACGTCGCCAAACAGCGCAACCAAATCAAGGACTTCATCGTTCGCGGCGCCGATGCCATCGCCATCAATCCCTGCGACAGCAAGGCCATCGGAGCCGCCATCAAGGAAGCCAACGATGCGGGAATTCCGGTGCTGACCTTTGACATCAAATGCCAGGATCCCGACGCCAAGGTGGTGTCCCACATTGGCACCAACAATTTTCAGGGCGGCCAACTCGCCGGCGAGGCCATGATCGAAGCCATCGGCGAGAGCGGGGGCCAGATTGTGATCCTCGATTTCAGGGCAGTGGAATCCTGCCTCGAACGCGTCCGGGGATTCAAGGAAGTGATCGACCGATTCAACGCCAGCCGTCCCAGTGCCGAATCGAAAATTGAAATCGTGGCCGAGTTGCCCGGAGACGGTGACAAGGAAAAATCCCTGCGCGCCACCGAAGATGCCCTCCAGGCCCATCCCGGTTTCATCGGCATCTTTGCCATCAATGATCCCAGCGCGCTCGGTGCGGTGGCCGCTCTCGAAAAAGCGGGGCGGCAGGATCAAGTCACCATCATCGGCTTCGACGGGCAGCCCGAGGGCAAGCAGGCCATCAAGGACGGGAAAATCTACGCCGACCCGATTCAATTCCCGGACAAAATCGCCCGGGAGACCGTCAGATCCATCATCGCCTATCTCTCCGGCGAAGAGGTTCCCGCCGACCAACCGATCGACTCGGCCCTGTATCGAAAAGCCGATGCCGAGGCGGATCCAGAGCTGAAATAATCCGGGCAATTCGGCTGACAGTCCCGGCAGGATGGTGGAAAGTGGCAATAGACCGATCTGCGATCGGTGAACACTTTTTGATTCTCACCTTTTTCTGGCTACTGATCCCTCATGCCGCGAGTTCCCATCTACATGCCCCAACTCGGCGAATCGATTGCCGAAGCCACTATCCGCGAAATCGATATCGCGACCGGCGACGACGTAAAGGCCGATCAGGAAATCTTTCAGGTCGAGACGGACAAGGCCATGATGGGAGTGACCACTTCCGCCAGCGGCACCGTTCTGGAGATCGTGGCCAATGTCGATGAAAGCTACGCCGTCGGCGCGACCTTGGCGTATCTTGAAGTGACGGAGGAAGAAATTCAGCGCGCTGGACTTTCCAAAACCGGAGACACCGATCCAGTCAAACCTCTGCCTGAAGCGGGTGGAGCAAGCCCCTCCGTCGATGACGATGACGACACCAGCGGGGTTCATTTTGCCGTCGACGAGCGAGAAATGATCACCGACGAGCGGCCCGAGGTGAAACCGACCATCGAAGGCCTGCCTGTCCCGGCTTCGACCACTGGCGCGACCTATCTGAGTCCCAGAATGAAGGTGCGGATGGAAGAGCTCGGCCTGAATGCCTCCGATCTTGCCGGGGTCGCCGGCAGTGGCGCGGGCGGTCGAGTGACGATCGAGGATTTCGAAAAATTCATTCGTGAGATCGAGAGCAGCAAGATGACGGAGGCGTCGCCAATGCGCATCGCCGTGGCCGACTCCATGCGCCGCAGTTGGTCGCGCCCGCTGGCGACCGTGGGCGTGCCGGTGGTATTGGATGAAATACTCAATCATCGCCGCCAACAGGATCCCAAGCCCGGGCTGGGCCTGTATGCCATTCGAGCGCTCGCCATGGCGCTCTCCGAAAACACCGCCGTGGCCGGTCGGCTCGTGGGTGAACGTATCGTCCACCCGAATGCCATCGATATCGGATTTGCCGTGGAGGTTGACGATGGTGTCCTCGTTCCCGTGATGCGCGAGGTGGACAAAAAAACCCTGTCCGAGTTGACTTCCTCCTACGAAACTTTGGTCGAGCAAGCTCGAAAACGAAAGCTCCCCCCCGAAGCGCGGGGAGCAGGCATCGCCACGGTGACCAACTTCGGGACCTTCGGGATTGTCTGGGCCACGCCGATTCCCCTTCCGGAGCAGAACCTCGTGCTCGGCATCGGTGCCGGCACCAAGGTGCCCACCTGGGATCCCGCGACCGAAACTTTCATTCCCAAAACCGAGGCCCAACTGACCCTGAGTTTCGACCATCGTATCCTCGATGGCGGTGCTGCCGGTCGATTGCTCCAGCGAATCGGAACCTTGCTGCAATCTCCCGAGGCACTCTAAGAAGACTCTTGGATCGACCCAACAGGGTTGCGTCGGCGACTCAACAGGGTTGACTGAAGAAGGACAACTCGACACCATTCACAAAAACTCCCCCTGTGACTGAATTTACTGCCAGTTCTCAATCGGTTCCCCTGAAACACGCCGAAGACATGGACCTCGTCCAGCGGGCGCTGGCAGGAGACAATGCTGCCGTCGTCCAGTTTGAGCGGGACTACCGCCCCACCCTTGAGCGCGTCTTGATGGCGCGAGGCATTGATCGCATCGATGCCGAGGATCTGGTGGCCGACATCATCGCGGAATGTTTCGGCGCCGGAAAAAAGGGCACGATGGACGTGCGCCTGCTGGAGAAATTTGAAGGACGCTCCTCTCTGTCGACTTGGCTGATCCGCATCACCTGGAATCGTTGGCTCGACCTGAAGCGGCGCGACAAATTTCGCGGCGAACTCCCGCGCTACGAAGGTGACGAAGCAAAAGGAGCCGATCAGTTTGACCGAGTGGCGGATGACTATGAGGACGAGGATTTCATCGAAACCGATCTCGCCGAACTGATGGCGGGAGCGATCAAGACGGCGTTCGCCAGTTTGGAACCCGACGTGTTGGTGATGCTGAAACTCTCCTTCATCCACGGCGTCAGCCAGACCGATATCGCTCGCATGTGGCAATGCGACCAAACCCGGGTGAGCCGAACTCTCTCCACGGCCCGGTCTCAAATCGCTGCGGAAACGATGCGGGCGATCCGAGCCGCCGAGCCGGATCTTCAAATCGATTGGGACGACTTCAAACGACTCTGTGCCTACGGCATCGAAATTTAATCACTTTTTCCCTGAATAGTTTGCATAAGCCTCACGTCCGGGCCGTCTCTCAGACAAGCAAATCATTGTCCATCCCCACCCGGAGAACTTCCCCACACCATGGAAAACGAAATTGAAATCCTTGCCTCCTTCCTCGACAGCTTCGAGCCCGAGGTCTCTGGCCGCTCATCGGCCCCAGTCTCTGACGAGGACGCCGCCACCATCGCAAAACTCGCCGCCGGCGAACTCAGCGAAGCGGATCGGGCTCGCCTGACTCCCCTGCTCGCATCCAATGAACAGGCCATGCAGCAACTCGTGGCCGCCCTTCGCGGAGATCGCTGATTTTCCCGAAACTCACCCACCCCAACCGTTGCCTTTGTCAGGGTCACTCAATCTCATTGCCGATCCCGAACTGACCGCCGCCGGTGGCCAGCTTGAGGATCGGCTGCAGCGTTGGGCCGATGGCCTCGACGTCAGCGGTTTCAACGAATTGATGGATCCGCTGGTTTGCCGGGTACTGGCGGGAGCCTTTCGATGGGTCGGCGCCGATGAGGGCACCGTCTGGCTGGTGGCACCTCACAATCGTCATCTCATCGCGGCTTTCAATACGGGCCCTCAGTCGACAGACCTCATTGGATTCGAGCAGCCGCTCGATCAGGGCATCGTCAGTCTCGTCTATGCCAACGAGCAGGCCTATTGCGAAAACGAAATCGCCGGGCGCGATTCCCACGATGCCACGCTCGACCACAAACTTGGCAAGGAAACGGCGGCAATGCTGGCGGTTCCTTTCTATTTCGCCTTCGGACTTCGCGGGGTGATCTCCTGCGTGCAATTCCGACAGACCGACGCGGCGGAGACACCCGGTTTTGACTCCTGTCATGTGGAGGAACTCGCGTCTTCGGCGACTTTGGTGGAGCGCCTCATCAACAGCCGTCTGATCATGGCGAGCCTTGGGCTGGATCATGTCTGAGTGCTTTACCGATGCGATTTGGCCCAGCCCCGAGGAAGCGCTGGCCGCTCTCCGCGACGGAGATGGGCACGGCATTCGCATCGCCGTGATCGATTCTGGTATCGACACCTCGCATCCGGCTCTCAAAGGACTGACGCTCTCCGATGACGTATCCGTCACCACCGATGGCGTGCGCATGATCGTGCGAGAGGACGATGGCAGCGACGTTTTCGGCCATGGCACCGCCGTGGCGGGCATCATCCGCGAAGTCGCCCCCAGGGCCGAGATCGGGAATTTCCGAGCCCTCGACGGCCAAAACCGCTCCCGAAGCTTCATCATTGCAGAGTGCGTTCGCCAGGCGATTTCCCGAGGCTACAATGTCATCAACTGCAGCTTCGGTTGCCGGGGCTTGGCGAAATATGTGATGGACTACAAGGACTGGATCGACGCCGCCTACGTCTCCGGGGTTCACGTCGTCGCCGCGGGCAGCAACCTCAGTGACAACGTCCGGGAATGGCCCGCGCATTTCCCCTCTGTCATCGGCGTGGGTGTGGCCGACTGTGGCGAAGACGAGTTACGCTATCGTCCCGATAAACTGGTTTCTTTTGCCGCCAAAGGCGAACGAGTGCGAGTGCCTTGGCTCGATGGTCAGTGGCGATTGGAAACCGGGAGCAGTTTTGCGGCTCCCCGAGTGACAGGATTTGTGGCTCGGCTGCTGTCGGTCTATCCCGGACTGCGCCCCGATCTGGTCAAAGCCCTGCTCCGCGTGGCCGCTGCAAGATCTGGAGACCCAGTTTGATTGTGAGGCAAAAGCGGGGCAACTTGAACCGAGATGCCGAAAGAAGCAGCGACGATCGTTTTCGAGACGAAAAAGGTCACGAAAGTCTATCATATGGGCGAAGTGTCGGTGCACGCCCTCCGCGGTGTCGACACCCAGTTCTTCGAAGGCGAGTTCGTGGTCCTGTTGGGCCGATCAGGCAGCGGCAAGTCCACCCTGCTCAATATACTTGGCGGCCTCGATCTTCCGTCTGAAGGCGAGGTGATCTATCGTGATCGACACATGGCGGATTTTGACGAGAACGAACTGACCCGCTATCGGCGAGACCATGTCGGATTCGTCTTTCAATTCTACAACCTCATCCCAAGCCTGACCGCGCGGGAAAACGTCGCCCTCGTCACCGAGATTGCCCGCGATCCGATGAAGCCGGAGGAGGCACTTGAACTCGTCGACCTCGGCAATCGGCTCGATCATTTCCCCTCTCAGATGTCAGGCGGCGAGCAGCAACGCGTCGCCATTGCCCGGGCCATCGCGAAACGACCCGACGTACTGCTATGCGATGAACCCACCGGTGCGCTCGACCTCAACACCGGAGTCAAGGTGCTGGAGGCGCTGCAATCGGTGAATCGCGAACTTGGAACCACCACCGCCGTGATCACTCACAACGCGATCATTTCCGACATGGCGCACCGCGTCATCACCCTGTCCGACGGCCGGATCGAGTCCGTCCACACCAACGACACCCGCCGCCTCGCCAACGAACTCAATTGGTGACCCGAGATCACTGCCGCCGCCCCGAATGAGCCCTCTGCACCGCAAGCTGTTTCGCGACCTGCTCCAAATGAAAGGACAGGCGCTGGCGATTGCTGCGGTCATCGGGTGCGGCATCGCCGTTTTCATTGGTGCCCAGACGACTCTGAAATCGCTGAGTGCGGCCAGGGAGGCCTACTATGATCGGTATCGGTTTCCGGATGTTTTCTCCTCGCTGAAACGCGCGCCCCTCTCAGTAGTCGACCGCATCGCGAACTTGCCCGGCATCGCCACCGTGGAGCATCGTATCGTCGAAGGCGTCACCCTAGATTTGCCAGATCTCGATGAACCCGCCGTGGGTAAAATCGTTTCCCTTCCCGATCGGGGTACGCCGAGACTGAGCGACGTTCATTTGCTGAAAGGACGACTCCCAGAGCCCGGCAGAACCGGGGAAATCCTGGCAGAAGAGGCCTTCGTCGATGCCAATGGCTTCGAACCCGGGGATCAGATCCGCGCGGTGCTGAATGGGCGACTTCAAACCCTCACCATCGTGGGCGTGGGATTGTCGCCCGAATACATCACCACCATTCAGCCCGGCAGCATGTTTCCCGATGACCTTCGCTTTGGCATTTTCTGGATGCGACGACGTCAGATGGAAGCTGCCTTCGACATGGAAGGAGCCTTCAATGATGTCGTCCTCTCCCTGATGCCTGGAGCGAACGAGGACGAGGTGATTCGCCAACTCGACCTGCTGCTCGACGACTATGGTGGCCTCGGTGCCACCGACCGCGATCTTCACCTTTCCCATCGCTTCATTTCCGATGAACTGAAGCAGCTCAAAACGATGAGCATCATTCCGCCATCGATCTTCATGAGCGTGGCCGCCTTTCTCCTCAATGTGGCTCTGCGGCGCCTGTTGACGCTGCAACGGGAGCAGATCGCTGCGTTGAAAGCCTTTGGATACTACAATCGTGAGGTCGGCGCCCACTACCTGCAACTGGTCGGGGTCATCATTGCGTTTGGGGCGGTTTTCGGCTGGTTGCTGGGCACCTGGATGGGGCAGAGCATGACGGGCATGTATGCCTCGTTCTATCGATTCCCAAAAACGGTGTTTCGTCCCGAGTTCGGCGTATACCTGACCGGAGCCATCATCAGTTTTACGGCCGGCATGATCGGAGTCGCCGCCGGGGTTCGCCAGGCCGTCGCCATTCCACCCGCGGAAGCGATGCGTCCCGAGCCGCCCCCGACCTTCAAGCCTTCGCTGATCGAGCGGCTTGGCTGGCATCGCTGGTTGAATCAGGCACCTCGAATGATTCTACGGGAGCTGACCCGCCGACCCGCCAAGGCCATGCTGACCACTCTGGGGATCGGCTTTGCCTGTGCCATTCTCATCGTGGGTAACTTTGGAAAAGACGCCATCACCTACCTCATCGATTTTCAATTCGGCCTGCAGGAGAGACACGACGCGACCGTGCAGTTCCACGAAGCCGTTCCTCAACGGGTGCTGAGCAGCCTCCAGAGTATCCCTGGCATCATCCGCATCGAGGCATTTCGATCGATTCCTGTCCGCCTGAGGCATGGTGCCAGGTCCCGGCAAACCTCCATCTCGGGACTCGATGAAAACCGCGAACTCTTTCGCCTGATCGACTCCGACGAGAAACTCGTCAACCTCCCGGAAAGCGGCGTCGTGATGTCGTCGCAGTTGGCCAAAATCCTCGACCTGAAACTGGGCGACACCGTCACTGTCGAGGTGCTCAATGGCCAGCGTCCTGTCCGCAATGCGGTCGTCAGCGGCATGGTCGATGACTTCTCCGGCACTGCTGCCTGGATGCGCCGCGAGGCCCTCCATGCCCTGATGCGAGAAGGCCCAGTGATCTCGGGAGCCTATCTCCAGATCGATCCCGAGCACGAAGCGGCGGCCTACCGAGCCCTCAAAGAAGCCCCCATGGTCGCCGGAGTCACCCTTCAGAAAGTAGCGGTTCAGAGTTTCATGGAAAATTTCGCGGAAAACCTGCTGCGAATGCGCATGTTCAACGTGGCCTTTGCCAGTGTCATCGCCATCGGCGTCGTCTACAACAGCGCCCGGGTCTCACTTTCCGAGCGCAGCCGCGAACTGGCGACGTTGAGAGTGATCGGCTTCACCAAAGCCGAAGTTTCCCGAATCCTGCTTGGAGAACTGGCTTTTCTCACGGCCATGGCCATCCCGGTGGGCTTCCTCATCGGCTCCGGTCTCTGCCGATTTATTTCCAAAGCCCTGGAGACGGAACTCTATCGCATTCCATTTGTGCTCAATCCCTCCACCTATGCCTTCGCGGCGGCGGTCATCGCGGTGGCCGCCGTGCTCTCCAGCCTCATCGTGAGGCGCGGCATCGATCACCTCGATCTCATCGCCGTGTTGAAATCGCGCGAATGATCCCCAACACCTCGCCCTCTGATTCCCACTCATGAATCGAAAAACCATTTTCTGGACCATTGCTGTCGCCATCATTGCCGCCCTCGTCTACCTCGGCGTCCGTCCCAAACCGGTGGAGGTGGACTTCGGCACTGTCGTTCGCGGTCCCCTCGTGGTGACCGTGAATGAGGATGGCGAAACCCGGATTCGGGAACCTTATCTCATCTCGGCCCCGCTGGCGGGTCGATTGCTGCGGGTGAAACTCGAGCCCGGCGACAGCATCAAGAAAGATGACGTTCTCGCCGCGATCGATCCCGGCGAGCCAGGCCTGCTCGATGCCCGAACCGAGGCGGAAGCCCAGGCCCGGGTGAATGCCGCCGAAGCCGCCCATGCGAGAAGCCAGAGCCAGCTGGAAATCACCAAAGCGGATGCCGACCAGGCCCAGCGTTATCTTGATCGTGATCTTGGGCGCTTGGAGCGAGGAAACATCTCCGATGCCACCCTCGAAGATACCGAACACGCCCTCCGCGTAGCCAAAGGAAACCTGGCAGCGGCTCAGTCGTCATTGGAAATTTCCAAGTTCGAACTCGAACAGGCCAAAGCCGCCCTTCTCTATTCCAAATCCCTGAGCAATCCCAATGAACCTACGGGTCGGCATTTTGAGATTCGCAGCCCCATCGATGGCGTGGTCCTGAGACGCTTTCAGGAAAGCAGCACCGTCATCCCGGGCGGCGAACGCATTCTCGAAATCGGCGACCCTCACGATCTCGAAATCCGGATCGATGTCCTGTCTCAGGATGCCGTCCGCATTCAACCCGGCCAGCGCATCATGATTGAGCACTGGGGCGGCAAAGAGACTCTCACCGCCTGGGTTCGTCGGGTGGAACCATCCGCCTTCACCAAAATCTCTGCCCTCGGTGTCGATGAACAACGCGTCTGGGTCTACGGAGATTTCGCCGCACCCGAGCAGACTGAAGAGGGTCAAGTCGCCGACTCAACAGGGTTGAATGACGCGATTGCCCATTCCCTTGGGGATGCCTATCGTATCGAAGCGCGCATTGCCGTTTCGGAGCAGGCCAATGTCCTCAAAGTTCCCGCCGGTGCCCTCTTTCGCGATGGTGACAACAACGGGGAGAACGATTGGGCGGTCTATCGAGCAGACGAAGAAGGCAAAGCGGTGAAAGTGCCCATCGTCGTCGGTGAACGCAATGACCTGGAAGCCGCCGTGATTTCCGGCCTGGAAGAAGGCGACCGCGTCGTCCTCCACCCGAGCGACAAGGTGAGCCCGGGAACGCTCCTCGTGGAGCGTGATCTGTAGACCAAAAAACCGCTCCCGTTGCCGGAAGCGGTTTTTCGAAAAGTCAGTTCGTTGCCAAACCAGCCTCAGATCACTTGGTGACCTTCATGATGCCATTCATGATAGCAGCGTGGCCGATGTAGCTGCAAAGGAAAGGATAGTCGCCCTCTTCAGCGGGAGCGGTGAACTCAAGCGTTTCGCTTTCACCCGGTTTCAGAAGCTTGGTGTGATGGAGGATCATATCGGTCTCAGGAATCGGATTGGTCAACCAAGCCGGATTGCTGAAATTCGCGGGGTCGTTCACCAGCGCAATCATGGCACCCAGTTTTCCCGGCTTCACAAGGATGAGGTTGTGGGGCTGCAGGTTCTGACTGTCGGCGGGATTCACCAGCGTCAGTTTCACCGTTTGACCGGCCTTCACGGAGATCTCCTTGGTGTCGTAGGCCAACTGAACCTTGTCCGCGGTGATGGTAATTTCTGCGTCTTCAGCAAACAGCGACGCGCTTTGGCCGACCAGCAGACCGGTGACAAGAGCAAGAGTAGCAACAGTACGTTTCATATCAGTGGGATGAGTTGATTGGGTGGGTGGATGACAAACAGAGCGAGCCGCTTCCGGTTCGCCAAGGAGAACTTACGCTTCGGAACGTCCGACGGATGGCTCAGAGGCATTAAGCAAGGGCGGTCATCGTAGCCGACCGAGTCCCGCTCGCAAGTGGGTTTTCGCGGCGCAGAAAGGGACCTGAAACGGCCCCAAATCCCATTTTTGACGGCGATTTCCGATGAATCCGAAAAAAACGCCGAAATATTTAGCGAAAATTGTTTATTTTTATGGAAATTCTGTCAAAATACAGAATATCGAATATTAATCATTTTTACGGATGAACCGAATTCTAATTGCCGCTGGAGACCCCACTACTGCCGAAGGGACTCAAACCGCTCTGTCATCGGCCGGATTTCAAACCGCTGTCGTTTCCGATTGCCAACAGCTCTTGGCCTTCTGTGGGCAACACACTCCTGACCTGGTCGTGATGGATTTTGACATGGATGGAAATGGAATCTGGACAGCAGCCCAAGCCCTCCGGACCGAGCCTCGCCTCGCCAGCATGCCCTTGGTCGGCATTGCCAGTCACCTTTCCGACGCCGAGCGCCAACATGCCCAATCCATTGGATTCTCCGCGGTGGTGGACAAACCGGTTTCTGTGGAATCCCTCGTAAAAACGGTGCGCGCGGCATTTAGTGCCACCGAAGCTTCCAATGTTACCCAGATGCCCCAAACTCCCTCAGCCACGCCTCAAGTTCACGATCCGGTCGGTATCTTAGTCAAGCAGATCAATGAAATCCGTCAGCTGACGGCCGAATTGAAGCCGAATGTTTCTGCATTCGGCGAGGAAGCTCCCGAGCTTTTCGAATACATCGAAAACTCAGGCACCCAGATTCACGAGGAGTTGGCCAAGATCTCGGCCCACGGTGTCGAACACTCGGCCATCGCTCTTCAAGACAAGGATCTGCGTCACGATTTCCGCAACATGATCGGGTCCGTCACCGGGTTCTCGGAACTCCTCCTGATGGAGCCCTCTGTTCAAGGGGCTTCCAAGGAAAAGTTCACTCGCATCCGGGTGATCTGTCGCGAATTCTGCAACATTCTCGACGAGCAGAAGGCGGTCGCCGCCTGATCGGTCTGAATCGACCGATCATCGGAACGATGTCCCCTTTCCCTCCGATACTCGCCAATCAGCGGGTGATCGGGTCGCGCGTGTAGGTGCCGTCGACCATTCGAAGGATGCCTCGAGGATTTTCGTCGCGCAGATCTTCCGGCAGCTGAGATTGCGGCCAACCTTGAAAGCAGAGCGGGCGGACAAATCGATAAATGCAGCGCGTGCCAATGCTGGTAAAATAGCTGTGTGCGCTCGCTGGATAAGGCCCCCCGTGGTGCATGCCATGGCAGACCTCGATTCCAGTAGGATAGCCGTTGAAGATCAATCGACCGACACGCTTCTCAAGGATGTTGATCAATCCACGGTACTCGGCCAAATCCTCCTCGGTCCCGTGAATCGTCGCGGTGAGGGAGCCTTCCAGCTGGGAGGCAAACTCCTCAAGATCTGCCGGACTCGCACATTTCACCACAGTGGAGACGGGACCAAAGATTTCCTCGTAAAGCTCGGGATTGGAGCGCAGTCCCGAAGCATCAGTTTCAAATACGTGACAAGCCGCCTGTGATTTCGCGGGATCTGCCGGGGTATTGGACTGGCCGACCAGAGTCAGACCGGACATGCCCTGCATGGTGCCCACTCCCTCTACGAAGGCGTGATGAATGCCCGCATGCAGCATGGTGGCTGGCGCGGCATTCTTCGCGGCTTCGGCAGTTCCATTCACAAAAGAGCCCATTTCCTCGGATTCCAGTCCGAACACGAGTCCCGGATTGGTGCAGAATTGGCCCACCCCGAGGGTCAGCGACTGGATGAACCCGGTCGCCAGATCCTGGCTTCTCTCTTTGAGCGCACCCGGAAGCACAAAAATGGGATTCACGCTGCCCATCTCAGCATAGAACGGGATGGGATTGGGACGTGAGTTGGCCGCATCCAGCAGAGCCCGACCGCCGCGCAAGGATCCGGTGAAGGCAGCCGCCACCGTTTCCGGATGCCTGACAAGGGCCAACCCAACGGCATTGGTTCGACCGTGCACCATCGAGAAGACCCCTTCCGGCATGCCGCATTTTTCCGCGGCGGTGAGAATGGCCCGGGCCAAAAGTTCGCAGGTTGCCGGGTGGGCAGGATGGGCTTTTACCACGACCGGGCATCCGGCGGCAAATGCCGAAACGGTATCCGCGCCGAAAACGGAAATCGCGAGGGGGAAATTGCTGGCTCCAAAAACCACCACCGGCCCCACGGGAAACATCAGGCTGCGAACGTCGGGCTTCGGCAACGGTTGCCGATCCGGTTGCGGCAGATCGATCCGGGCATCCACCCAGGAACCTTCGCGAAGGAATTGGGCAAACATTCGCGACTGTCCCGTAGCCCGACCACGCTCGCCGACGCAGCGTCCCTCAGGATGACCGGTCTCCGCCATCGTGGATTCGATGAGCTGAGTTCCGAGGGCCTCCACTTCGTCGGCACAGACCTCCAGAAAGCGCGCCCGATCTTCCACCGAAGTCTGGCGAAAGGCGACGAAAGCATTCGCTGCCAGAGTCAACGCACGATCAATTTCGGCATCGGTGGCTTCGCGAAAAACCGTCGGAAGCGACTCCCCTGTTGATGGATTCGCCGACTGAAAAGTCTGATCTGATTCGGCGCTCGTTTGATGACCGATGAGGTGGTTTCCGTGGAGTTCTAACATAAGAAAAAGGGATTTTTAGTGATAAGGCAAGAAGTGGGGGAAATAAGCTTCTGGCTTATTTTTCAAGAAGTTGCACCGCTGCATGCTTCACTCGATCGCAATCGGCAGGATCGAGGTTGGTCAACAATGGCAATGCGGGTCCGGTATTGGCAATTCCGGCCAGAGAAACGGCTTCGTGAAGGACACGAACAGGATTGATGCGGTTACGAAGATCCTCAAGAGGTTCGAATCCGGCTCTCAAAGTCTCCGCAGTCTCGTAGTCACCCGCCACGATCGCTTCCAACATTCGCTGACTGAGATCGGGACGAATGCAGACGCAACCAGCCGTGAATCCGTTGATCCCAAAGTCTCGAAGATGGATGATGGCAGGCTGCTCCCCAATTCCACTCACCACGAGTTGAGAATCGACCAATTGAAGCAACTCGGTAAGGTA
Source organism: Verrucomicrobiia bacterium (assembly GCA_020440025.1). Classification (GTDB taxonomy): domain Bacteria; phylum Verrucomicrobiota; class Verrucomicrobiia; order Verrucomicrobiales; family DEV007; genus JAEUHH01. The sequence continues at coordinate 25,643 of JAGROX010000018.1, forward strand.
GGGATCGACCGCCGGATCTTCGCGAACGATGGCGTATTTGATCCAGGAGATCAGCCCATCGTTCACCAGACTCGCCGCGTCTGCCGGATCGATGAAACCGTCCTGTTTGATGTAAAGAACGACCGGTTTTCCGAAAGCCTCGGCAAAACGCCTGACTCCGGTCGCCACTCCCGCTGAAGTGGTCAGCCCCTGCATTGGTAATGCCATGACGGTCGGGTAGTCAAAGTCAGCAAGAATCCGCGCTTGATCCATCATTGTCCCCCACGCCGGACCAACGGAAGGAATCACCAGCGTTTCCGCCGCCGCCGTCTCGGCCAGGGCCGTTAGAATGGAGGCATACTCGCTCGGAGCCGTGTGGTAAAAATTCGCATTTCCGCCGTAGAGCAAAATGTCGACTCCCCCAGCTTCGATGTGGCGGATGATTTTCGCATTTTCCTCTGGAGCATAGACCAGATTCTGGTCGCGAGCCATGGGGGGCACGGCAATGACAGAGGAGCGAAGACGTTCGGGAGTAACAGGTGCGGTTTGCATGAAGATCGCCTACTAGGGCACCCAAGAGTTGCCGCAAGCCGTCCGAACCGTCAAACGGGAATCGTCACGCAAAAGACTTCAAGGCCCGAAAAGTCGTCCTACAGACGGGGCAGCAACTGCGCCCGCGCCGTCTCATTCTCGGCAGAGGCTTCGGCCATGCTGCTGCGAAGAGCTTTCCACCGACGATGATTGATGGCGATCAACAGCGACTCCACTACCAGACCAATTAGGGCGACAGCTCCCGTCATGACCATCCCAAACCACACGACCAAATACCGCGGAGACTGACTCCACTTTTCAAAAGCCTCCGAGCGCGAACCATCCCAAAGCAGGAAAGCAACCACGACCAGCGTCGCCAGAAGGCAAATGACGCAGCGTGTCTTGCGACGCTTCAAGTTGAGGATGGACTGCAGTTTCATCGGAACAGGAAAGGTGGGAAGCAGGCTTCGTTCCAACTCGATAGTTGAGAGAAGAAACTTCGCCGACGACACAGCTATGTTCGCGGAAACGGTCTCAACCGTAAACTCACCTAAACACGCCCGCGCAACTGCGCCCCTAACCCTTGGGCTAGCCCTAGCGCACCTATCCCTCTACTTTTCAGGTTCTTCCTTTTTGATTTCGACCTTTTTCATTCCATCGACGGTCACTTGTTCAATCATCTCAGCCCCTGCGGATTCCTTGGTTTGATCCCCCTGAATTTCGGTTCGACCCATGTTGCCGAGGGCTGCCTCACCCAAAGTCAATTTTTCAGCAAGGGCATCGGAAGCCGTTTTTCCGGCATCATCCCAAAGTTTTCCGTCCCCAAAGATCGAGGCATAGAGATGGACCTGAGCCTTGAGCTCCGAAAGATCGATCGGTTCTTCCATCCGCTCGTCGCGAAGCGCGGTTCGTCGTTCCACATCGGCGGCGACCAGATTAATCGATTGCTTGAGTGAAAGGCGTGACAATCGGGAGTCGGTCGCGGCGTTGAGTGAGTAGGCCTGTGCATAGGCAAGGATCGCTTGCCTGATTTTGCCCTCTTTCTCCATCGCCAGCCCCGTGAGATAGGCGATCTCAATCCCTTCTTCTGAGGTGGATGAGCGTGCGTCGGAAAACTTGGCGACCAGATCAATGACGTCAAGCCAGTCCTCCCTTCCCGCCGCAGCCCAGACTTGAAGCGCCAGAGGTAACTCCCGCTGACCTGCTGGCATTTTCTGCGGCTCAAACGCGTCCAGATGGTCCGCCACTCCCTTGGCGTCGCCGAGTCGCCGATAGCAATCGAGCAACCGCCCCTGCGCCCGCGTCACGAAATTTCCCGGAGCAGGATAGAATCCGCCCTTCATCTGTTTCGATCCCGCCAACGATTCAAAAATCGGGAGGGCTTCGGCGTATCGGCCCAGTTCGAACCACTGCGTGGCCCGGGTCCAGTCATCTGGCTCCGGCCATTCGATGTTATCGATCTGCTCGTAACTCAATCGCGCAGTGGTGGTGCTCTCCGGCGTACGGAATGACAACGATGCGCTGTCGATGGTCTCAATCAACGCCGTCACTTTTCCTCCGTTGGCGAGGAGAATGGTGACCTCCTGCGAGTGTCCCGTCACAGAGGAAATCAGACAGACGCAGCCTCCCAGGAGAAACCAAAAACCGAACCTTACGATGGGGATTACCTTTCTCATTGGTTCCTGATCCATTCTTCCTTCCAGGCAGCGAAAAGGTCTCGTCCCTTTCTAATGTTGGCGTGATCCAGATGCCCGAGGCGTTTCAGCATATCTACCAGCACCAGCAGGGCGTCGCCATCACGCTTGTCCTTTTTCAAAATTTCCGCGGTGCGCAGGTAGGCCTGCGTCGACCAATCCAGGTGCCCGGGAAAGAGCGCGTAGACGCTGGTGTAAATTTTCAACGCCTCTTTGGGAGAACCTGTTTCCTCAAGACACCGTCCGTAGTTGAAATTTGCTTCCGGTCGAGCATTCAGCCAGTTCCCATGGCCGAGATAGTCGCGCCACCAAGTCTGTGCCTGCCCGTATTTCTCCTGTCGCATCAACAGTTGACCACCTCCGAGAATCGCCCCCTCCTGGAGGGTCGGAGTTTCAGATTCGTCCCTGACTTGCTGATACAAGTTCACCGCTCGGTCCTGATCTTCGGAGTTCTCGGAGTCGGCAAGGAGTGATGCTAGATCGTATCGCGCCATGTCCAGATGAGGGCCTTTGGGCCGCTGCTCAAGCAGGTATTCGTAGATCGCACGCGCTCGACTGGCGTCCCCTTGTTCATGGCTCCATCGGGCCAGTTTGATCAATGGATAGTCGGGCATTCTCTCCATCGGCAAGTCAGTCGCCAGCCGGCGAAAGAGTTGCTGTGCTTTTTCCTGCTGGGCGGGATCCTCACGAGCTTCCAGTTTCTCGATTTCGGCAATGCGGAGCCAAGCCGTGAGAGGTTCCGGCGCAGGCTCGGGAACCGGAAAGGTTCTGATTTTCGCGAGAACATCATCCGGTGGATAGTGCGAATCGAGGAAATTCAAATAACTGCCAAACAGTTCGCTGAGATTCCCGGAATCCACATCATCCGCAAACTTAAAGATCTGATTGCGAACCGTCTCCTCAGCCTCTCGCGATCTGCCGACCTTCACCAGGGAATGCAGGGCTGCGGCGATGACATCCAACTCGTGACCGCTCTTGGCGTAGCCCTTCTTGAACTCATCATAATAGGCCACCGCGTCTTCGTGATTCTGGTTCTCAGCGCACAGCAGCACCAGCTTCCAAAAAGAATAGGCTGCGGTCTCGAAGTGCATGGGAATCCCTTCCGAGAGCCTCCGCCCTTCCAGATAAGCCGCTTCGATCGCTCCGATTGGAATTCCGCCCTTGGAAACCAAGACGTCTCCTCGCAGATTCCATGAGGCCGGGATCTCGGAGGCGTTTGGAAACTCGGCCTGGAGGCGGTCAAGTTTCGCGAGGGCGTCGTCAGGCTCTCCCAATACGAAACGACAAAGTGCAGCCTGATAGAGAGCGCTCGAATGCAGGTCTGACCGCGGCCAGCGTTCCATGAACGATTCCAGAATGCCTACCCCGCTCTGCCACTGAAAAAGTTTCACCTTGGTGGACCCGTGGTAGTAGGTTGCAAGCTCCAGCCTTCTCGGTTCGGCATAATTTTTCAAGTAGGCCTCGATCTCGATCTCCGCTTCGGGAAAACGGTCGAGATGATAGAGCGAGGCGGCCACCACAAAATCCGGCACGTCGCGTGCCGCCTCGCCGATTTTGAATCGCTCCCGAACTTCAATCGCCGTGGTATAGGCTTCCTGCCACTCCTGCAGCAGGTAGATGGACTCGACCATCAGGCGCGCCACCTCAGACACCAGCGGATGCTCCGGATACTCATCGAGAAACACCCGGCCGTACTGACGCGCCTCCGGCCAAAGTCCCAACTGCACCGCGCTGGCCACCAAATTGTAGAGCGCATCCGGGCGATTGCGATGCTCGGGATAAAAGTCCGCAATCTGTCGAAAGGCGGCGAACGCTCCAGAAAAATTCTTCAATTGGTAGTGCCCCGACCCCACCCCAAGCAACATGGCCGCCACCATGGATTCGGCTTCGACAATCCCGGTCGCGGCTTCCTGTTTTCGCGCTTCCAGACTCGCGGCATCTTCCGGGGTGCGTGGCGACTCGCGATTTAGCTGGTCGAGAACTCCCTGCCGATGCGCCACCAGTTCCTGCGGATTTAAGAGAAATCCATACCAAGTCAGGGCACGAAGCGGTTCCTGGTGTTCCAATGCATTTCGACCCAGAAAAGCGAAGATCGGATTTCTCTCCCATCGATGCGCCCGGATATCTTCTTTGACGAGATGCCCATAATTCCATAAAAGAGATTGGACCTCTTCAAAAGGGACTTCACGAGACCAGTCCTCGGCTAGAATCATGAAAGCCCTACGCTTCAGGTCAAGCCCCAGGCTCTGGCTATCGAGCGCTTTCTGGAGCAGTTCCCGCCCTTGCTCAAGATCTCCGTTCCTGAGATAGCTTCGGCCCAGATTGAGTCCAATGACATCGGTTCGAATCTGGGTATCACCGGCCTCGGCGAGAGCGCCTTTCAGCTTTTCCACCGCACTGGCGTAGTCTCCCAAAATCATGAGACAGGCTCCCTCCTGCGCCAATGCGTGGGTGCGAAACCGATTGGCGAGCTTGGGTCGCTCCCGCACGCCTTCGACATTAATGAGGTCATTGGTGAACTCTTCCCGGCAGGTGCGAAACGATCCCATCGCCTCGGGATAACGCCCCAGCCCCATTTGTAGCAGCCCTCGCAGATAGTAGAAGTGCCCGAACCCTGGACCAAACTGCTCCTTCGCCTTGGGTCCCCAATAGCGAATCACTTCATCGACAATCTCCAGTCCTTTCTGATACTCCTGACGACTCAAGGCCATCAGAATGAGATTGTAGGCGCCGGCCGGATTGGCGGCGATCTGTTCCTGGGGATTCCCGATCTGGGCCCGCCCCCCTCCCGGTAGAGCCAACAACATCACCACAATGAGACCGATGACGCCAAACACGCCCCCTCTCGGAGATCGTGTCACTGGCGCATTGTTGGTCGTCCGCTTCATGCCTTAAAGAGAAAGAAATGATCGATCACCCTGTCGCTGGCAGGTAGCGATAGTAGACCTCCAGCATCAGGATACAGAGACAGGTTCGGTAGATCTCGGGATCCTGTGATCGATCCGTCTTGGCGCTTCCCTCCTGATTGAATCGCCCACGCTTGTCCTGATTCTGGATCAGTTGATCCCGGAAAATCCCATTCCACTCCTTCCAAGTGTCGCCCTTGTGATTAAATGCCGCCAGAGTCATGTAGTACCAGGAGTAGAGATCACAAGTGGAGAGATTGTAGTCAAAGCCCCCCGCCGAAAGGTAGAAGTCGAAACCTTTCTTGATGCGACTGCCTCGATCTCCGCTCAGATACTGAAGACCGAGGAGGCCAACTCCTGTCAGGCTGTGTCGATCCTCCGTTCGCTTGTATCCGAATCCTCCCTTCGGCCCTTGGCGCCCTGCGACGAATTGCGCCGTCTTACTGATCGCCTTGTCCAATCCCGGCAATGAGATCCTCGCATGTTGGGCTGTTTTGAGCGCCTGAAACTGCCAACCCGTCACCGAGAGATCACCCGCCCCCTCGCGCGAATATCCATACACCCAGCCACCATCGGAATTCTGTCCGTCGATCACGAGTTTGACCGCCGCCTCATAGGTCTCCTCCAATTGGGGAATCTCTGAGCCTTCTTCACGGGTCAGGATCAACGCCTCACCCAGCGCATAGGTGCCGATGCCATGTTCGTAGGCCCAATGCTTGTCCCCGGGAGATCCCAGGCGCCCCCCATTTCGCTGCGCCATTTCCAGAAGCGCCTGTATCCCCTTGGTCACGGTCTCACCATAGCGGGGAGATTGCGGAGTCTCGCAATGTCCCAGGTAACAGAGCAGGGCAAAGCCCGTCATGGCCCCCTCGTAGGTACCGCCCCAACTCCCATCACGATTCTGGGCCGACTGAAGCCAATCGAGCGCATTCATGACCGCTGCCTCGACTTCGGGCGTTCCCCCGTTCTCGTGCAAAAGACGCGCGCGTTCTCCCGGGATGCACCGCCCCCGCATCGTCGCCGGAATCTTGGAAACATTCATGCCCCCGCCTCCCGCTCCTCCAGCCCCCAAACCGACGCCATTGCCCAGATCTCCAAGTCCCATGCCCAGCGGACTGAGCGTTTCCATCTCAACCTCCGGCGCGGCGATCACCGACGGCGTGTTGGCTCGCATCAATTTCGCCACCGATGCCGAAGCACTGGCGCGCACTTCCTTGAGTTGCTTGACCGCGCTCAGTCGCTGCATCTGAACATCCTGAGTGCGCTCGGGCACAATGACCTCGGCGATGATCTCCGGGGTGTCATCAGCCCGCGGCACCACCACGATGATGGCCGCCACGATGAGGACGACCAGATGGAAAATCGCCGCCCACATCGCAGCCTTTTTTCCAGTCTCTCCTCCCGGTATCCGATCAATGGCTCCAAAAACGAGACGCTTCCCCAGCGCCACCAGCCGATCCCGGATCGTTTCTCGCTCGGGCTCCTGATCATCCCAGGGATTGGAGGGGCGATAGAAATGGCTCATGGCGAGATGCTCACATTCTTGATGTTGGCTTTGGCACAGGCGTTGAGGACATCAATGAAACGCTGCTCGGGAACCCGGCCATCACATTTCACCACTACCAGCGCCTCGGATTGCGCGATCCTTGCCGCAGCGGCATAACGAACGAGGCGATCGGTCAGTACTGGTGCGTGGTGATTGGCGGGATCGGTATCGACCGGTTCGCGATTCACCAGGATCACTCCTGTTGCATCGATTTCGATCATCATCTGATCCACCGTCACCGGCTGACTCTGCACCTGAGACACTCCCGGCAACGTCATGGAGAGATCTGCCTCCTGCTTGATGAGGGTGGTGGTCACCAGGAAATAGATGAGGAGCAAAAACGCCACATCAATGAGCGGAGAAATGTTCAACTCCGGCTCGTCGTCCCGACTAAACGGACTGCGCTGATGGCGATCGTATTTCATCAGTCTGATTTGGATCGGCTCAGCTCACTTGTCGGTGATGTAGGTTGAGAAAATCACATTGGCGACGCCACCACGGGCCGAGGCATCGATCACTTCCTTGACCTTTGCATGGGCGGCCAACTGATCGGCCCGAACATGCAGTCGAACGCCAGGGTCCGATTGCTTCGCCCGTCTCATCCGGGCTTCCACTTCGTCCACCGTCAGCTTTTCGCCATCCTCCGACTTGATGGTGCCGTCGCCATAGACGTTCAGGATAACCCGGCCCTGCACCAGTCCCGGCACCTTGCCTTCGGTGGCGATGGGCACGGTGACGTTGGGATCTTTTCGGTAAGTAATCATCGTCGAGCTGACCATGAAAAAGATCAGCAACAGAAACACCAGATCGATCATCGGAGACAGATCGACTTGGCAAGTGCCTGAGCGAAAAAGCCGCCCTCGCAATTTGCTGGAGGAACTCGCACTCATGGCAAATCCGGAGCCGGGATCGAATCCTCAGAAGGTCCCGATGCACTCGCATAGGCCGCCCGACGGAGTTGGTTCAACATTTCGACACCGAAATCCTCGCAGCGGGTGATGAGTTCCTCGAGTCGATCTCGGAAAAAGAAATACAGGAAAATGGCCGGCAATGCGATCATCAACCCGGTGGCAGTCGTGACCAGCGCCTCCGAAATATTGGCCGCCAACAGACTGGGGTCTCCCATTCCCTTGTTTCCCAGTGTGCCAAACGCCTTGATCATCCCGGACACCGTGCCCAGCAGCCCCATCATGGGTGCCGCCTGAGCAAGCACGGAGAAGTAGTTGATCACCCGGGCCCGTTTTCGGTTGTGCTTGATCCCCGCTTCCATCATGAGGTCGCGGATCAGTTGGTTGTCATCGGTGGAGTAGCCCGTCTCTTCGATCTCATGAGCAAAGGCCGCCATCATCCGCGCCAAGGTGGTCGGGTCGTCCTTCACCACCACGGCAACTGCTTTGAGATTCGCCGTCGCCATCTCGTCGCTGAGCTTTTTCGTCAACGCGGCTGGACAGAAATTCGCCGCCCTAAGATCGAGGTAGCAATAGATACCCAACCCGATCACCGCGATGGAAAACAAACCCAGAATCCACATGGCCCAGCCACCCGCCGCGATCAGCCCAAACAGTGACGTGTCGGCTTTCGATACGGTCCCATCGTCAGACACCACCGTTCCGGGAGGTGGCCCCACCTCGACCGGCAGATTGTCGGTGAGTCCGGGCACAGTGAGATCGTCCTGCGCCATCAGGCCTTGGCCCCCTGTCCACATCAGACCGATGACCAGTAGTCCCAAAAATAAACGCGACAAAATGTGGCAGCGCTTGGCGACGAGAATGTCGCGAGAAAATACCTCGTTCATAGATTCGATCGGATAGAAAAAAGGAGTACGCCTCATCAAACCCGATTCCAGCAAGGCACGTCGAGCCTCAATCGTCGACTCTGTCAGAATTTACAATCTCCCAAAACCTTGATTCTTCCCCTCCCGGCGCAAAAACGGGCGTTGTTGCCAATGGTCCGGTGACGTATGTTTGGCTTTCCCATCTTTCTCAGCACCTGCCTCTGCGCTTTCATGACCTGCCCACTCTTTCCCCGCGCATTTTCGCTCGTTTTTTCCACGCTCTTTGCTGTTCTCAGTCTGTCGCTGGTTTCCTGTGACAAAGTCGATGGCTTGGGAGCCAAGCTGGAGGAAGCTCTCAATCGCAAGCCTCCGGGAGCCTCGGGCATTCCTCAGCCAGACCCCGAACAATTGCTTGCTGACGAGCCGGACATGGTCATTCCTCCTCCGCCTGAGCCGGTGAAGATGGAGCCAGTGATCAACAAAGAAGCGCGCGTCTCCATTCTTGGCTATCACGACTTCACCGATGGCAAATCCCGCAACGACATGATCATCAACATCGATGATTTCCGGGGCCAGATGCAAGCGATCAAGGATGCCGAGCTTCCCGTCATCAGCATGGCGCAATTCCTCGCCTGGAAACGCGGCGAAGAAGACATCCCTGAGAAAAGCATCATGATCACGATCGACGACGGTTGGAAAGCCACCCACACCCTCGCGATGCCCGTGTTGAAGGAATTCGGTTATCCGTTCACCATTTTCCTCTACAAGAAATATGTCGGCGTGGGCGGTCGTTCCCTCACCTTTGATGAAGTGAAGGAACTCATGGCCAACGGCGCCGATGTCGGTAGCCACAGCGTCAGTCATCAGAACATGGCCAGTCGCAGCGGTCGCAGCGCCGAAGCGCATACGGCTTGGCTGCACAGCGAACTCGAGGATTCCTGGAACTTCCTGAACGAGAACTTCGGTGCCTATGGTCAGGTCCTCAAAACCTTCGCCTACCCCTTCGGAATCTTCAGTGACGAAGTCGTGGAAATCTCTGATGCCTTTGGCTACGAAGCCTGTTTCACCGTGAATGGAAAGAAGACGCTTTGGGCGGATCAGGATGCCAGGTTGGGGCGCTACGTTGTCCACGGCACCACCTTGGCGAACTTTGACCAGGCGCTCGATTTCGGTGGCGGCGGCACCACGACTTCAGGCAGAAAGCTCATGACCGAATCCACCGACGAATCCGGCGAAGTCAAAGGCCCTCTCGTCAGCACCTGGCCCAGCGAAGGGCAGACCATCATCGACCGACTTCCCGAGATTCAGATGAGCATCGGCGACCTTGCCGGATTTGATCCCGAAAGCGTCACCGTCCGGGTGACCGGATTCGGCAAAGTCACTCATACTTGGGATGCAGAGAGCAAGACGGTTCGCTATCAGGTCCCGCAGCGCCTTCGCTCCGATACCTGCGGCGTCCGGGTGAGTTTCAAGCACTCGGGAAATTCAGACTGGGAGATCATTGCCTGGAACTTCCACATCGATCGGCTTGCCGGCTATCTCCCCAATGAAGCGTTGGAGGAACTTCGCGAGCGCCGTGAGACCGAAGGCGAAAGCGCCATCGACGCGCTACCAACCGAAGAGACGGCAGCGCTTCCCGTAGCCAATGAAGAGCCGAAAACAGCCTCAGTGACTCGCTGAGCGTTGGCTTTCCTGCCAACTCGACAATAATCACTCAGCCAGCCAAGCCAACGCCTCGGCCTCATCGAGAAACGCCTTCGTCCGAATCGGGATTCCACGCTCCCGCATCACCAGATCAAAGGACCAGATCAGATTCAGGGCGGATTCATCCGCGACCAGGCAGGCCCATTTGCAGGCTCCGCGAATCTCGGCGAGTTCCGCCGAATGATCGACGTATTTGCGAATCGCTGCCACCTCATCCATCAGGCTGGCCTTCCGGAGATCTGTCAGCGTGTTCATGCCAGGGACGAACGCCGGATCTTCATTCACTCGCAGCGAGTGACGGATCATCTCTGCGATGGAAAAACTCCCTACTTGGTTCACCCGAATCAGATTCGCCTCAGGATCGATGGTGTAATCAATCGCCATTTCACAGGTTAGCCCGAATTCCCCCTCTCGGAAAACAACATTTTCCGCTTCGACCTCCCGCCAAAGCGCCCATCTCTTCGCGTGACTTCCCGGAAAACCTCGTTCAATCTTCGCCCATGTCGATTTTTCATCGCCCCCTCGCTTTCCTCATGCTGGCCTCTCTGCTTGGCAGTATCGCCGCCTCTCGGACTGATCTTTCAGCGCAGGAAAAGAAACCCTGGTCCCCGCCCCCTGCCATTGCCTTGGAGAAACTGATCCCGGAGAACCCCTCTGAAGCGGCAGCCCTCATTCGTAAGAGCTGGGGAGACAAAGCCTTCGAGAGCAACAACTCCAAGGTCATCGAAAAGACGACCGTCCTCTGGGTCGGCAAAGCAGAGACTCCCATCAGCGTGGTTCGGCTCGATACCGGAGAGACCATCGGCACCATGACCGATCTCGGTGGTTTTCAAGCGCTCGCCAAAACCCTGCCGAACTGTGTCACCTTCGACTACGAACTCCGCGCCACCGGCAAGGACAAGGCGCTCGGCAAAGGCAACCTCAAGATCGAATACTACGACTACACTCCCGACTCTCTGGAGCAACCGGGCGTCCCCCGGGGAACCGTCACCGAACACGAATGGAATGACTCAAAGATCTTCCCCGACACCGCCCGCGAGTATGTCGTCTACATCCCCGCTCAATATGACGGGTCCAAACCCGCCGCCCTCATGGTTTTTCAGGACGGTCTCCGGCACGCCGATCCCAAAACCAGCAACGGTCTTCACGCCACCACCGTTCTCGACAACCTCATTGCCAAAGGTGAGGTGCCTGTCACCGTCGCCATTTTCATCAACCCCGGTCGAACCAAAGACCAGAAGCCCGGTGACAAGGCCCGCAATCGCAGCTTCGAATACGATTCCCTCGGTGACGCCTATGTGAGATTCCTCCTCGAAGAGATCATTCCCCACGTCGTCAGCGAGCACGACCTGAAGCTTAGCGACGATCCCGCGATGTGGGCCATCTCCGGAGGTTCCAGCGGCTGCGCCTGTGCCTGGACCGCCGCGTGGGAGCGTCCCGACAAGTTCGGCAAAGTCCTCGGCTGGGTCGGCACCTTCACCAACATCCGCGGCGCAAATGTCTACCCTGCGCTGGTTCGAAAGACCGAGCGCAAGCCCATTCGGGCCGCCCTGCTCGATGGCACAAACGACGTCGACAACCAGTTCGGCAATTGGCCACTTGCCAACCGCCAGATGGAAGCCGCTCTCAAGTTCTCCGGTTACGACTACCGCTACTGGTGGGGCGAAGGCTTCCACGGCAGCACCTACGCTGCCGCCATGCTGCCCGAGATGATGCGTTGGCTGTGGCGCGATGACGAGTAGAAGGCCGGCTACGGTTGAATCGCCAATTCCGCCACGTCACGAGCCACTTTCAACCAGCCACCCCAGCCACCCGCTGCCTCCACATCGGTCAGGGCAATGCGACCAGCCGTGAGTTTCCTGTGAGCATCGAATCGCACGCCTTCTTCGGGGGGCGTCCTTTCCTGTTTTTTCTCGATGGAGAAAGCGAGGGCATGCCCCGCACTGACCCGTCGAGACAAGTCGCATGCGAGTCGGCCCATGGTAAATCGCGGATTCACTTCGCAGACCACCCGATGCGCCAAGTTTCCGGCTCGGTCCCGATAGACAAAGGCATCGATCCCAACGGGACCACGATAGCCCGCCTCGGCCAACCAAGCCCGGAGGTTCTCTGGAAAAGGCTCACCCTCATCGTAATTGGGCAAGGCGTGATGCATGAGGAATTGGGCCAACTCGGAATCGAGCCCTCGACAGAATTTTGGACTCCACACCGTGCCCAGATAGCGGCCGCGTTCTCCGATGAGTTGGCGCGTGAATCCAATCCGACGGAGAGTGTCGCCCGTCATCTCGAACTGAACTGAAAAATCGAAAACCCGATCCACCCACGGTTCCAGCACCCCTCTTCCGCACCATTCTACCCTGTTAGGTCCGGCATTCAACCCTGTTAGGTTGCCTGTATCCTCGGGCTCGATCCGGCGAAATCCTCGACCGGCGGCGGCAAACTCGGGCTTCCATACCATCGAGACCGGACCTCCCCAGTTTTCCTGAATCGAGGCAGCCGCGTTCACCCAGGATTCGCCATCGATGACCGGATGAGAAAGAGGCATCTCCCCGTCGGACCATTGCGGCCACTCTTCCATCTGGGAGATCTTGGAGAAAAGGCCGCGTATCTCAGCCGACCATTTCGTCGTCTCGGCTGATTTCGGCAACTTCGCCCGCAGCGGAGCCAGGAGTTTCGCCACTCGCGGATCCCACGACCACGGTCGAAGATCATTGAGTCGGCGATCGGCAGTCAGGCTGTCGACGGCGAGCGACGTGTCCGACTCCACCTTTTCGAATTCCGGCAAATCGAAACCCAGCGCGCGGATTCGCTCCAGATATTCCCGGCGCTGAGTTTCTCTCACCAATACCACATCGTCTCGTCGCGCCAGGTAGAGTGCCAATCCCTCGAGGTCGCGAACAAACTCGGTCACGGATCGCTTCGGCTCGTAGTCCCCACCATTGAGTCCCCGGGCCATGACGTCCTCGGCGTGAGGGTTGAACCAGTGAACGTTGGGCGTGCGCCCTTTGGATCGCTCGAAGACTGCCAGTTCTCGCACAAATTCTTCATCCAGTCCCGCCGCCAATCGGCCTTCGGCATTAAACTCGGCTCCGTTTCCTTTGGCTCGACTCGCCGACAGCGGAAAGACGAGCGACTCCTGATATGCCTCCCAATCGGATTGCCCTTCCCGCTTCCATTTGCGAAACCATTTCAGTCCATAGCCGACGTGAGAAATCTCGTCGCGATAGATTTGATCCATCAATTTTCCCGATTTTTCATCGCCAGCCTCTCGCATGACTCCTGCAAAATGTCGGGCGTAGTCGAGATTTGCCTGCTCAAAAGTCAGGCTGAGCCGGGTCACGTAGTCGAGCGGCGTCTCCATCTGCGCCACCATGTCCCAGAAGAATCGGTTCAGCGGATGGGTGCCGAAAGTGACCCCGCACTCCTCCATCCGACGCACATACCAGAGCGTGTGTCGCTGCTCCTCGCGAAGGGTCTGCAGCAGCCCCATTCGAAACGCTCTCGGGGCATCTGGAAAGCGCAACAGCGCCAGAGCCATCAGTTCTGCGGCCATCAACTCATGATTCCCAAAAAAGTGAAAAAGCACGCCTCGTGATTCTTCATCAACGAGTTGAGGTCTCGACGGAAGCTCAGGTTTCCCTTCTGCGCCCCGGATCCGCATTCGCAGATCCATCGGTCGCCCTGGTTCGACGAGTTGAGGGGGAATCGCCGCGATGCCATCATCCGTCAGCTCCGCCAGAGGAAGAATCTTGAGTTTCTCCTCGAGGGTTTCGGCATAGAGCACTCGCTCGGCATACTCGGCAATGGTCACGCGCCCACTCTACTCTCTCTGCCTCGTTCTGGCGAACCGAGCCGCAAGGTTCCCGGAAAACACTCTCCAGCCCCGCCAAACCCCTGCAAAAATGAGTACTTGCAGTTGATTGGCATTTGTCGTCTCGTTAAGGGTAATCCGGCAGTTTGACTTCCTGAAATGGGTGCATTCCTGCCGATTGACTTCGCCGTTTCCTTCTGGTTCGGTGGAGGGGATCAGGATTCGTTTGGCGAATCACTGGTCTACACCATTCAACTTTTGGCGAAAAGCTCCCGCGAAGGAGGAATCCGCCAATCGATTCAAGCCCCAACAACGACAAACATATGGAAGAAGCAAAAGGACTAAACAAGCCGGTGACACTCAAGAGCGAACTGGCCGAATTTCTCGGTGCCAAGGAACTCCCCAGAACTGAGATCACCAAGAAGCTCTGGGATTACATCAAGAAGAACGGCCTTCAGACGAAGACCGCAAACGGCAAGCCGGAGAACGGTGGCAAGTTCATCGTCGCCGACGCCAAGTTGCTCCCGATCTTCAAGAAGACGAAATCGACCAGCAAGTCAGGCAAGCTCACGGACCTCACCGGTCTGAAAGAAGGCCAGACCATCGACATGATGCAGATGGCTGCGGTCGTCGGCGCCAACGTCGAGTAAGTCGCCCTCGCGGCAACGACTTCAAGACTGAACGTCTTTTCCCAAAACGCCCTGACGCTTCCCTCACCGGGAGTATCAGGGCGTTTTTAGCGAAAGAGCAAAACCGGCACGTGGCAGGTGCGGATAATTGAGGTGGTGGTGCTGCCAATGACGAGGCGGCGAATGCGGGAATGCCCGTAGGCCCCCATCACCAACAGGTCGATCTGACGTTTCTCGACCTCAGCAGTAATGACATCGTCGGCGTGTCCGGATAACAGGTCCGCCTGGACGTCAAATCCGGCGCCACGCAAGCCGGTGGCAGCGGTTTCCAATTCGCGCTGAGGACTCCCCTCTTTCCCCACGGCGACGAGATGAGCTTGTGCCCCTTTCAGCAGCGGATTTGACGCGGCAAAGTGAATCGCCTTCAGCGCACTGGGGCCACCATCGAAGGCGACGAGGAATTTCTGAATTGGTCGAAAGGCCCGCGAGGCGACGAGGACAGGAATCTTGGCACTGCGGACGACGCGTTCCAGATTGCTGCCAAGGTGCCCTTTGGAAAAGTCGGCATGTTCTCCGCGTTTTCCGATCACCACGAGTTCGGCACCGGTCTCAAACTCTTCCACGGTCTCAACGACGGAACCGTGACGCTGCGTGGTCTTGACCTCGGCGACTCCGGCGCTTTTCAGCTGACGAGCCGCGTCTTCGAGGACTGCCTTGCCGCGCAGACGAGCAACCCGGGAATGGGCTTCGTCGAGTTTGACGAGCTCTTCCATCAATTCGCTGCCGGCATCAAAACCGAGGCTGCCGGTCAAATCGGCGGGTTTGTGGGTTTCCTCACGTTCGATGACGTGGAGCACATGCACTCCCGCACCGGATTTCTCCGCCACCCAGGCGGCGTGTTGAAAGATGCTGGCCGCGTACTGCGAGCCGTCGGTGCAGACGAGAATGGTCGACATAGTATCGGGGTGAAAACTAGAGGAGTCTGGGATGGATCGGGGCGTTCGGTCAATCAATGTTCCAACATCCGGTCGAGGGCGTCGGGTTTGTCGTGAATGGCGAGCCGATCGACAATAGTGGCACTGGCCTCGTTCATGCCGAGAATCTCGACTTCCGTGCCCTCACGGCGGAATTTCAGCACGACCGTGTCGAGCGCACCGACGGAGGTGAGATCCCAGAAGTGAGAGTGGGACACATCGATGATGACTTTTTCGAGCACTTCCCGGAAATCAAAGGCGGCCGT
>JAGROX010000494.1:0-168 GCA_020440025.1 Verrucomicrobiia bacterium
CCTCGTAGGTCTTTGCGAGATCGAGTAATTCCCCAATCTTGACCATGCGGGCTTCCCACTGGGCCTTGAGATCTTCGGGGGTGGGGCCTGCTTTGGCACCCGGCTCGGGCGCCGGAGCTTCGGCGGCTTCTGCGATCTTTTTCCGGAGTCCCTTGATGCCGGCCCAGG
>JAGROX010000494.1:424-1589 GCA_020440025.1 Verrucomicrobiia bacterium
TGGCATCGGGCTCGGCATCCCATTTTCCATCGACCGCCCAGGCTTTGGACGGAACGACCCAGGGGAGAGATCTGGCAAGGTGAGTGAGGCTGACATGATCTTTGGCATCTGAAACCACCAGATCGCTGACTTCCGGGTTGGTTCGCCAGTTTTTACCTCCGGGGACCACGGAAATACTGCTGACACTTTTTCGATCCGGGTTCACTTGCGAGAGCAGTTCGAAAGCCATCAGGAAATGGCCGGCCGGCGCGGGATGAATGGCATCGGGAACCAGGGAGAAATCGGGTTCGCTGCGTCGTTGGACGAAGGTGTGCTCGTTCATCGGAGCCCATTGATCGGCAAACGGCAGCCCACGCTCGCCCGCTCGTTCACGTAACCAGCCACCGTAAAAGGCCAGCAGGGCGTTGTATTGACCGGAGAAGCTGCGAGTCCGAAAACGGTATTCGGGATTCTCCATCTGGAGTGCCAGTTGATGATGGTCGAACATCGTCGGCGACATCACGATCGCTTTGGCCCCCAGTTGTTCGATGCGGTCAAGCACCGTCGTCATGTCCTTGGCGTAGGTGTCAAAGGTTTCGGCGTTGAAATCTTCGTAGGCACCGTCGTTCATTCCCAGGAGAATGGTGACGACCTTGGGTTTGAATGCGGCGACATCGTCATCAAATCGATCCAGCGCATTGATCGCCCGGTCACCACTGACGCCGGAGTTGTGGAAGTGAATGCGTCGATCAGGATAGCGGGTGTAGAAAAAATCCTCGAGATACTGAGTGTAGAGACACTGATGAGTGATCGAGTCGCCGAGGAAGACGAGGGTATCGCCATCCTGAAGGTCCAGGGCAGGGGCGGGAGCGGCTTTTGCGGCGGGCTTTTGCTGGGCAAATGCCGAACTGGGTGGTGCCAGAAGAAGCGCAGAAAGGGAAAGAAGGATGAACAACTTTTTCATGTGCACGGGAGCATGATGGCTCACTGTGCGAAGATCAATCCCGAACACGCGCCGAAATCGGCGCGGCTAATTCTCGTAGAGAAAACCTGTCAGCGGACTGGTCGCAGACGCGGCGTCTCGCTTTTCGGGAAGACCGCATTCGAAGGCGAGTCGACCTGCTTCGACGCCGAGTTTGAACGCGGTGGCCATCTGCACCGGATCTCCGGCGATGGCGATGGCGGT
>JAGROX010000019.1:0-13591 GCA_020440025.1 Verrucomicrobiia bacterium
CATTTCACGGAGGTTAGAGCACTAGAGAGAGATCGTCCTTTCGGAGAGGAATCCCCTTTTCGTCTGACCTTCGCTCACCTCTGGAAGCGGCCCACTGTCTTTCCTCGGATCGAGAAAGGTATCCAATCCAAGACACACAAAACTAATATGCCGAAACCCACCAACTGATTTGAACGCAGAAATGAGAAGCGGCTCTGGTTCATGATGACTAATGCGCAGATTCCAGTCCAGATGTGGACTCCTCTTTTCTCAACAGCACGATAAACTCACCGCCACTTTTCGCTGCCCACTCGATCTCCAGCGGAAAACCCAAGCGACGCCCGGCCTCGATGAACATTTCGAGAATCTCCCACTGAGTCCAAGCATGGAAGTGAATATTGTTCTGATTTCGATGCAACGCTATCGGATCCGCTCCTTCTCTCACATATTTGGCCCACAATTCATACACCTCCAGATCCTCCACCTTCCTGTCGATCTTGAAGTCCTCCTCGATGTGCGCAAAGGGGGTGACTGGACGCTTGGCGTCGAAGGTGAACCGCTTGTCGGGCAAGGTGATGAAAAGCAAACCTCCCGGACGGGTCACTCTGAGAAAATTCCGCAAAGTACCCAGCGGATTGATACAATGTTCCAGCATATGGTTGGAGATCACAAAATCCTGCGACTCATCCTCGATCACTTCGAGACTTTCCCCATTGCAGAGGTAGTCTGTCTCGACGATCGCAGCAGCATCCAGATGCGGGTAGCGCTTGATGTTCTCTTCCTTGGTAGACATGTCGACATACCGCACTTTCGTTCCCTCCGGCACGGGAAGTGGAAAGTGAAGGGCTCCTATCTCTATCCCTTCTCCAATCAAAGCAGTTGCGATCAATCTTCGACGATTGAAGTTCTCCCTGCTCAGATCCGCGAAACTCCGTTTCACCTCACGAATCGCCTGCTTCTTTTCCGCCTTTAGCGTCTTGATTTCTTCACGCAATCGAAGGATCTCCTCCTTTTTTCGAAGCACTTTTCTTTCTGCTTTTTTTCTAAGAGTAATGGGAAATTTCATTGCACGGAGGGTTAGGTTGGCATTCATCGGAAAGACTAACCGATTCGGTTTGGCGGAAAAGCCAATTCAGCAGATTCTGTCCGCAACGACAAGTTCGGATTCCATGCCGGATCATGGTCGAACAGATTCGACCACTTGGCGGCGAGAGCGGCGTTTTCTCGGGCGGCCCGCTCGGCTCCTTCGGGAGTTTTTTCCATGTCCGATCGGCTGGCGGACTCATGATGAAGCATCTCCGCAAACGGCGTGTAAAGATTTCGGCGCCCCGTGGCAAGAATTTTGAGACAGAGATCCACGTCATTCAACCCGACCCGAAAAGCGCCTTCATCCAGACCGCCCACCTCCTCATAGACTGATCGCTTGACCACCAGACAAGCGGCTGTAACAGCAGAGTAATTCTGAGCTAGCGACGCACGCGCGCCATGGGTCTTTGAAGCATTCGCGGCCCCCCGAAACGGATGCCCCGCGCCGCTCACCATGCCGATTACCACACCAGCGTGTTGTACTCGCCCATCAGGATAGAAAAGCGCCGCTCCCACCGCCCCGATCCCTGGTCTCTCCACTTGGGACACCATTTCCCTTAGCCACTCGCCATTCATGACCTCAAGATCATTGTTCACAAGGCCGATCACCGGCCTATCAGTAGCCGCCACGGCGGAGTTGTTGAGATGGGAATAGTTGAACTCTCCTGGCACCGCCAGCACCCGCACCCTCGAATCGGATGCGGCTTTCTCTCTGAGGTAGGCGATCGTCTCCGGATCGTCAGAGTCATTGTCAACGATCAACAATTCGAAATCCGGATAGTCCGTCCGTTCCAAGATGGAATCCACAGCCTTCCGCATCAGCGGAAGCATGTTCCGCGTCGGCATTATCAGCGTCACCGGGGGTGGAGGCTCTGGCAAAGGCCAGATGACACGGAGAAAATCTCCCGCAAAAGTCACTTCGTCCGGCTTCTGCCCTATCCGCTCCAAATGACGCGCGACAGCACGAATGCCAGCAGTCAACGCATAGGGCTTCTCGGACCCCCGCAGAGCGGTGCTCCCGGGAATCTCGCGCCAATGGTATAGGATTCTGGGAATATGCCGAATGCGGCTCGGATCACTCGTCTCGAAGACTCGAAAAAAAAGATCCCAGTCCTGGCTGCCTTCCATGCCCACTTGGAAGCCATCCACCTCCCGCACCTTCGCGAGACGATAGGCCCCCAGATGGGAAACGCAGTTTTGGGAAAGCAGGAGATCATAATTGAAGTCGGGTTTAAAATAGGGAGCCAGACGCCTGCCTTCGGCGTCGATCTTGTCCTCATCTGAGAAAATAACATCCACCTCCGGGTGGGCGAGGATCTCCTCGGCTATCCAATAGAGGGCATGCTGCGGCAACTCATCGTCGTGATCAAGCAACGCCATGAACTCCCCGGTCGCCAACTCGATCGCCGAATTGGACGCGGCGGAAATGTGACCATTCTCCGTCCGGAAAGCCAACTTAATTCGGGGATCCCTGTCTGCCATTTCCTTAAGGACCCGACTCACCCGAGCGTCGGGAGATGCGTCATCTGCCAAGCACAGCTCCCAATGCGGATAGATCTGGTCCTGCACCGATTCAATCATGCGTCGCAGCCACTTTTCCGGCGTATTGTATATCGGCACCACTACGGATATCACGGGCGGGATCGGCATCGACTCTATCCGGGACTTCATCTGGGCTCGTTGCTCGTCATCGATCCGGTCGTAACGCTCGATCCACAACTGATAGAGGTCCTCCTCCTTCATCCGGCTCCGCCAAGGCCACTCGATCCACGGAGCTTTCATGGATCGGACCTCCAACACCCTCCAATTACCGTCAGCTCCCCGGCACTCCAAAACGATCTGTCCCCCGCCGCGCGGCAACTTGACCTCCACCGTGAATCCGCTCCGACCCGCTTCCTCCGCTCTGGGAAATATCCGGCCCACTTGCGGTCGGGACTGCTTGCGGCGGGCTTTGAAAATCTTATTTCCCACCCGGACTCGGATCCCTTTCAGCGGGCCGTTCATTTCGTCGAAACACCAGCCCTGGATGGTCACATCCCTAGATTCCATTCGGTCCGTGACGGGAGATTCGATGGCGTGGCGGATAGAGGTATATTCTTTTTCAGACATGGCTCTATGCAAAGAACTCGACGATAGCAGCGATCACTTCGTCCTTCTGCGCGTCCGTCAGTTCGGGGTAAACAGGAATGCTCAACACTTCATCAGCCAACCGATGCGCCACCTCACAACCTTGGCGGGAACTCTTCGGCAAAGATTGAAAACAGGGCTGCTGATCCATCGTCACCGGATAGTAAATCTCACAACCGATGCCCCGTTCGGTCAGGTGGGCACGGAGCGCTTCGCGACGACCTTCACCGATAACTCTCAGGGTGTACTGGTTCCAGATATGCTCGTTGTGCTCATAGGCGGTCGGCAAAATGATCGACGCTCCTGATTCCTCCAACCATGCAGCCTGATCGGCCGCGCACCGGCAATGCGCAGGATCGGCAATGGCCACTCCGGGAAGTGACCGCAAACGTTCCGTGTAGTATTCGGCATTCGCCTGACGCTTCTCGGTGTAGCCATCATAGTGGGCCAGCTTCACTTCCAACAGGGCTGCTTGCAGGGTATCGAAGCGAAAATTACCTCCCACCAGATGATGGTAGTACTTCGGTCGCCCACCGTGAACTTTCAGAATATTGGCTCGATCCGCCAACTCATCGTCATTGGTCACCACGAGACCGCCGTCGCCAAAGCCACCCAGATTTTTACTGGGGAAAAAGCTGTAGCAGCCGAAATCACTCATGGTGCCGCAGGCCTTTCCGCGATAGGTCGCCCCGATCGCCTGTGCTCCATCCTCGATCACCCGGAGGTCATGTTCTTCCGCAAGAGCGTTGATGGCGTCCATGTCAGCGCTCTGTCCGAAAAGATGCACCGGCACGATCGCTTTCGTCTTTGAGGTGATCTTTCGTCTCGCATCAGCGATGTCGAGATTGAAACAGATCGGGCAAACATCCGCAAAAACCGGCGTCGCTCCCGTTCGAGCAATCGTTCCCGCCGTGGCGAAAAAGGTAAAAGCCGGGCAAATGACTTCGTCGCCAGGGCCAAGATCGATCGTCATGAACGCCAGCAGCAGTGCATCCGTGCCGGAGGAAACACCAATCGCATGCTTTGCGCCCAACATCTTGCCGACGGATTCCTCAAAGGACGCAACCTCAGGACCGAGAATGAAGCGACCGTGACCCAACACCCGCTGAAAGGCGGCATTGAGCTCCGCTTCCAACGGCTGGTTCTGCGCATTGACATCGAGAAGAGGAACCGCCATGACCTGAAAAAACGCTCGAAACTACGGGCACTGTTTCTGAAAGCAAGCCGCAATCAGCACCTGCGATCAGGCAAACAGGGCCCGCCAAAGTTTCGCAAAATCCGGCGCCTCTTCGTCCCCCTCTCCTGGTGCCCACGAAGCGAATTCTTTGTCGGTCGACGCGTCGTATGGGCCTCGCTTGACCTCCAGGATCACAGTGTCAGGCGCCAGAATTACCATCCCATGCCAGATACCAGGCTCGATGTCCAAAAGTGACACACTTTCAGCTGCAGAAAGTCGGTGAGTGGAGACAACCTTGCCTTGCTCATTAAAGATCAAAAAACCCAACGCCCCTCGCAACACCTGCACCGTCTCAATGGCATGCTCCAACGGATGCCGATGCGGAACGACGTAGGTGTCCGGTTGCATGAAATTCAGCATCCTCTGAACCAACGCCTCCGGTCGGCGGTGAATGGGAAAAATGATGCGTCGCCGGGGACTTTGACGGGCCGCTTCACAGCCGCGTTCCAGCATTTCTTCAGTCAAGGCAAACACCGAACCTTCAGCGGCTGCCAGAGCGACGGGATTGGGAGTTCCAGTGGTTTCAGACATGATCTATCGAACGAGACAACACCCTTGGACCAGTCGATTCAAGCCCTCCCTTCATCGTTCGTCGGTAGGTGAGGCATTTTTTCAGGGTGAAGAGTGAAGAGAGTTGACCGTTTCAGATGAAGTGATAGATTGATTCACATGAAATACAGCGAGCCCAACGACTACGTGAATCACCTTCGTCAGGCATCTGCAGCAGAGTTCTCAATCAGAATGCAGGAGCCGGCCACCGTGGCCGACCAGCCGGCGGCCGTCATCGCCCGGATCCGTCGGGGCATGCCGATGGCAGAATTCGATGCCCTCGCCCGATGGCTGGCCATCTCGGACGATCAGTTGGCTCCCCTGCTCGGCATTTCGCGGGCCACGTTGCATCGGCGGCGCAAGACCGGGCACTTGGAGCCCCCGGAAAGCGAGCGGATCGTGCGCTTTGCCCGTCTCCTCGGTCGGGCCGTAGAAGTTTTTGGCGAGGAACCAGCCGCCCGCGAATGGCTCAAGAGCCCGGCCGTGGCATTCAGCGGAGAGACACCGCTTTCCTTTGCCGACACCGAAGTGGGTGCCCGAGAAGTGGAGTATTTGTTGGGGCGACTGGAGCACGGGGTTTTCTCCTGATCTCCCCAGACAGAGGGACGATGAACTGCTACCGGATCGTCACCCCTCGCTACGCCCATTCTGCTCTGAGCGGGGAAGGTGCCCGGCTTTATGGAGGTCGGTGGAATCCTCCGGGTTGGCGTTGCGTCTATGCCGCAGGAAGCCGATCCCTGGCGGCTCTCGAGATGCTGGTTCACCTGACCGGGCGGAGCCGTGGTTTGGTTTATCGCCTTTTGACGATCGATGTCCCCGACGAACTCGTAGCGGAAGTTCCGGTGTTGCCTGACGGATGGGATGCCACGCCGGCGGGCGGCGTTCCTCAATCCATCGGTGCCGAATGGCTCATCGCCGGGAAAACCGTCGCGCTGAAAGTCCCCTCGGTGATCATCCCGGAGGAATCCAATTTTCTACTCAATCCCCAAGCGCCCGGATTCCCCGAAATCCGAGTGATCGCGGAGCGGGATTTTCAGCTCGATCTGAGGCTGGCCACAGGCGCGATTTAACCCTGTTGGATCGCGGACTTAACCCTCTTAGATGGGTCGATGGGATCGATCAGGCAATGTTGGTGTAAACCGCCTGAACGTCTTCGTCGTCTTCGAGCTTATCGATGAAAGCTTCAATTTCTTCGAGGAGTTCTTCGGCCATTTCCTGAGGCGCGTTGGGAATGCGCTGGAGACTACTCTTGCCCGGCTCGATGCCGAGGTCGATCACCGCCTGATTCAGTTTTCCGAAATTCGTGTAATCCCCGTAGGCGTAGGCAGTTCCATCGTTGATTTCGAGTTCTTCGAGACCGGCATCGATGAGTTCCAGTTCGATCTCGTCCATCTCCCTATCTTCTGGGACTGGAAATTCGATGACCGCTTTGCGATCGAATAGAAACTCCAGGGAACCCGTCGGCACCATCTGGCCACCGGCCTTGTTGAAGATGGTTTTCAGATTGGCGACGGTCCGATTGATGTTGTCGGTGGCAGTTTCGATAAAGATGAGGACGCCATGCGGGCCTTTGCCCTCGTAGTTCACTTCGTCATAATCGGCCGAGTCCTTGCCGGCAGCGCGTTTGATGGCCGACTCGACATTGTCCTTGGGCATGTTCTCCGCCTTGGCATTGGCAATCGCAAGCCTCAGCTTGGAATTCGATTCCGGGTCGGAGCCGCCTTCCTTGACGGCCATGGTGATCGATTTTGCCAGTTTCGGAAAGATCTTGGACATTTTGTCCCAGCGCTTTTCCTTGGAGGCACGGCGGTATTCGAAGGCTCTGCCCATAATGTGAAATATTCAGCGAGTTGAAATGTGAAAACGGGCGGGAGAATAGACCGCAACTTTGATTCGTTCAACTCCCCTGAGAGGGGGCCCGATCAATGCTCTGGATGATCGGCCAAAAAAGTGGCAGCCTCATAAGGATTCGAACCTTAACAAACAGAATCAGAATCTGTCGTGCTACCGTTACACCATGAGGCTGTTTCGAGGAATCAGTCCGAGAAACCGATTCGCGCGAGCGCTCAACCAAACGCAGATGCGCGCGGGATTCAACTCCGATTTGCAAGGAATCTCTCAGACTTCGCTGTTGGAATTCCCCGTTTTGAGATCGCCCCGTGATCACCGTTCGCCCTCAATCGCGGTCTTGCCCTTTGCCTGTGTTTTGGTTCAGTCTGGGTCCATGAAATTACGCCCTGCCATTTTTGCTCTTCCGATCATCGCAATCGGACTCTCTCTCCCCGGACAGGTCCGGGCCCACGACGCCGCCGAATCCATGGCCAAAGCTGCGAATGCCTGGCTGTCCACTCTTGATGCCGAGCAGAAAAAGACCGCGACTTATGCCATCAACGATCCGGGCCGGACGAACTGGCACTTCATTCCGAAGCCGTTCGAGGGCGAGGGCATGCGCAAAGGTCTCACCATGCGCGACATGCGGCAGGATCAGCGGGCACTCGCGTTTGCCCTGCTGAATTCGGCCATGAGTCACGACGGATTCTCCAAAGCCACGACTATCATGAGTTTGGAGCAAGTCCTGTGGGAACTGGAGAATCACTCGGAAAAGCGGAACCCGGAAATGTATTACTTCAGTATTTTCGGTGAGCCCGGCTCGAAAGCTTGGGGCTGGAGCCTTGAAGGACACCACATGTCCCTGAATTTCACGATTGCCGATGGCAAGGTGACTTCCGCCACTCCGAGCTTTTTTGGCTCCAATCCGGCCGAAGTGCTCGAAGGACCCCGCAAAGGCACCAAGGTGCTGGCCGAGGAAGAAGATCTCGGAGCAGCTTTCGTAAAATCGCTGGATGAAGGACAAACGAAGCAGGCACTCATCGCCGACAAGGCTCCGAAGGATGTCCTCTCCGAAGCCCTGCCGGAAGTCGCTTCGCTGGGCAATGACGGCATCCCCTTCACCGCACTAAATGACGATCAGAAAAAGGCGCTTCGCGGGCTGATGGATGTCTACGTGCATCGTCTCCGACCAGAGATCGCCGACCAGGAAATGGCGGAGATCGAAGCCGCAGGGATCGACAAAATCGTCTTTGCCTGCGCGGGTGAATTTGAGGACATGAAACCTCAATACTACCGCATCCAAGGGCCGACTTTTCTGCTGGAGTATGCAAACACTCAGAACGGCGCAAACCACGTCCACGCCGTGTGGCGCGACTTCAAAGGCGATTTCGGTCGCGATGTGTTGCGTGAACATTTTGCCTCTTCGCCCCACTGATTTCAAAACGATGATCCATTTCCTCCATACCCGAATCCGGGTCAGCGATCTCGACGAAACGATCGATTTCTACCAGAAGCTCGGTTTCAAGCTGACACGACGCACCGACAAGTCGCCAGCCGGCAACCAGCTGGCGTTTCTCGAGCTCGACGGCAGCGATCATTTTCTCGAACTGTGTTACTCGCCCGATTTCAAAGTCGAGTTCCCCGAGGATCTGATGCACACCGCCCTTGGCGTACCAGACATCGTGGACTACTGCGACAAACTCGAAAAAGACGGCATCGAAATCTGGCCCGAAGACTGGCGCGAGGCATTCCCTTCCGGCAAAAAGAGCAAGATGGCCTTTGTCACTGACCCGGACGGCTACGAAGTCGAAATCCTTGAGCGCGCTCCCGAAGGGAAAAAGGCCGAGGAACAGGTTCTCAACTCCTGAGTTTTCTCTCTCCGTTCTCCTCCATCCTCTCTCCTTCCTGAATGACTGTAGGCTGCCCCAAAGAGATTAAAGCTCAGGAAAACCGGGTCGGACTGACTCCTCCGGGAGCCGCTCAACTGGTCAGGCGCGGAGTGAAGGTGATCGTCGAAACCCGGGCGGGACTGGGCGCCGACTATCCGGACGAGGAATACCGGGATGCCGGTGCCGAGGTGGTCGACAGCGCGGCCGAGGTTTTCGAGCGCGCCGATCTCATCGTCAAGGTCAAGGAACCGCAACCTGCGGAGATCCAGATGCTCCGAAAGGGGCAGACACTGTTCACCTACCTCCACCTCGCGGCTGACAAAAAACTCACGGAAGATCTCGTCGCCACGGGGGTGACGGGAATCGCCTATGAAACAGTGAAAATCGGGCATCGCCTGCCACTGCTCGAACCGATGAGCGAAGTCGCTGGTCGGATGAGCGTGATGGTTGGTGCCTACTTTCTCGCGAAGCATGCCGGCGGGCGCGGCACCCTGCTCGGCGGAGTTCCCGGTGTGCTTCCCGGTCGCGTCACCATCATCGGCGGAGGCACCTGCGGAACCAATGCCGCCAAAATGGCGACCGGTATCGGAGCGGAAACGACCATTCTCGAAGTCAGCAGCGAACGCATGACCTGGCTCGACACCGCTCTCCCGGCGGCGCGCACACTTTACTCGAGCGAAGCGGCGCTGATGGAGATCCTGCCCCGCACCGACTTGCTGATCGGCGCCGTGCTGGTGCCAGGGGCCAAGGCTCCCAAACTGGTAACTCGCGAGATGCTTCGGACGATGCGCAAAGGCACGGTGCTGGTCGACATCGCCGTGGACCAGGGTGGTTGTATTGAGACGACCCGGCCGACCACTCACGAAGATCCGATCTTTGTCGAGGAAGGCGTCATCCATTACTGCGTCGCCAACATGCCCGGTGCCTATGCCCGCACCTCGACCCAGGCGCTCACCAGCGTGACGCTGCCCTACGTTCAGTATCTCGCCACCGAAGGTCTCGCCGGCGCCTGCGGACGCCATCCGGAACTCGTCGGCGGGATCAATTGCCAGGATGGTCGACTGACCTGCACCGAAGTCGCCGAAGCTCACGGCTTGGAAAGTTCGGAGCCAATTTGCTGAAAGGAGCGCCCGCCTCGCTCCGTATCCGGGCGGCATGAAACGCTTCTTCGTTGTCACCACGCTCGCATTGGTCATCGGCGCGCTCGCCCTTGTCGCCTGGATCCTGCTCTCTCCTCCATCGCTGCCGTCGCCCGGAAGCATCGCGACCCGTGGCGGCGAAAAACTCGATCTCCTCCTCACTGAAAAGGAACCGCATCACTGCCAGAGCGACCCTGCCTGGGCCCGGGAAACGATAGGAGGCAGCAAAGAGTCCATCGGGGCCGTCGGTTGCACGCTTTGCTGTGTCAGCATGGCTTTCAACCATTTCGGAATCACAACGGAACCCAATCTCCTCAATGATTCCCTGATCGAAAACGGCGGCTACACCGAACGTGGTTGGATTCGATGGGATGCGATACGAATCGCTTCCGACAATGAAATCGAAGTCGTTGTTCACCAGGTCCCAAGTCATTCCCGAATCGACGACGATCTGAAGGCAGGGCGACTCGTTCTCGCAAAGTTCATGCTTCCCCTGGGTATTCCGCATTGGGTTCTCATCTGCGGAAAATCAGGCGACGACTATCTGGTCAAAGACCCGGCAATCAAGACGCCCGGTCTGCTGCCGCTGTCTCGTCGGGCCAACGCCATCGTTTCGATTCGGACGATACAGCGCCGCGCTTAAATTTTGTCCAACTCACGAAACCTCGCATGGCTGGTTTACGTGCATCCAGTGGCTTGAGTGTGCCGCTGGAAACCGGTACCTTCAGGAGTTCTCGTCGTCAGCGCACGACGAGGCCTTTCGCGCCACGCTCTTTCCATGACGGCAAGATTCCATCGACCCTCCACCCAGCGAATGACCTCCACCCTGGCCGGCATGGTCATGATGGCGATGATACTCGGGAACGTAGGCCACAGTTTGGCCGTCGATTTTCAGGCCGACATTCTCCCCATTCTGGAAGCGCGCTGCCTCGATTGCCACGGAGCCGACAAACAGAAATCGCAGCTGCGACTGGATACGATGACCTCGGCGCTTCGGGGCGGCGACTCGGGTGAGAAAGCCATCGTTCCGGGCGACAGCGCGGCCAGCCATCTGATCGCGTTGGTGACTTCCGAGGATCCCGAGCATCGCATGCCTCCCAAAGGCGAACCGCTTTCGGCAGCGCAGACAGCGGCGTTGAAAGCGTGGATCGACGATGCCGCGCCCTGGCAGCCGGCCGTGGCAGAGTTGTCGACGTTCACCACGGATCACTGGTCCTTTCAACCCATCCAGCGACCTCCCATCCCTGCCTCCGAGTTTGCCCATCCCATCGATGCCTTCGTGGCCGAGAAATTGAAAGCCAACGGCCTTGATTTCAATCCGGAGTCGGATCGACGCTCGCTGGTTCGCCGGATGTTTCTGGACATGACCGGCCTGCTCCCCACCCCGGAAGAACTCGCCCAATTTGCGGAAGCCGATCCCGCCGACCTCGCCGATCACCTGCTGGCATCGCCCCACTACGGGGAACGTTGGGCGCGACATTGGCTCGACGTGGTTCGCTTCGCCGAATCGGCCGGTTTCGAGACCAATCACGAACGCCCCACCGCCTACCACTATCGCGACTACGTCATTCGGGCGCTGAATGACGACAAGCCCTACGACCGCTTCGTCTTTGAACAGATCGCCGGTGACACCGTGGGACAGGATGCCGCTACCGGATTCATCGTCGGTGGCGCCTGGGATCGGGTGAAAGGGAAAGACCCGGTGCTCGGCAAGATGCAGCGGCAGGATGAACTCTCCGACATGGTCAACACCACCGGCACGGCTTTTCTCGGGCTGACCATGGGCTGCGCCAAGTGTCACAATCACAAGTTCGATCCCATCACTCAGACCGATTTCTTCGCGATGCAGTCCGTCTTTACCGGAGTGGAACATGGCGAGCGCGAATTGAAGGGAACAAACTCTGAGGAACGAAAAGCGGCCGCCGAAGCCGTTGGCTTGGAACTGGAAGAACTCCGTCGGGAGCTGGGCGAGATGCCCATTCGGGAACCGGTGACGGCGGCTTCCAACACGGAAATTTTCGATCCCATCTCCGCCCGCTTAGTCCGGTTCACGATCGAGGCGACTCAGGGAGACAGCCAGCCCTGCATCGATGAACTGGAAATCTGGAGCGCCGCTGGCTCTGACCGAAAAAACGTCGCGCTATCCGGAAAAGCGACATCGTCCAGCAACTTGGGATCAAATCCCAAGCACAAGCTGGAACACCTCAACGATGGCAAGTTTGGCAACAGTTTCTCCTGGATCTCCGGCGAGAAGGGCAAAGGCTGGGTGCAGATCGAGCTGCCGGAATCGACTCAGATCAGCGAGATCACTTGGGCTCGTGATCGCGAGAAAAAATACGCCGACCGCCTGGCGATGCGTTACCGGATCGAAGTGGGCGAGACACCCGAAAAGTGGACGCTCGTGGCCAGTTCCGATACCCGCCTGCCTTTCGGTTCCGATCTGAGCAAAGCAGACCTCTCCGTGGAAGGCATTCCGCAGGAGACGATCCAGGCCGCTCAGAAACTGTGGAGTCAGATTCGTCCCCTGGAAGAACACCGGGCCGAGCTTTTGAAACAGCCCATGGTCTACGCCGGAAAACTCAGGCAACCCAGCGAACCCACTCGCCGGCTTTTCCGCGGCGATCCCCTGGCCCCGAAAGAGGTCGTCGCTCCCGAAGGACTCACCGTCTTGATTGATCGCCTTGGGAGTTTCGGCCTCGCCCCCGACGCGCCGGAGCAGCAGCGCCGCGTCGCCTTGGCCAACTGGATCATTCACCCGGACAATCCCCTCACCGCCCGCGTCATCGCCAATCGGATCTGGCACTACCATTTTGGAAAAGGGCTCGTCGCCACGCCCTCGGATTTTGGTGACATGGGATTTCGCCCCACCCATCCCGAACTGCTCGACTGGCTTGCCAGCGAACTGATGGAGAACGGCTGGTCGCTGAAACATCTGCACCGGCTCATCCTCACCTCGCGAGTCTACCAACAATCCTCCGCCCCACGAGCCGATGGACTGGCCAAAGATGCCGCCGCTCAATGGCTCTGGCGCTTTCCGCCCCGCCGGGTCGAAGCCGAAGTCATTCGAGACAACATCCTGCTCGTCTCGGGAAACCTCGATCCGACGATGAACGGTCCCGGGTTTCTCCTGTTCGAGCCGAATGCCAACTACTCCCGCAACTGGGTGCCCAAGCAGAACTTTGAACCCACCGACATGCGCCGCATGATTTACGCCCTGAAATTGCGGATGGAACAGGATGCCGTGTTCGGTGCCTTCGATTGCCCCGATGCCGGTTCGGTCACGCCAGCCCGGAGTCGCTCGACGACTCCCATTCAGGCGCTCAATCTCTACAACAGCGATTTCGTTCTCGATCAAGCTCACCGATTCGCCGACCGCGCCCGAAAGGCGACAGGCAGCGAAAACGTCAGTGCCCAGGTCGATGCCGTCTTTCAACTTGCTCTCGGTCGTTCCCCTTCCGCCGAAGAATCCGCAGACGCCGACTACCTCGCCGAGACCCACGGTCTCGAGGCGCTATGTCGGGCGATATTCAACGCCAACGAGTTCCTGTTCCTGCCATGAACCCCCATCCCGAGAACCTTTCCGCAGCAGGTCGCAGCCTGCTGGATCGGCGGCGTTTTCTTTCCCAATCCGCGACGGGACTGGGAACCATCGCGCTGACCCAACTGCTCGGACGCGACTTCCTGCTCGGTTCGAGCGCCGGCCCCATTCGACCGGTCATCGATCCGGCGATGCCCTACGCCGCCCGCGATTCCCA
>JAGROX010000019.1:13631-18623 GCA_020440025.1 Verrucomicrobiia bacterium
CATGTCGATACCTGGGACTACAAACCCGAGCTGATCCGGAGGCACGACACTCCCCTGCCCAATGACGCCAAAGTGGTCACATTTCAGGGAGAAAACGGGAACCTCATCAAGCCAAAATGGGAGTTCAAACCGCGCGGCCAGAGCGGCAAGATGATCAGCGACATGCTGCCGAATCTCGCTGAGTTGGCTGACGATCTCTGCTTCATTCACTCCCTCACCAGCAAGACCAACACCCACGGTCCGGGCGAGAACTTCATGTCGACCGGGTTCCCCCTCGACGGCTTCCCCTCCATGGGTGCCTGGACCTCCTACGCTCTCGGATCCGAAAACGACAGCCTGCCCGCCTTTGTTGCCATTCCCGATCCGCGCGGATTGCCGCAGGCGGCGGGAAACAACTGGGGCTCGGCCTTTCTTCCGGCCCAGTTTCAGGGCACTGCGTTCAATGCCGGACAACCGGTCCGCTATCTCGATGCTCCCAAGCGAGTTTCCGCAAAAGCCGATCGAGACACCGCCGATTTCTTAAAGCGACTCAATTCCCGCCATCTCGAGCAATTCCCCGGCGACAGCGAACTCGCCGCCCGCATCGCCAGCTACGAACTCGCGGCCAAGATGCAGCTTTCCGTGCCCGAGTTGACCGACCTTTCCTCTGAACCTGCCCATGTTCTGAAAGCCTACGGTGCCGACGATACTCAGAACAACGTCAGGGCGGGCTACGCTAAAAACTGCATCCTCGCTCGTCGCCTCATCGAACGGGGTGTCCGATTCGTCCAATTGTTCAACGGCGCCTATGCCATGGGCGAAGGCGTCGGCAACTGGGACGGTCACAAGTCCATCTACGATCAGTATCCTGGGCACGCTCACATCCTCGACCAACCCACCGCCGCCCTGATCAAGGACATGAAACAGCGCGGCCTGCTCGAGGACACTCTCGTGGTCTGGTGTACCGAGTTCGGTCGGATGCCGACCTTTCAAAAGGGAGCCAGCGGTCGCGACCACAATCCCGCGGGCTTCACCGGCTGGCTTGCGGGCGCAGGAGTCAAGGCTCCCTTCAGCTACGGCGCCACCGACGAATTCGGATGGAAAGCCGCCGAAAACATTTCCAGCGTCTACGATTTCCACGCCACCATTCTTCATCTGCTGGGGCTGAATCACGAGCAACTCAGCTACTACCACAATGGGATCGAACGTCGGTTGACCGACGTTCACGGTCACGTGCTCCACGAGGTCGTAGCGTAATCTCCACTTTTGCTGGTCCGATTCGGCTTGCCACCCTTTCCAGATCCGTTAGTCTGGCATCACTATGAAAAAAGGATGTATCATTGCCGCTATCGTCGTTTTCGTTCTCGGAGTCATCGGAATCGGTGGCTGCGTCTACGTTACCAAGAAATATGGCACGAAGTTGGTGGACTATGGCACTGAGTTCGCCAATGCCGGTGCGACCTTTGCGATTGAAACTGCCATCGCCGACTTCAAAACCAAGAACCCAGAAGCACAGATCCCTACGACCAACGAAGCTTGGGCTGCCGTGCTGAAAGACTACCAGATGTCTGGAGGCAAAAACATCGACCTCTCCGCGTTCATTCAAAACGGAAAACTGGTCGATGCCTTTCAGAAAGAACTGAAGCTCGTCGACGGTCCCGACGGCAGCGTCAAAGCCATTTCTCCCGGGAAAGATGGCATCATCGACACCGAAGACGATGTCGACTCCAGCAAGCTGGAAAAATTGCAGGGCATGGCCGAAGGTGCTGAAAAGTAATCGCCCTTCTACCGGTTGATTCAATTTCCCAAAAGGCCGCGCCGAACACGCGCGGCCTTTTTCTTTTGCCAAGACGACTCCTCCCCGCCACGTTCCCGGCATCTCGCCTCCCTCTCATGCAGGAATATCTCCGTCTCCTCCAGCACGTCCTCGACCACGGTAAGCCACGCGAAGATCGCACCGGTGTCGGCACGATCGGCGTCTTCGGCGCTCAGGCGCGCTTCGACCTGCGCGAAACGTTTCCCGTGCTCACCACCAAGAAGCTCCACCTGCGCTCCATCATTCACGAACTGCTCTGGTTCCTGAATGGCGACACCAACATCGGCTACCTGAAAGACAATGGCGTCAGCATCTGGGACGAGTGGGCCGACGAAAATGGTGACCTCGGCCCCGTATACGGCAAACAATGGCGCCGCTGGGAAGGTGCTCCCGGCGCAGCTCCAATCGATCAAATCAAAGGAGTCGTCGAATCCATCAAGACCAATCCCGACAGTCGACGTCACATCGTCAGCGCCTGGAATCCCGTCGACGTGCCCCACATGGCACTGCCGCCCTGCCACACCATGTTTCAGTTCTACGTCGACACCACGGCGGGCGAACTCAGCTGCCAGCTCTACCAGCGCAGCGCCGATCTGTTTCTCGGTGTACCATTCAACATCGCTTCCTACGCCCTGCTCACCATGATGATGGCTCAGGTCTGCGATCTCAAGCCCGGCGATTTCGTCCACACCTTCGGCGACCTGCACCTTTATCAGAATCACCTCGAGCAAACCCGACTCCAGCTCACCCGTGAGCCTCGTCCCCTCCCGGTGATGAAGATCAATCCCGAGGTCAAAGCCATCGACGGGTTCTGCTACGACGATTTCGAACTCATCGGCTACGATCCCCTCCCCGGCATCAAAGCTCCGATCGCCGTTTAATCTCATGCCACTCATCGCCGTCGTCGCCATGGCCAGCAATCGCGTGATCGGACGCGATGGCGATCTTCCGTGGCGTTTATCCGAGGACCTGAAGTGGTTCAAGAAACTGACCCTCGGTCATCCCATTGTGATGGGGCGAAAGACGATGGAGTCGCTCGGCGGTCGCCCCTTGCCGAAACGTCGGAATCTGGTGTTGTCCCGATCTCTCGACGAAAACGATCTCCCCGAAGGATTCGAGAAAACTTCCGCCGATCCCGAGATCCTGAGAGCGCTGGACGAAACGGTCAGCATCATTGGTGGAGCCGAGATCTATCGCCTGCTGCTGCCTCACTGCGACGAAGTCTATCTGAGTTATGTCTTCGAGCCTCACGAGGGCGACACCTACCTGCCTCCCTTCGAAGATGATTTCGACCTCGCGGAAATTGTCGCCACCTATCCCGAGTTTGAGCTGAGGCGCTATACCCGAAAATCCTGAAGCCACCCAACAGGGTCAAGTCGCTGACCACACCCTGTTAGGTCTCCCGTTTTTTTTCCCTCTTTACCGATCCGGGCGGGTTCGCTAGGTTCAAGCGATCATGAAAAGGCTCATCCTTCCCGCCTTCGTTGTCACCTACGCGATTTTCGGCATCTTTCTGCTCGTTCAGATCACGTGGGTCGGGCCGCCCGCAGGTTGGGCCATTCAATCCGGGGAGGGCGATCTGGTCTGGAATGGTTGGAAGAAACGAATGACGATTGTGGTCCGGTCGGAGCGCATGTTGCTGGAGACGCCGGAAGCGGATCTGGGTCGGTTCGATATTGTCCGCAAATTTCCCGAGGCGACGGCGTTCCTGAAAGTGACGGGAGGAAATCCGAGCAGGCTTCACGGGCCGCTTTCAGCCGAAGGAGGTCTCATCCTCGTGAACCCTGCCGGAGTCATCGTTGGCCCGGGGGCCGTTCTTGATGATGGTGGACGGAGCTCGCTCAGCACCTTGGATCCGGGAAGAGATTTCGAGAATGAGCTGATGGGTGGCAACATCGAATTGCAGGGGAATTTTCTTCCGACGAAAGACCTCCAAAGCTCAAGCGTAGAATTGAAGGCCCACGGCAATGTCTATGCTCTTGCGATCAAGAGGGACGGGAAAATTCAGGCCTCCGGGGCTTCAGTGCCAGCCTCCTCTTTGACTACTGATAAATGAGATACGGCTGGCGTGCCTTTCGAAAGGCCTCATTCGAGTTTTGCCAGGAGGCGATGATTTTGGCGGGATTGACGCCGCGCGGTAGATCCCGCTCCATACTGGTGCTGCCGTAGACTTTGTAGAAGACGTCTTTGTTGCTCGCGGTAGTGCGAACGAACAGATTCCGCGATCCAATCCGTCGATTGACGGCATCGATGAAAATCAGGTTCATCCCAGCGAGATCCATCGGCGAGTTGGGATCGATGGACACTCGGGCCCCTCCGTAGCTCTTTCTGGTATAGGGCGAGAATTTCACGCCCGGAAGTCGCAATGATTGAAGATAGTTGGTGAACTCGTTGGCATCGAACCCCGGACCGCCGACATACTCAAAAGGACCGTCGGAACCGATCCCAATGTCGCCTCCACTAAGACTCCCAAAAATCCCGGTCGCGGCGTAGTAGCGTGGCGAACTCGGTTTCGGAATGTTGGGCGAGGTCGGAACCCAGCGCAGGCCGGTGTTTTCCCAGCTCATTCCGCGATTCCATCCCAACACTGGCACGACAGTGAGCCGACAGGAGCCGGAGAACCACCCTTTGGCATTGGCCATCTGGGCGATCTCACCAGCGGTCATGCCGTGAATGTAGGGCGTGGGCACTTGACCGACGAAACTTATCCATTGCCGTTCCATCGGCGGTCCCTGGACCCGCAGTCCGCCCAACGGATTGGGCCGATCGAGCACCACGAAATCCTTTCCATTTTCGCCGCAGGCCTCCATCGCCCGGATCATGGTCGAAATGTAGGTATAGCTGCGGGAGCCGATGTCTTGGAGATCAAAGACCATGACATCGATCCCTGCCAACATGTCGGGAGTCGGTTTCCGGGTGGGACCGTAGAGAGAATGCGCGGTCAGGCCAGTGAGGGAATCCTTTCGAGTGGAAATATGGACGGCGGCCTTTTCCGTGCCCTCCAGACCATGCTCGGGAGTGTAAAGCGCGACCAGATTCACCTGAGGCGAGCGATGCATGACGAGTCGGGTTTTTACTCCGCTGCGATTCACGCTGGTCTGATTGGTGATGAGGCCGACCCGCTTGCCTCGCAGGAGGTCGAAGCCGTTCTCCTCCAGCACATCGATCCCCAGTTTCACCGGTCCCCGATAGGTGGC
>JAGROX010000019.1:18671-20795 GCA_020440025.1 Verrucomicrobiia bacterium
AAAACGATCAGCATCACCGCTGCCGCGATGCCTGCGGCGAAAAAGCTTTTGTATTCGCGTTTCATGACTGCTTTACTGGCGACGCTTCGACGATCCTTACCATGCAAGAGCGCCACCTCGGTCAACTGCTGCTTACCGGTGTTCCCGGTACTGAACTCGATTCCGCCACGGCTGAACGGTTCCGCAAAATTCAGCCGGGGGGATTTATTTTGTTCGGCCGAAATATCCACTCTCCCGAACAATTGCGCAAGCTGATCGATGATCTGCGCGATCTGTCGGACATCGAGCCATTCATCACCATCGATCAGGAAGGCGGCCGGGTTTCGCGACTGCGGCTGATCGGCTCCGAACCGCCCAATGCCCAGCAACTTCGGGAAAAGGGCGACCGAAATCTGATCAAGCGACACGGCCAGCTGACCGGCCAGATTTTGCGGATGTTTGGGTTCAATCTCGACCTTTGCCCGGTGTTGGACCTCTCCTACGACGATCAGGCCGACAATTCGCTGAAGGGGCGCTGCTATGGCACCACGCCCAAGGAGGTGATCGACAATGCCAGCGTGTTCAACCTGTCGATGCGCAAGGAAGGCGTCCTCAGCTGCGGCAAACATTTCCCCGGTTATGCCTCGGCCGAGTGCGACCCGCATCATGAATTGCCGGTGATCAACAAAACCCTCGCCGAGATGGAGGAGACGGAGTTGGTGCCTTTCCGCGCCTTGTTGGACGATCTCGACAGCCTGATGACCTGTCATTCGCATTTCCCCTGCTGGGACGCGGATCGCCCGCGCTGGCCGGCATCGCTTTCAAAAAACATCATCGGTCAATTTCTCCGCAACCAACTCGCCTACGAAGGGCTGGTGATGACCGATGATCTCGACATGGGCGCGATTTTGAATGAGGTCACGTTCGAAGAAACCATCATCGCCTGCATTGAAGCGGGTAATGATCTCGCCATGATCTGTCACCGGGTCGAATTGGTCGAGGAAGCGAAGCAGCACCTCACCAAGGTGCCGGACCCGATCATTTTCGACGCGCTGGAGCGGATCGAGAAAACCAAGAAACGCCTCGCCGATCCCTATGCGTGGTCGATTGAGAGATTCCAGGAGATCGACGGAAATATCTGGGATCTCCGGGTCGATACCCTCGGTGAGGAGCGCGCGAAAATCCTCAGCGTCGAGGACGGCAAGCGATCACCTGTCGAAACTTACTGACTTTTCCCAACACCGATTCCTGATTCCTGTCCCCTTTTCTTCCCATGCTGCCCGAAGTCGAAAAACTCGTCGTGATCCAGGATCGCGATCTCAAAACCGCCGCGATTCAGAAAGAGCTGAAACAACTGCCTCTCGAAGAGGATGATGCTCGCGAAAAGCTCGCCTCCGACACTCGGGCCTTGGCTGCCGCCAAACTGGCTGCTCAGGAAAACGAGGTCGCCATGAAGAATCTGGAGCTCGATATCCAGACGCGTCAGGATTCCATCGCCAAGCTGAAGGTGCAGCAGTTCGAAACGCGAAAGAACGAAGAGTTCCGCGCCATGGGTGATGAGATCGAGAAATATCAGAAAAGCATCATCGACCTCGAGGATCGCGAGCTTGTCCTCATGGAAAAGGGAGAGCAACTCAAGAAACAACTGTCCGCCGCCGAAGCTGGACTGGCTTCGTCTCAGGAGCTGGTCGACGAGGATCTGGCCGCGATTCAATCCCGTCGCGAAAATCTCAATCGGGAATTGAAGGAGCTCGAAGCCCAGCGTGCCGAAAAAGCGGCGACGGTCGCTCCCGAGGTGATCGATGTTTACAATCGCCTCTTCAAAAGCAAGGGCGGGCTCGTCGTGGTGCCTCTGGAAGATGGTCAGTGCAAGGGCTGTCACATGAAAGTGATCAAATCGACGGTCGTCTCCGTGAAGATGGAGAAGGAACTCACTCACTGCGAAAACTGCGGTCGCATACTCTACTGGTGGACGGAGGAGTGAATCTTCGTCAACTGGGGCTCATCTAATGGTTTTCTCTGTCGTAACTCGGGAGACATGACCGATACCGCTCCCGTGACTTGTCCGACGTGCTTCGAAGAATTCGAGGTGCCGGTGCCGCCCGCCGAGGAAACTCCCTGCGAGGTGGACTACGACTGTGAAGT
>JAGROX010000019.1:20849-28018 GCA_020440025.1 Verrucomicrobiia bacterium
AAAGGACTCGGTGAATAGCGAAAAGGCGCTTCTGTGTTTCGATCCCCATGCCCACGCTCTCCATCGTCATGCCAGCCCGCGATGCGGAGCAGACGCTGCCCATGGCGATCCAGAGTTGCCTCGCTCAGACGCTTCCTGATTTTGAGCTGGTGCTGGTCGATCACGGATCGATCGATGGCACCTTTTCCCTGATGAAAAAATACGCACGTCGCGACTCGCGGATCGATGTGCTCAAAAAGACCCGCACCACTCCTTTCGCCACCGTCGCCAATCTCGCGTGGCAGGAATCCCGGGGACAGCTCATTGCCCGGATGGACGCGGACGATTTCTCGTATCCGGCTCGGCTACAGCATCAGACACGGTTTCTGGCCGATCATCCGGAGATGGATGCCTGCGGCTCCCTGGTTCGCATCCGGAAACGGCGGACTCATCACGATCAAGACGACGGTCTTTCGGAGCATGAAGCGTGGATCAACTCCCTCGTCACTCCCGAGTCGATCGCGAGGGAAAGATTCGTCGCCAGCCCCATGGTGAACCCCTCTCTGCTGATTCGTCGCTCGGCGCTGGAGCGCTTCGGTGGCTATGCTACCGCCGATTGGGCGGAAGACTACGATCTCTGGCTGCGAATGATGGAAGCCGGTGCGACCCTGGGAAAAGTCGAGAAAGTCCTGCTGGATTGGTTCGACTCCGACACCCGAGCCTCGCGGACCATGGATCGCTATTCTCCTGACCAGTTGATCAAAGCCAAAGCCCACCACCTCGCACGAGTGCCGCTCATTCGTCAGCGTGGTGTCTCAATCTGCGGCACCAGTAACGTGGGGAAGAAACTGGCCCGACAATTCGCCGGCAATCACGGGATCACCGTGGGAGCCTTCTTTGAGATGAGCGAAAGCCGCATCGGCAAGCCCATTGAAGGCGTTCCCGTGCTCCCAGTCGACGCGCTCCTCGATTCGCCGCATCGGGTCCTCCTCGGCGCCTTCGGCGGCCCGGAAGGTCGCGCGCAAAGTCGGGCGCTTGCCTCCGAAACGGGCTTCACCGAAGGCCTGGACTTCTTCTGCGTCGCCTGAAACTTTCACCCAAAGACTCGCGCCTCTGGCATGGGCTGATACTGCCGACTGGCATCGATGGAAAGCCGGGACCGATATTCGCGGGGAGACATCTCCTTCAACTCCCGAAACCGCCGATTGAAATTGGAGAGATTGTTGAATCCGACCTGAAATGCAATCTCGGTCACTGGCGCGTTCGTTTCCAAGAGCAAGCGACAGGCCTCCCCGACCCGCAAAGCATTCACATACTGCACCAGTGTCTTACCGGTATTCGCCCGGAAGAAACGACAAAAGGACTTCGGCGTGAGGTTGGCAACTTCAGCGACATCCTCCAAACGCAGCGCCTGGGATTTTGACTGATGCAGGTGACGAATGACTCGGTCGAGTCGACTGATGTCCCGATCTCGCAGGGAGGGAGAATAGGCTGGGCTGGCGAGGACTCGGCGCTCGGTCGATTCGGCCAGGAGACGCAACAGGCGCAGCAGTTGAATGAATCGCTCCAGCTCGCCCTGATCCTGCATCGCCAGGATCAATTCCGCCGCCCGATGGCGAGTCTCCCCGAAAAATTCAAATCCATAACGAGCCGCCTGGAGAAAATCTCGGACCGGTTTCAACTCGTGTCGCTCCAGCAGATCCTCACCCAAGGAGGCTTCGGAAAACTGGATCACGGCCAGCGAAGGCTTTGACCAATCCTCGTCATCCGCCAGCCCAGAGTATAGGGCGTGCGGAATATTCGGCCCGTTCATGATCAGCGTGCCACGCTCCATCGGCCCCGTGTAATCGCCGGAAATGAAACGCCCGCGATGATCTTTCAACGACAGCAGGATGTCGATTTCGGGATGGTAGTGATACACCGGCCAGATATCGCGATCGATTTTGAAAACCATGGCCCGCGAACCTGTGGTCGGAATAGATTCGAATTGTGGTTTGGCCATTTTCTTCGTTTCGATACCATTCTAGCGCAATTGCGCCCAATTAAACCCCAACTTTTGCGAAAATCGTATCAGTCTTTGTCCGAATCGGCGTGGTGTCGAGAATTTTCTCCCGTATGCTGATGATGTCGGAATGACGTTTCTCTCCCCCCTGCCCCGATCCGATGACACGAATTTTCTCACTCTTTCCTTTCCTGACGCTCGGCGCTTTCCTCGCGGCGACTCCTCTCGCGAATGCTGCGGATGCCGACTCCCTCGCGTTTTTCGAAACCAAGATTCGCCCTGTTCTCGCGGAAAAATGCTACCGCTGCCACAGTGCCGACGCCGAGAAACTGAAAGCGGGACTTCAGGTGGATCACATCGACCATCTACTCAAAGGTGGTGAAACTGGTCCCGCCATCGTTGCGGGCAAACCGGAGGAGAGTTTCCTCATCGAGACGATCCGATACGGCGATCCCGATTTCCAAATGCCGCCGAAGGGCAAGCTCGACGATGCCGTCATTGCCGACTTCGAGAAATGGGTCGCCATGGGGGCGCCGTGGCCCGACGAACCTGCTCCCATTCGGGCCGAGGGCGGCATCAAAGTGGACGGCAGCGACGTCGTCATGGAAGCCTTTGATCTCGAAAAGCGACGCTCCGAGCACTGGGCTTGGCGACCGATTACCCGGCCGAAATTACCCGCCGTGAAAAAAGCCGACTGGGCCACGAGCGAGATCGACCGGTTCATTCTCGCCAAACTCGAAGCAGCCGATCTGATGCCTGCCGAGCAAGCCGCGCCCGAGACCTGGTTGAGACGAGTGTATTTCGACCTCATCGGGCTGCCTCCAACTCCGCCGCAGATCGACGCATTTCTGGCAAAAAAACAAGCGAACACAGATTCCCTGAAAGCCGAGAAGGCGGTGGTCGATCAATTGCTCGCTTCGCCCCATTTCGGAGAACGCTGGGCGCGGCACTGGATGGACCTGGCTCGCTTCGGCGAGACCTGCGGGCATGAGTTCGACTACCCCATTCCCTACGCTTGGCACTACCGGGACTACCTCATCGACGCGTTCAACGACGACCTTCCCTACAATCAGTTCCTCGTCGAACACCTTGCCGGTGATCTGATCGAACGCCCGCGACTCGACCCTGAGAACGGCACCGACGCCTCCATCGTCGCCACCGGATTCTGGTTCCTCCATGAAGCCGTCCATGCGCCCACCGACATTCGCGGCGACGAGGCGGGCCGCATCGACAATCAGATCGATGTCTTTTCCAAATCTTTCCTCGGACTGACCGTGGCCTGCGCCCGATGCCACGATCATAAATTCGATGCCATTTCCGCAGCCGACTATTACTCGATGGCAGGCTACCTGCAGAGCTCTCGTCGTCAGG
The DNA here is from genome assembly GCA_020440025.1 of Verrucomicrobiia bacterium. Classification (GTDB taxonomy): domain Bacteria; phylum Verrucomicrobiota; class Verrucomicrobiia; order Verrucomicrobiales; family DEV007; genus JAEUHH01. Next base: position 24,202 of record JAGROX010000019.1, read on the forward strand.
AAGCCTTTCTCGATCCCAGTCACCAGATCGCCGACGCGGTAGCCGAGGCTCAGAAGATTCATCAGGCAGGACAGAATGAGCTACCCAATGCTTTCGGTTCCGCGGTGGGAGCTGCCGAACGTTTCGCCAACTATCTGCTGGCAGCCGAGAAAGTGATGGAAGAAAGTTCTTCCGACAATAACTCTGGCACTTCGCCCGGCGTCACGGTGTTTGCCGATTTCGAAAACGGCTACGGCGATTGGAAAGTGGAAGGCAGAGCCTTCGGCAAGAAGCCGGCAACGGGAGCATTCGCCCCCAACCAATCCCTCTCAGGATTCCTCGGGAATGGTCTGGTGAATACCTGGATCAAGTCCGACAAACTGACCGGTCGCGCCGTGTCGCCCGAGTTCACCATTCAGCAACCCTATCTGCACTTCCTGATCGCCGGCGGATCGAATCCCGATCAGACCAGCGTGCGGCTGATGATAGACGGCAAGGCAGTCGAGATCGCCGCCGGGGACAACACGGATGCGCTGAAACCTCACACTTGGAGCGTCGAAAAGTATCGTGGCAAGGTTGCCCACATCGAGATCATCGATCAAGCCACCGGAGGCTGGGGGCACATCGACGCCGATCACTTCGTCTTCAGCGATGCTGACACTTTTCCCGCCGAATCACTCGCCCCGACCATCGATCCCGCTCTGCTCACTCGCGTGGCGACTCAACAGGGTTCACTCGACGAGTCAACCCTGTTAAATTGGGTGAACCTGCTGCGCAGCGAGGCTCTGAACGATGCCCAACATCCCCTTGGCGCCTGGAAGGGACACGCGGAGGATCCCAAGCTTCGGCAGGGATTGATCCAACGAGACCGGAATGAGATTCAGGAGTTTTTGAAATCTCGAAAAGCGGCGACCGATCTGGCCGTATTCGCTCCTGGCGATCCGAAGAAGGGATGGACCAAGACTGGGTTTTCTTTCGATCTCATCCCCCGCTTCATGCCGACCTGGGCACCCGGGATAGGGGGCGACTTGGTCGAACCCGCCGGCATCGTGTCCACGGCACGAGTTGCGCAAAAGTTCGATGGAGTGTTGAGATCTCCCACCTTCGAACTGACTCACGATCACATCCATCTGCGGATGAAGGCGAAAAAGGCCACGGTGCGCCTCGTCATAGATGGACACTACATGAACCGTTTTCACACCCTGCTGTTGAAAGGATCCATCCTGAAAAACATCGATACCGAGGGCCGCTATCAGTGGCTCACGATGACGGGGAATCTCGACAAGTATGTAGGCCATCGCGTCTGGTTGGAGATCAGCGACACCGACGACGGCTACGCCGCACTCGACGAGATCGTGCTCTCCAATGAAGGAATTCCCAAGGAACCGACGGGCATCAATCTCGCCGTCCTGACAGAGGTGGAAGGAGATTCCCGCGATGCCCTCGCTAAGGGTTACGGGCGTCATTTTGCCAACTGCCTTTCCGCCCTCCAATTGGGCGAAATCGACTCCGCCCAAGCCGATTGGCTGAACTTTGTTTGGAGAAACGATCTTTGGCCCAAGAGCCCGGCGATCATGGCACAAACCAAAGCCTTGAAGGCCGTCGACGCGCCCGATCCCATCATGGTCACGGCCATCCTCGACGGCACGCCCGAAGATGAGCGCATTCACATTCGGGGCAGTCATCAGAAACTCGGAGACGTGGTGCCACGTCGGAACCTCACCGCTTTCGGAGGTCAGGCGGCCCCCGCTCAATCCAGCGGACGACTCGAACTCGCGCGTCAATTGGTCGCGGACGACAACCCATTGGTCAGGCGCGTGATCGTGAATCGGGTCTGGCACCAGTTGTTCGGCCGTGGCATCGTGCCAACCGTCGATGACTTTGGCAAAATGGGCCAAAGCCCAAGTCATCCGGAGCTGTTGGACTGGCTCGCGGCAGATTTTTCCGAGAAGCAGGGCTGGTCGATCAAGCAATTGCTGAGTGAAATCGTTCTCAGCCAGACCTACCGGATGAGCAGCGCACCGCATCCCGACATCGATGCCGACCGCCTTGCCGTCGTCGATCCCGAAAACATTCTACTTCACTGTGCGCCAGTACGCCGCCTTCAGGCGGAAGCCATTCGCGATGCGGTCCTCACCGTCTCCGGTCGACTCGATCCTTCAGTCGGTGGTGCGAGCATCCCGGTGAATCTCACCTCCTTCATGGAAGGCCGGGGGCGCCCCGGCACCAGCGGCCCTCTCGATGGAGCCGGACGGCGCAGTCTCTACACCGAGATTCGGCGGAACTTTCTGCCACCGTTCCTGCTCGCGTTCGACATGCCCATTCCTTTCAATGCCATGGGCCGTCGCAGCGTCTCCAACGTCCCTGCTCAAGCGCTCACGATGATGAATGATCCCTTCATTGTCGGGCAGGCGGAATTGTGGGCCGATCACATCACCGCCGACGCCTCACGCACGAATGCTGAAAAGATCACCGATCTTTTCAGAAGCGCCTTCGCCCGTCGTCCTTCCGACTTCGAACTTGGCCAGATCGAAACCTTCCTCGCCTCGGAACCAGAGCCGAAACAAGCATGGGCCGATCTCTGTCACGCCCTATTGAACAAAAAGGAATTCATTTATCTGAATTAGCCTCCACCCCCTCTCCCCATGCATTGCGGAAACTTCAGACGCCCCTCTCTCTCTCGTCGCGACATGCTGCGGCAATGTGCCAACGGCTTCGGCGCGGTTGCGCTGACGGCCTTGGCCCAAGATCGTGCCTTCGGCAGTGTTTCGGGATCCGCCCGACGTGATGCCAGGACGAATCCGCTCGCGCCAAAAGCTCCCCATTTTCCGGCTCCGGCGAAGAATGTGATCTTTCTCTACATGGATGGGGGTCCGTCGCAAGTCGACACCTTCGACTATAAGCCGCTACTGGAGAAATATCATGGACAGGATCCGAGGGAGGCCATGGGAAAACTGGAACCGACTCAGTTCGACAACATTGGCAAGGTCCTGAAATCGCCGTGGGAGTTCAAGCAACGTGGGGAGAGCGGCCTGTGGGTCAGTGATCTGTTTCCCTGGGTGTCGAAAGTTGCCGATGATCTCTGCGTCATCAAATCGGTGGTCTCGAAATTTCCCGAGCACACTTCGGCGAACTATTTTCTTCACACCGGTTCCGGACTTCAGGGGAGACCCAGCATGGGTGCGTGGACGGGCTACGGACTGGGATCGGTGAACCAGAACTTGCCCGGCTTTATCGTGCTCAACGGGGGCCTCATTCCTCCCGGCGGCCTCGATTGTTTCAATTCCGGTTTTCTACCCGCCGCCTATCAGGCCTCCGTTTTCAAACCGGCCGACCTGCCGGTAGCGAACATCACGCCTCAGGAAAACGATCCGGCCCGTCAACGTCGCAAACTCGATCTGGTGCGCTCCCTCGACGATGCGTCGTTGAATCGTTATTCGGGCGAAGAGCAGATCGACTCCGCCATCATCAACTACGAGACGGCCTATCGGATGCAGACCGAGGTGCCGGAACTGATGAGCATCGATGATGAATCCGAAGCGACCAAGAAGCTCTACGGACTCAATGCCGATTTCAAAAACACCCAGGTTTTTGGACGCCAGTGCCTGGTGGCCCGCCGCCTGGTAGAACGGGGAGTGCGTTTCATCGAACTCACCTGCCCCGGCGGCAATGGAGACCGCTGGGATCAGCACGCCAAGCTGGTCGATGGGCACACCAAAAATTGCCAGTCAGTCGATCAACCCATCTACGGACTGATCACCGATCTGAAAAAACGCGGTCTGCTCGACTCCACCCTGATCGTCTGGGGCGGCGAATTCGGACGGACCCCATTTGCCCA
>JAGROX010000495.1 GCA_020440025.1 Verrucomicrobiia bacterium
CCTCAGGCCAACTCGGCACGCCCCTTTCTTGGGTTGATGTCCCCGAATCGGACGGGCTGGTTCATGCCGTTCAGTTCTCCCGCGACGGACGGCTCCTGCTCACACCCAACGAATCCTTTTTCCCAAAACTCGGGCTCATCGCCGACGGCGAAGGCCCCATCTCTGACATCGCCAGCCTCAACGGCGACAAGTCTTTCGCCACGATCACCAAATGGGACCAGGGCGACTCGGCCGAGTGGGGACTGTGGATCACCAACCCCGGACAGATCGAACTCAGCGTTCGCATGAGCGGCGGCTCGGGACGCTTCACCATCAGTATTGGCGAACAATCCGAGTCCTTTTCTCTCCGCGCCGGCAGCAAGCCGTCTGTCGTTTCCACCGCCAAATTTCAGATCGCAAAGCCCGGTCGCCATTCCGTGATTCTCACCTGCGACGGGAGCGACAACGGGGCGGAGCTCCACTGGATCGAAGTCAGCGGGCCGGCGGCAGAGAGCGGAGGCGTGCTCCGCAAACGCTGGAGACCGGCAGCGGCTCACACCCGGTTCTCCAGTTCGCGCTCGCCCGACAAAGTCCGTCTCTGGGTCATGGAAATGGACGCCGTCCCGGGAGACCTCGATTTCTACTGCCCCATCACTACGCCTTTCGGCTACTACGGGCCGACTTGGGCAGCCGACGGCACCGTGAACACCAGTTTCAACTTCTCTCTCTGGTCATTCGCCCGCGGCGCCGCGGAACCGCCGATCGAACAACTTTCCCACCTACTCGCGGTCGGCAATCCCGAGGCCAGCTTCGATGGGTTCGATCATGAAGGCACCGGCGTCAAAATCCGCGATTGGGAACCTCTGCTCGGTCGACAAGGCCAACGCCAAACGCTCGCCCTGCGCGTCGAACCCGGAGAAGTCTACGACACCTATTTCAGCTACTTCTACGCCAACGACGAAAAACGCTGGCGGCTGTTTGGAGTCGGCAACAAATACAATGGCGGAAAACCCCTCCAGTCACTCTGGGTCGGTAGCTTCGTGGAAGTGCCCGGCCCACCACAGAATCAGCGGTCTGGCGCTTGGGAGCGACGGATGCGCTATCGCGGTTGGGTCATGGACGAAAAAGGCGCTTGGTATCCGCTCGACCGGATGGAGCGCGGCAACATCGACAAAGAGACCGGCCTCACCCACACTGATCGCGGCGTGACTGAGGACGGGTGGTTCTACCTCCAGACCGGTGGCTGGTTTTTCCGGAAAATCAGGGATGACAGCCCCGTCGAGCTCCGCCCGCCTTCCGGGAAACCGGTGGTCGACTATCTCGGAGAGGACGACATCGCCTTTCTCACCTCCCTACCCAGCGAGATCACCGTAACCAAACTCGAACGCGCCGACAGTCGAGCCCGGATCACGTTCACTGTTCGCAATGCGAGCCAATCTCCCAAAGCTACGGTCTACTGGGGTGAATCGGAAGGTCTCAGTCTTGCCGAACGCTGGCCCAACCAGACTGAGATAAAGGATACGCTGCGCGAAGGCGAGAATCAGTTCATCCTCGAAAACGTGCCCACCGAGAAACCGCTTTTCGTGCGCCTCCTCATGCAGAATGACGAGGGAAAATTCTGGTCTCCCGAGACGATTTCTCGGCCCGCGCCATGATTGCCCCAAACCACCGCCCGAAATTCGGAAGTTGACGCCCAGTCGACCTCCGGATTCTTGCTGATTTTTTTGGAAAATATTTCACTCAATAATTGACATAAGTGGCTAGTTTTCAGAAAAACACGCCCTCCCTGCGAAGTTTCAGATCCCTGTAACCAGCTTCGCTTCCCCTAAAATCATGAAAAATCTCCTTCAGCGGCTGTTCGGCCGTGATCTGAACCCAGCGTCAAATAAGGCAGCTAGCGGAAGCCAGCTTGAGATTGACGCGCTCGAACCAAGAGTTCTTTT
>JAGROX010000146.1:0-2768 GCA_020440025.1 Verrucomicrobiia bacterium
CTCCGGCTCCGAAGCCGCTGGTGGAATTCAAGCCTCACGCCCAGCCTGTTGTCGCCGTGGCCTCAGCCAAATCTGACGGTTCCGAGTTTCTCGCCGGATATGCCGATGGCACGGTGATTCATTTCAAAATCAATCCAGCCCTCCCCGGTGATGCACCGACGGAAGTCCGACGCCTCGCTCACGGTTCAGCGTTGAATCAACTGGCCGTCTCCCTGAATGCCATTGGCGGCCCCCGCGCGGCTACCGCAGGTCCTGCAGGTGGAGTGAATCTGTGGAATCTCGCCGACGGCGCCAAGATAGCCGAACTGAAAGGCGATCCCACCATTGCGCCAACCATTGATGCCCTCACCCGCGAAAACACTGTCGCCACCCGTCTCAAAGCTTATTGGGATGCCCAGGGACCGGAAGCCGAGAAACTGTGGACAGCGGAAAGTGAAAAAGCCAAGCAATCGGGTGAAGAGATCGCCAAGGCCAAACGAGAAATCGTCGCCAAACGCAACGAGTTCGCCAAACTGAAATCGGCGGTTCCCGCCGCGAAGGAGGAAGACATCACCAAGGCCAGTGATGCCATCGCCGTCGCGGAACGCACCCTCACGGGAGCCCTTCGGAATCGCGAACTTTCCACCCGACTCGCTGGCGATGCCTTTGCCCGGCAAACGGGAGCGAAATCCGCCTCACAGGAAGCGGAAAGCACCATCGCTGCGCTCAAGACGGAAATCGAGGCCCTGCAAAAGGCAATTCCCGAGGCCGAGAAAACCACCCTCAGCGTGGCGCTGACGTTCGCCCCCGATGGCGCTTCGCTCGCCCAGGCGATGAAGGATGGAACCCTCCGCCTCTGGTCGGCAGAAAACGGCACTTGGTTGGAGGATTTTAACGCCGGCACCGGCATTCGGTCCCTCGCTTACGCCAGCAAGGATCAACTCCTCACCGCTCGCGAAGGACGAAATCTACTGGTTTGGAACCTGCCCGGGCAGGAATGGTCACTGGCCCAGACTCTGGGCGACGGAAAAGAACCCAAGCCCTTTGTCGACCGCGTGACAGCCCTTGCTTTCAATCCGGAGGGCACTCTCCTCGCGACCGGCTCAGGCGTCCCGTCGCGATCTGGAGAAATCATTGCGTGGAATACTGCTGACTGGAGTATCGCCGCCGAAAACGACGAGGCTCACGGGGATGCCTTGACCGCCTTCGTATTCTCGCCTGATGGAAGCAAGCTTGCCAGCGCATCGACTGACAGACTGGTCAAAGTGTTCGACGCCACGACGCTGGAGCTTTCACAAACTTTCGAAGGTCACACCAGCCATGTGCTCGATGTCGATTGGAATGCCGATGGGCTGACGCTTGCCAGCGCCGGAGCCGACCTGCAGGTCAAGATCTGGGACATTGCCGAGGGCCAGCAAAAAACCAAGGTCGAAGGCTTTGGCAAAGAAGTCGGCACCGTCGTCTATGTGGGTGGGACCGACAATCTCCTCACCGCCAGCGGCGACAAGACGCTCAAACTGGCCAACCAACCTCTACCCGAGGCCGGCGATACATTTCTGCATACCGCAGCTGCCAGCATCGATGGAAAACTCATCATCGCCGGAGGTCAGGACGGGGTGCTCCGAGTCTGGGATGCGGTCGGAAAGAAACTGCTGAAGGCCTATCCTTCGCCCGAGGCAGAAGTCGCAAAGGTAGCAAAAGTCGCGTCCGAATAGCCCACGCCAGAAAAAGGAAACGCCCTCATTCATCTCGAAATCCGAGAGAAGAGAGCGTTGAGTAAAGGTGAGGGAACGGGATTTCGATCAGAAAATGCTGATCCCAAACTCGCGGAAGATTCCGGCGACATGGAAGCGAACTTCGCGCCAGTTCCGCCACGGACAACGCAGATGCAAAATGATCCGTTGTTGTCGATTTGGTTCGAAGAAATTGGGGGATTTCATGGCGATAACTCCTTTCTAAAGAATTAGACGCATCGACCCCTGGGATTTATTCCAATTTTCTTCAATGGACAGGGTTAACTCACCGACTCAACCCTGTTAGGTGGCCGACCCAACAGGGTTCACGTTGGCAAAGGATCAGTGGATCAAGCGCACCGGCTCGCCTTCGAGAGGTGCGATGATGCGATCGCTCAACGAGCGTGCCTCAGCAGAGGCGAGCAGCCGGCGCCGTGGTTCGCAGGCTTTGCCAATGCCGAGAGGGAAGGTCTCGTGATGCATCGGAATCATTCGATGGGCCTTGAGATCTTCGAAAGCTTGCAGGGCCTCCTCGGGATTCATGTGAACCTCGCGTCCGCTCGGCGCATCGTAGGCTCCGATCGGCAGGATGGCGGTGCTGATGTCGTAGCGCTCACCGATCTCGACGAAGCCTTCAAAGTAGGCGCTGTCGCCACAGTGATAAAGGCTGCTGTGCTCGGTCCGCATGATGAAACCACCAAAGCTCCGGTGGGTGTCGTGAATCATGCGCGCCCCCCAGTGATAGGCCGGGGTGAAGATGATCTCGGTCTCATCGAACTGAAAGTGATCCCATAGATCCAGCTCGTAGATTTTCCCGAAATTCATTCCCCGCAATAGACTCGACACTCCTTTGGGCACAAAAACCGTTTGCCCGTTGGCGATGCGTTTCAGGGTCGGCCGATGGAGATGATCCATGTGGGCGTGACTGATGAGAATCGCGTCGATGTCGGGCAGGTGATCGAGCTTCATCCCGGGATGACGGGTCCGTTTGATCGGCCCCATCCATAGTGCCCAGTTCGGATCGATCAGGATATTGTGATGCGGTGTCCGCACCAG
>JAGROX010000146.1:2932-13549 GCA_020440025.1 Verrucomicrobiia bacterium
ACCATCGGTCTGCATGCCATTGCGGCGGGTAAAGGAATCCAGTCGATCAGAGATGCGTCTGGGCTCAGGGGGATTTTCCATGGAAGCGGTATGATAAAGCGGCTCAAGCGAACCTATCTAAGGATGCAGTGGAATGATGAAAGCTGCCGCTCGTTGTTTGTGATAAATCTTCCTTCATTGTTCAAAATCCGAAGAAAAATCGCAATGGCATTTTCGAGCCAATCACTTCATTGGACGGCAGCAAGCCCCAAGCCTGCTTCGTGGTGGATCTTCTGAAAGATACCACCTCCCACGAGAGTTTCGCCCTGATAAAAGGCGGCTATCTGGCCTGGTGTCAGGGCGCGCTGGGGTGTTTCGAACACGATTTCAGCCCGGGTTCCATCATCGCTCAACTCGATTGAGATCGCGGTGGATGGACAGCGATAGCGAGGTTGCACGCTCAATCCAGAGAGATCGGCCAGGGGATGATGAGTGACGCTGATGCCGCCAATGCGGCAGCGACTGGCATAGAGGAAGGGCGTTTCCGGTTCATCAAAGGCGACGACCAATTCATTGGTCTCGATCCGTTTGTCCACGACCACGTAGGCTTTGCCGAAGGTATTCGACGCCACGCCGAGGCCTTTTCTCTGTCCAAGAGTGTAAAAGTGAAGACCTCGATGCTCCCCCACCTCGTTTCCGTCGAGCGTCACGATGGCGCCCGGTTGGTCTGGAATGTAATAGGCGAGAAAGTCCGCCATCTTGATCTGCCCGATAAAACAGATGCCCTGGCTATCTTTCTTATCTGCCACCGGAAGCGCGAATTTCTTCGCCAGTTCCCGAACCTCCGGCTTGGGCAAATCCCCGATGGGAAACAGGGCTGGCTGAATTTGAGGCTGCTCCAATTTGGCGAGGAAATAGGTTTGGTCCTTATTGAAATCACGCCCGCGAAGGATGTCGGCGGAGCCATCCTCGTGATGAACGAGTCGCGCATAGTGACCGGTAGCAATGGCGTCGAACCCCTGGTTCTTGGCGAAATCCAGGAAGACACCGAATTTCATCTCTCGATTGCACATCACGTCGGGGTTGGGCGTGATGCCCTCGCGATAGCCACCCAGCAGGTAATCGACCACGCGATCACGATACTGATCCATCAGGCTGAGAATACGAAACTCGATGCCGAGATGATCGCAGACGGCACGCGCATCGCGGATATCCTGCTCCCACGGACAATCACCGGGCAACTCCTCTTCATTGGTCCAGTTCTTCATGTAGGCACCGACCACTTCGTGGCCTTGCTCCAGTAAGAGTGCTGCGGCCACGCTGCTGTCTACCCCGCCGGAAATGGCGGTGAGGATTCGTTTCTTTTCGGACATCGACATGCTGATGCCAGTCTAGCCCGATTTCCCAGAAGCCGCAAAAGGCGTGCAACAGGGAATGGAAACGTTCAATTCAGGGTTGGAAAAGGGTTCATTTGCCGCCAATGGTGCTTTGGTGTGAATCCCTCCCCTTTTTCTGACCATCATGTCCACGACCGACTCTGACACGACCACTCCCAAAGGTGCCGAAGCCGACGCCGGCAACGACGACAAACCGACCGCTTCCCCGCTGCCGGGCTGCCTCATTCTGATCGTGGTTTGCTTGGTTTTCGGCATCTTGGCGACGCTTTTCACCGTCGTCTTCTTCAAGCAGAGTCGACTGATCGATGGCTTCACCGAAATGGAGTCCAAAGCGGTCCCTCAGATGGAAGCGACGCCGGAGCAGATCAAAACCGCCACACGAAAGCTGAATGATGTCTACATGGCAGCGCTCACCAATGAGATGGATCGGGTCCTGTTTTCTGCCGATGACCTCAATGCGCTCATCGCATCGAAGGAACTGCTCGCCGACTTCCGTGGTCAGACCTACATCCACTCCATCAGCGAGGACGGGATCGAGGCAGAGATGACACAACCGCTTCGCAGCGGATTTCTCCGTCAGGGGATTCGATATCTCAATGGCACCTTCCGACTGAAACCGGAACTAACGGGCAAAACAGTCCAATTCAAGGTCGTCGATGTCGATGTCGTCGGAAAGGAAGTGCCCGATGGATTCATCGCCAGCTATCCGTCCTTCATGAAGATCGATCCCAAACTGGAACCTTTCGATCAAGTCCTTCCCAAGCTTGGCAATGTCTATATCGAGGGCGATCAAGTGGTGGTGGAAACTCGGGTCTCCCTGACGCGCTGATCGACTTCACTCCTCCACCTCCCGCCCTCGCACAGGATGCCCAGTGATCCGATTTCGCCGACGAAAAAGGGCTGTTGCACTCCACCAGCCGATCGAGGAGAAGCAGCGATTGCCCGCAATGAATCTCTCGGTCGATCGCCGCAAGCCGGGTCGACAGAAGGCATGGCAAAGATTCCCGGCGGAAACTTTCGAATGGGTGCGGAAGGTCCGGAGTGTTGGAAAGCCGATGGCGAAGGCCCCGTTCGGGAGGTCAACGTCTCACCCTTCTGGATGGATCGCACCTGCGTGACCAACGCCGAGTTTGCCGAATTCGTCGAAGCCACCCACTATCAAACCGAAGCGGAACGTTTTGGATGGTCGTTTGTTTTTTTCAATCAGATCCCCAAGGCGCATCGCAAAAGCCTGCGACTTGGCACCGTAGCGGGACTTCAGTGGTGGGCCAAAGTGAAAAAAGCCGATTGGCAAAAACCGGGCGGACCCGGCACTCATATCCGAAAACAGATGGATCATCCGGTCGTCCACGTCTCGTGGAATGATGCCTCCGCTTTCGCTACCTGGCGCGGCAAACGCCTCCCGACGGAAGCCGAATGGGAATTCGCAGCAAGGGGCGGGATGGATCAACAGCGTTATCCCTGGGGCGACGAACTGACGCCCGGGGGAAAACATCGCTGCAACATCTGGCAGGGGAAATTTCCCGACGAAGACACCGGCGAAGATGGCTGGACCGGAACCGCCCCGGCGCGCAGTTTTCGAGCCAACGACTTTGGACTCTGCAACATGGCCGGCAATGTCTGGGAGTGGTGCGTCGACTGGTTCAGCCCCGACTGGCATGTCGTTGAAAGCCACGATACGCGCGTCGATCCACAAGGCCCGAAAACGGGAACGGCTCGAATCATCCGTGGCGGTTCCTTCCTCTGTCACGAGAGCTACTGCAACCGCTATCGGGTCGGCGCTCGCACCAGCAACACACCCGATTCTAGCACCTGTCACCAAGGATTTCGCTGCGCGATGTCAGCCGGATGAAATGCTTCCAATCACGCCGCTCTCGCGTCTCGCTCCGCGCTTGAACCCCCATCTCCGATCTGTCATCTTCGATCTCCGCGACAAGTCGCATTCATTCTCATGTTGAAAGGCATCTCTCCCCTCCTCTCTCCCGAATTGCTCGCCACGCTTTGCCGCATGGGTCACGGCGATAGCATCGTGCTGGCCGATGCTCACTTTCCGGGTCATTCGGTCAATGCAAACACTTTGCGGGCAGATGGCCTTCTCATTCCCGACTTGCTCGATGGCATTCTCCCCCTATTCGAACTCGACGGCTACCTTGAAGCCCCCGTTGCCATGATGGCTCCAATGCCCGGTGACACCGCCGATCCAGCAGTCGAAGCAGCCTATCGCGCGGTGATCGATCGCCACGCACCCGCCACTCCACCGATTGGCAAGATCGAACGCTTCGCCTTCTATGAGACCGCGAAGCAGGCGTTCGCCGTCGTCATGACCGGCGATACCGCAAAGTATGGCAATATCCTGCTTACCAAGGGAGTGACTCCATGAACAGGAATCCAAGTCGCGCTCCCAAAAAATGGCTCCACGGCCATCGACTGGGTCTTATCGCGATCTCCTTCAGCTGCGCGACGGCCTTGGCCGATGATGCCTTGCCCGTCGCAGCCAATCCGGAAATCCGTATCACCAAGTTCGCCGGATCCGATCTGATCAAGCATCCGACAGGGACCACCTTCACTCGGGACGGCAAGTTGCTGGCAGTCGAATCCCACACTCATTTCCGCCCCGTTGATTACGCGGGACCGAAGTCTGATCAGATCGTCTGGCTTCAGGACACCGATGGCGATGGAGTCGCGGACGCTCGCTCCGTCTTTTTCGAAGCCGATCTGGTGGCAACGATGGATATTGCCACCCACCCGGAGACCGGCGCGATCTATATCGCAACTCGAAACGAAGTGCTGCGCGTCTGGGACAAGGATGGCGATGGCAAGGCCGACCCGGACACGGTCGAACGAAGGTTGGTCTATCTCGACACCACGGCCGACTATCCCCACAACGGAGTTTCGGGACTTTGTTTCGATGACGAGGGGGATTTGTTTTTTGGGATTGGGGAAAACTACGGGGCGGATTACACCCTGAAAGGTTCCGACGGCAGTTCCGTGAGCGATGGAGGCGAAGGCGGCAACATCTGGCACGTCACTCGAAGTGGTGGCGAGTTGCGACGCTATGCGACCGGGTTCTGGAATCCCTTCGGCGTCTGTCACGCACCGGGCGGATTCGTTTTCGCCACCGACAACGATCCCAGTTCGCGTCCACCGAGCCGGTTGCACTACGTAATCGAAGGCGGTGACTACGGCTTTCAATATCGCTACGGTCGCAGCGGACAGCATCCGTTTACCTCGTGGAACGGCGAACTGCCAGGCACGCTGCCGATGCTGCATGCGGCAGGCGAAGCCCCCTGCGATGTCATTTTTCATGGTGGAAATCTGCTGGTCGCCAGTTGGGCCGATCATCGCATCGAGGTTTACCCGCTAACATGGGATCAGACCCATTTCACCACCGAACGGAAGATTCTGATTCAGGGTGGACCGGAGTTTCGTCCGGTGGCCTTCGCCATCGGTCCGGATGGTGCGCTCTATGTGACCGACTGGGTAAAGAAGGATTACAACCTTCACGGACACGGCGCGGTATGGCGGATTGAGGGCTGGGAACCGGAAGAGCAGAAAATTCCACGGAAGGATCCCAATGTCGTCGCTTTCTCCAGCCTGCAGCAGGCCATGAAAACTGACGATCCCTGGGAGTACGCGAGAGTCATCCAGTCCGTTGGAGTTTCCCATGCGCTTTCGACGAACACTCAAGTGGTTCAATGGGAGGATCTGAACAGCCCCAGGCAAAAAGCGGCCTGGTTGTTGGCTGAACGATTGGCTTTTGGTGACACCGATTCCAACGGTGCCATTTCAAAGGGGCTTGCGGACCGCGATCCCACTCTTCGCCTCCTCGCCCTGAAATGGATCAGCGACAGGCGCTTGGAAAAATACCGCGCCGAAGTCGAAACCATCGCCAGCGATCCACCATCCCCCACCCTCTTCCACGCCGCCATCACTACTCTGGCCCGGCTCGATGGATTGCCAGTCGATGACAAGCCGATCCAACGCCTCATCGGCGGGCGGCTTCAGGCCAGTGACGCCTCGCCAAAGGTGAGACGCGCTGCCTTTCAAGTGCTGGCGGATCGCGAGAAATTTCTCAGTATTGGTGATCTTCGAAACCTCTACCACGAGGCGCACGATGAAGATGAGTTTCGCATCGAAGTCCTCCTCACCCTGCTGGTTCATCCGGAAGAAAAAAAGGCTCGAGAGTTCGCCGAGGAGTTGCTGGCCGATGCCAACCTCATCCCTCGGCTCCGACCTTTTGCCGAGATCGTCTCACAGCGTGGCCAAGCGCCACCCATTTCCCTGGCCGGCGACACCACGGGACGCCCCGCCGATTTCAATTTTGACGCGTGGTCCGATTTCCTGAATAGAGAACCGATCACTGAACCCACGCTGTCGACACTGGATCATGGTCGGCTGGTCTTTCATCGCCACTGCGCCTCCTGTCACCGCGCCCTCGGTTTCGGGAAACAGGGTGGCCCCGATCTCAGCAACATCGGTCAGCGTGGCTCCGATCATATCCTGAGATCCCTTCTCGATCCCAGTGCCGAAATTGCACCTCAATATGAAGCTTGGTCACTGAATCTGATCGATGGCACCCAAAAAATCGGCTTCATGCTAGGCCAGAAAGGACCCAACCATTTATACAGCGATGCCGTCGGCACAGAGTTTCAGATCAACAACCGCGACATCGTCACTCGCGAGCAATTGCCCGTGTCACTCATGCCGCCGGGCTTGACCATGCAGATGGGCAATGACGAAATACGGGACTTGCTGAGCTGGCTCACGTCGCTGAAGTGACGCGACTTCTTTTTTCATGATGCGACGCCGCTCCCTTTACGCCCTCCTTCTCCTCACTCTCATCCCGACCGACTCGGCTTGGTCGGATGCCCCTCCCGCAAAAGGCGAGGGTATTCGGGCCTATCTGGATCGTCAGGATTTTCCGGCTCGGGTAAAATCCGTGACGGTCACCGCCGATTCCATTCAGATTCAGGGGGATTCGCTTACCGCCCCCGACGGAACCGAGCTGTTCCTTGCCGAAATCCGTCCTCACGAGGATGTAACCGATCCGCCCGAGGGCAGGTATCTCCGAGCTTTCGCTATCAAAGAGGAACACGGTTCTTTCACTCACACGACCCAACGAGTGCTTCCGATCTACGATCAGATCTATTCCAAATGGGCCGTCATCGCCCGATCCGCGACTGACGACAAGGCGCCTGACCTCCTGCTGAGTTCCGCCGTTTATCCGACTGATCTCTCCGCCGCCGCCGAATGGCCGGACCTGAAACCTGCCGTTTCCAAAACCAAGAAAGGCGTCGGAGGCATTCATCCCGATCCCAAGCTCTTTCCCGATCTCGCCGAGCTCGGAGTCGGCCACATCACCCACAACATCATTCTCAGCAGTCTGTTGCGACAGAAGGCGGGACCCGACACCATTCCTCACAAGTATGCTGGTCGGACCTATCACTTTGCCAAGTCAGGTGTCGCCGTCATCGATCGCGTCACCGAATTTGCCAAAGCCAACAACATCATCGTGTCGGCGATCATCCTGGTTCCCAACGTCAAAGACCGCGACAGTTGGGCCGGCCGCATCCTCACTCATCCCGACGCCGATCCCGAAGGTATCTACAGTATGGCGAATGTCGCCACCTTCGAAGGCGTCAATCACTACGCCGCCACGATGCGATTTCTCGCCCAGCGCTATGCCCAACCTGACGCTCCCTACGGTCGCATCACCCACTGGATCATTCACAACGAGGTCGACTCAGGCTGGGTCTGGACCAACGCCGGCGCCAAGTCACCCCATGCCTACCTTGACGACTACGGCAAATCGATGCGCATCGCCTACCATGCGGTTCGTTCCTACGATCCCAATGCCAAGGTATTCATTTCCCTGACTCATCACTGGACCACGAGCCACAAGCCAAAGGACCCGAAATTCTACCAACCTCGACAACTCCTTTCGCTGCTCAACCGCTACGGAAAAGTCGAGGGCGATTTCGAATGGGGCCTCGCCTATCACCCCTATCCTCAGAGCCTGTTTCAACCCCGAACCTGGGAGGACAAAGATGCCCGCAACGACTTCGACACTCCCTACATCACTTTCAAGAATATCGAGGTGCTCGACCGCTGGATGCGGCAGGCCCCTTTCCTCTATCGAGGAGAAAAGGTGCGAACCATCATGCTCTCAGAGCAGGGATTTCACACCGACAAAAAGAAGCGCATCGAGTCGGAGAGAAATCAAGCCGCCGCCCTGGCTTATGCATGGAAGAAGATTGCCAAAATCGATTCCATCGAAGCCTTCCAGTATCACCGCTGGATTGACCATGAGCGGGAAGGCGGCCTCAACCTCGGTCTGTGGACCGTAAAGCCCGGGACCATCACCCTGCCCGCTGAGAAAAAACTCAGCTGGTCCATCTTTCAAGCCCTCGATACGAAGCGCGAGTCGGAAACCATTGAATTCGCCAAGGAAATCATCGGCATCGCCGACTGGAGCGAGATCACTATGAAGGCAACACTTTGAACTGTCTTCAAGAACCTGATAAGCCCGTCATCAGAAGTTCCGCTTCACCGGAGAGGCGTTCCTGCATCATGCTGCGAAGGCGCTGAAGTCCCCGACGAATGCGTGCCTTCACCGTTCCCAGCGGGCTGTCGAGTCTCTCGGCAATTTGCCGCTGAGTCAGGCCTTCGAAGTAGGCCAGTTCAATGACTTCCCGTTGTTCCGGTGACAGTTCCACGACGGCGCTCTCCAGAATCGTTCGTGCGTCAGAGCGATAGAGATCGTCCCGGCCACTTGCCCGCGCCTCCGGTTGTTCCTGTTCATTGCGGGTTTCGAAACGGTCGTGCATCGCGGAACGACGCTGAAAACTCCTCACCCGGTCGATGGATCGATTCCGCGCCGTCGTGCAAATCCACGTCACCAAAGTCCCCTTCGTCGGTTGGTAGGTGTCGGCTTTTTTCCAAACCGACAGCAGGACGTCATGGGAGACATCTTCAGCGTCTTGAGCGTGATTCAGCACTTTGAAACACGTCGAAAAAATCAGCGGCGTGTAGCGATCGCAAAATTGATCGAAAGCCCCGTGATCTCCCGAAGCAATTCGCTGCATGAGCTCATATTCCTCCTGGCGATTGGCTGGCGCTGACTTTTCGTTTGATTGGCTCTTCATGGCTTTGTCTAAGTTTCGTCTAATACAACGACCTTTGGACGAATGGTGCAAGGTTTTTATTAGACAAAATTTCGTCGAAACTGGGTTTTTAGACGTAAACCTGCGTGGAGCCAATAAAATATTAGACAAAAACAGGACAAGATGATGAACTCAGCTGTGCTGAACGAACCCGAACAGACGACAGAAGAATTGTATGGCATCAGCGCGGTCTCACGCCTGACCGGCATTTCTCCCCATGTCCTGCGCATCTGGGAGCGGCGCTATCAGGTTGTCGAACCCATTCGTTCCGACTCCAGACGCCGGGAATACTCTCGCGAAGACGTTCGCCGATTGACCCTGGTGAAAACCCTCGTGGACCACGGGCATTCCATCCGTCACGTCGCGGGACTCGCGACCGAGCAACTGGAGGAGCAGGTCCGTGACGTGGCCCAGCTTCCCAATTCTTCGGCAAACGCGGAGGCCTCGCCCGAGCAATCCATGTCCCACGCGAGGATAGCGTTCATCGGCAATTTGGTTCGTGATCCCCTCCGCGAAGCGGTCGACGCCGAGAGAAATCTTCAAATCGTGGGCGAGTTTGCCGAGATCGCAGACCTGAGGGCCGCCTTGAAGCCTGGAGCGTTTGATCTTCTGGTGATCGAGACGCCCACTTTGTTTGAGGATCAGGTGAAGGAAATTCAGGACCTGGTCGAAGAGTTTCAGGCGCGTCGGGCAATTCTAGTCTTCCGCTTCGCCCAGAACCGGATTGTCAAACCCTTCGACAAAGATCTCCGAATGATTACCGCGATGCGCGCTCCCGTGAACGCATCGGAACTACGCCTCGCCTGTGTCGCCGACCTTCGGGTGGTTCCTCTGGCCGAGAATGCGGAGAGCGCCGCCGCAGCGAGGGCGGCCATCGAAGCGGGCGCTGGACTCGATCCCGAAGGGCTCCCGATCCGTCAATTTTCTGACGAACAACTCGCTCGCGTCGCCCGATTTTCTTCCGTTGTGCAGTGCGAGTGTCCCCAACATCTCGCCAGCCTCCTTTCCAGTCTCACCGCATTCGAAGCCTACAGTGCCCAATGCGAGAATCGGAATGATGAAGATGCCAAACTGCACGCCTATCTTCACCGAGCCACCGCCGACTGTCGGGCAGAAATGGAGATCGCCCTGCGCCATCTCATGGAGGTGGAGGGCATCGTGTTGGGGGACTGAACAGGGTTAGGTCGCGGACTCAACCCTCTTCAATCGGGAGCAAGTTGGCTCATCTACTCCGCTTTTTTCTGCCAAGCGCGCACCCAATCGACCTCGAAATAGGCGGGAAATGGGGTGGAATCATCCGGCGGCCCTGCCCAGCCGCCGCCTAGCGCCAGATTGACGAGAAGAAACATCGGCCCATCCGGAATGGACTCGCGAGATCGGTGACGCTGCTCTCCGTCCACAAACCAGCGAATCTCTTCCGGTTCCCATTCGACCGCGAAGGTATGAAAATCAGCCGAAAAGTCAGGGCCTTGAAACTCGGCCGAGTCTGATTTCGAGGCTTCGGTCGGGTTGGCCGGGTCCGGCCAGTGGTGAGTCAGATGGACCCGGTCGGTCTGGTGCCCCAGGATTTCCAGAATATCGATCTCCGGCGGCCAGGACAAAGGATCGGGAAGCATCCAGAAGGCGGGCCAGAGTCCATGCCCCTTGGGCACTCGGCAGCGGATTTCGAAGCGTCCGTATCGCTGGGAAAACTTCCCCAGAGTCGTCATCATCCCCGAGGTGTAGTCCCGGACCTTGTTGTCGTAGAAGGCCTTCTTTCGGTCGATCTCAATCCGAAGCGTGCCGTCCTTCACCTCAAAGGCATTGGACACGTAGGCCTGCAGCTCGGCATTGCGCTCCGTTTTCCACGGATCGAAGGGATTCCATTTTGTTCGATCCAGCGCATCGCCATCAAACTCATCGGAAAAGGTCAATTCCCAGCCCTCCCGCTCGGCCGAATAGGCAGGAAAAAGCAAGGTGCTTCCGAGCAAGAGAACCCAAAGACTGGAAAAGCGCCGCTTCATTCTGCCAACGTTCCGCTGAAAGTCGAACTCACTCAACGAATTCTTCATCAGACTACCCGATTCGATTCGATTTCT
>JAGROX010000147.1:0-9808 GCA_020440025.1 Verrucomicrobiia bacterium
CTGCCCGGCTCATCCGCCTCCTCAAGTTCCAAGTCCTCGCCCGCCGAAAACCGTCGCATCAGGTCTGTGGTCGTGGCCAGTTCACCTCGAAGTCTTTCGATTTCCTGATCCTTCTGAAGCGTCTTGCGCCTCTGCAGTCGCAACTTGATGTAAAAAACCGCTACGGTGATCGCCAATGCCGCTGCCAGGCCAAATCCAAGCGTACCCTCCAAGCTCCCCAAAAGCCCTGGAAAAGACACCAATTCCTCCCCGGAATTCTGGCCAAACACGATCGTCGGAAGACCTGCAGTCAGCGAGACTGCGGCCCACCGAGACCGAGAATGGGAATGATGGAATTCGGGGAACACCAGATTTATGGAAGGCCTAACTATAAATTCTATAATTATTATTAGTTTTTACAAGCTAGATCTTTGAGAATCGCACAGAATAGGGTAATCTTGCCCATGCCTTCCCGGCGGCTCGTTCACTGGGAGCATTCACCTTTCTCCTGCTTGGACAGGAAAACTACCTTCGCCAATCCCCCAATGTACGCCCCTTCTCCTTCCAGTCTGTCAGTCTCGACGCCGTTGAAACGTCGAAATTTTCTCGCTGCCTGTGCCTCGTTTGCTGCCAGCGGCGGGTCTTTTGCTCACGCGGCAACGAAACTGCCTGAAGCAATGAGCTTTGGCTTGGTCACCTACCAATGGGCAAAAAACTGGGATCTTCCGACCCTGATCGCCAATTGCGAGACCGCTGGAATCGGAGCCGTCGAGTTGCGATCCACCCACGCCCATGGCGTGGAACCCGAACTTTCCAAGACCGAGCGCGATGAGGTGCGACGACGTTTTGCCGATAGCTCCGTCACCTGTGTCGGCCCCGGCAGCGACGAACGCTTTGACTCGCCCGATCCCGAAAAACTCCGAGCTGCCATCGAAAGAACGAAGGCTTTTCTCCAACTCAGCCACGACATTGGATCCAGCGGGGTGAAAGTGAAGCCAGATCGTTTCTGGCCGGATGTCCCTGAAGAGAAAACGATCGCCCAGATCGCTGCCTCTCTTCGAGAAGTCGCCGACTTCGCCAAAAATCTCGGCCAACAGGTCCGCCTGGAGGTTCATGGCCAACTCGCCGCTCCCACCACCATTGTGGAGGTGATGAAAGCCTGTGATCATCCCCAGGCCCGTCTTTGCTGGAACTGCAATCCGCAGGATCTGGAAACCGGCGAAGGATTTGAGAGCAATCTTCGGCTCGCCCTCCCTTGGTTTGGCGACACGGTGCACGTTCACGAACTCGACGGATCGTGGAAGCCCTATCCTTACGACCAGCTGTTCCGCACCCTCAAGGAAAGCGGATACAAAGGCTGGTGCCTGCTCGAAACCTCGACCACCCCGAAGGACACCGTAGCTGCGTTGAAAGCACAGCAGGCCATGTTTGACGCCTTCCTCTCCCGCTGAAAAATGGCTCCCATGAAGACGCGTCGCCAAATCCTCTCGGCCATCGGAACGGTCGGACTGACTCCAATGGTTTCAAACCTGAGCGCAGCCGCCCAGAAGCCCAAACTGAAGTATCTTCAGATCGGAACGTCGCATGCCCACGCCGACAAAATCTCGGTCTATCAGGAAAGCCCCGATTGGGAAGTAGTCGGAGTGGTGGAACCCGATCCCGCCCGCGCCGAAGCGTCTCGAAACTCGGAGCGCTATCGCGATTTTCCCTTTCTCACTCTGGAGCAGGGACTCAACACCCCCGATCTCAAAGCCGTCGGAATCGAAACCGAGGTGCGCGACCTCCTTCACCATGCCGAGCTGGCCATTGATGCCGGATGCCACATCCATCTCGACAAGCCAGCGGGCGAATCGCTCGCTCACTTTCGCCGAATCTACGACAAAGCAGACGCCGCCCGTTTGACCATTCAGATGGGCTACATGTTTCGCTTCAATCCCGCCGTGCAGTTTATGCAGGAATGCCTCAAGAAGGGCTGGCTGGGTGAGCCTTTCGAGGTGAACACCGTGATGTCGAAGGTCGTTCCCGCCAATGGGCGCAAAGGTCTGGCCGACTATCCCGGTGGCATCATGTTTGAACTCGGCTGCCACATTGTCGACCTCACCATCGGCGTGCTCGGTCGACCGGACAAGGTCACTGCCTACCCCAGACAGGTGCTTCCCGATCTGAAGGATGGCCTCATCGACAACATGATGGCGGTCTTCGAATATCCGAAAGCCACCGCCACGGTTCGCTCGACCGCCGTCGAAGTAGAGGGATTCTCCCGGCGCCATTTCGTGGTCTGCGGCACCGAGGGCACCTGCCACATCCAGCCACTGGATCGGCCGTCGGTGAAACTCGCCCTGTCGAAGAATCAGGGCGATTACCGGAAGGGCGTTCAGGACATCACCTATGAACCGCCCTATCGCCGGTATGTCGGCGATGCCGCAGATCTCGCGGCCATCATTCGCGGCGAAAAAGAAAGCGACTGGGGGCGCGAGCACGATCTCGCGGTCCAGGAAGCAGTCCTCATCGCTGCCGGACTCGATCCTGAAAATTTCCCCGCCCCCGAGCCTCCCCACCTTTCCCGATGACCGAAGAAACCGCATCTCCCTCCTCCTCCGAGGCCCTGAAACCCAAACGAGCTTCTCGAAAACGGCTCAAGGTGGTGATCATCATCATCGCCCTGATTCCTACGGCCGTGGCCGTCTTGGCCTTCCCCGTGAAAAACTACTTCACCGAGGCATCCTGGGACAAATTCCGCAACGATTGGGAAGCTCAGGGAGAAGTCTTTGATCTGAACTCCCTTCTCGATTCGCCCATTCCCGATGAGGAGAACTTTGCAAAAGCGCCGATCATCGAGGAAATCTATCGTCTCCGAGCCGACGAAAAATCGGCGGCCCACATTCATGCCGAGGGCCATGATCACGACCATGCCCACGACGAACCCGTTGCCGAGGCACCCGCCGCCGCAGAGCTCGGTCGATTGGCCAGTCTCTCTGTTTTCTCGGATGGCAGAGTCATCGTTCTCCAAGCATCCCCGCCGATAGCGTTTCTCACCGGCAACCCGGTCGATCTTTCGATCTACCTGCCGGCCGGAGCAAAGGAGACATCCCCGGTCGCTTATCTGCGAGATATTTTCACTCCGCGCGAAGCGATCATCGCCGAGTTGATGGAAGCTGCCGCTCGCAGCGACGCTTACTTCCCGGTGAATCTTGCCCAGCCTTCGGCGACGGAGTTGTCTCACTTTCCCGCTCTCATCCCCGGCATCCACAGTCTGCGACTTCACAATTTGACCCTCTTGGAATCCGGGCCAGAATTCCGCGATCTGGCGGCAGATCGTCTCGCAGGTTCGCTCCGTGTGATCCGCTTCGGCACCGATTGCCAGGGATTGGCCGCTTTTTCCGTTCGCACCCTGGCCCTGGAATCCGCCGGTCTCGAAGTAGTCTGGCACGCCCTCTATCAACAGAGCTTTACCGACGCCCAATGGGCAAAGGTCGACCAGGAACTGCGAGCTTTTGAATTTGGACCAAGGCTCTTGCGCACCCTTCGCTTCGAACGCTCGGCCATGGTTCAGGCTTTGGAAAATGCCTTTGATGCCGAGAGCGCCCGCCCCTTTGCCGTGCCGCCTGCGTGGGTTCAGATGAATGGGCTCATCGAATATGCGGAACTGACGCAGCGCTACTGGTTCACCGATGCGGCTGGTGGGCGACTGCTCAAGGATGAGCCGAGATTGGAACAAATCGCCGCGATCGAATCCATTGCTCGCGGCTTGGAGCAGTCGCGGGAAAACGCCATCGTGGCCATGGGAATTCTGCCCGTTCACGACTTCGCGGTTCGCGCCGCCTGGATCGAATCCCAGCGGGATCACGCCCTCATCTCTATCGCCATCGAGCGCCATCGTCTCGCCCACGGATCTCTACCTGAAAAACTCAGCCAACTGGTTCCGGACTGGATGGAGGCTTTGCCCATCAATGCCGTCACCGGTCAGTCGCCACGTTTTGAGCTGATTCCCGCAGCGGTAGCGGACCAGCCCGCGATCGGCTATCGCCTTCGGACTTTCGGAGATCATCCCGAAGTCGAGGACCCGATCTGGGTCATGCCCGTCCCGGGACTTCAGTAATTTCGTGAGCCGCGGACAAGTCCACACCGTCTTGACGCCAGCCGATTCCGCTTTCCATCGAGCAGGCTTCAGGCAAGATCGTTGCATGATGCTTCCGTGTTTTTCCAAACTCATCCCCCTGCCTGCGGTCGTCGCCTTGTTGATTGGCTTTGTCGCCTCAAATTCGACCGCCCAGCAGGACATCGATGCACAGATTCCCGGGATCGCTGATCTCCCGGATGTGACTGACGAACTTCAAGCGCAGATCGAGAACGGTGGCGGCTCGCTCGAATTGGAGGATCGAGTCTATCGTATCACTCGCGCACTGGAGATCAATCTCGTGAAGCACGGCAGCGCCAGCGTCCGCACCAGAGGCGGCAGCGCCACCCTCATCATGGATGGCGCAGGACCGGCCATCCGATTGACCGGCTCCCATGAAGGCAGCGCCGACCCGAAAAGCTTCAAGCCCGCCACTTGGAACGAGCGCATGCCCATCGTCGAGGGCATCGTCATCCTCGGCCACCATCCCGAGGCCGTTGGCGTGGAACTGGTTCAGTGCGTCCAACCCATCGTCAGTCGCGTCTCGGTTCGCGGCTGTCTCCACGGCATCCACCTGACCACCCGAAATCGCAACGTCACCATCTCCGATTGCCATCTTTACGAAAACGAAGGTGTCGGCATCTACCTCGACGATCTCAGCCTTCACCAGATCAACATCTCCAACTGTCACATCAGTTACAATCGTGCCGGAGGCATCGTGGTGCGCGATGGCAATGTGCGAAACCTTCAGGTCACCGGCTGCGACATCGAGGCCAACATGCCTCACGACACCGAGACCCCGACCACCGCAGCTAACATCCTCATCGACGTGGCGGGCAGTCCGGACGACAAGGCCAAGTCCGTCGCCGAGATCGCCATCACCGGCTGCACCATTCAGCACAGCGCCAACTATGGCGCCGCCGAAGACAAGACCGTGGCCCCCGGCGGAGCCAACATCCGCCTGGCGGGCAAAGAGATCTGGCCCATCGATTCGGTGACCATCAGCGGCAACGTCATTTCCGATACCACCACCAACATCGCCATCGATCACTCCATGGACGTGACCTTGTGCGGCAATACCTTCTTTGCCCCCAAACCGGATCATCTCATCGTCACCAACAGCCAACGCATCGTGGTGACCGGCAATTCCTTCAATCCTCGTCAGTTCGAGCGTCCCGGTGCCCTCCGATTCACCAACTGCTCCGATTGCCTGATCACCGGCTCTTCGATTCACGCTGCCCGATCGACCGATGGCGCCGTGATTCTGGACAACTGCGAAGGCTTCGTCATCAATGGACTCAACCTCAACGATTGCGCTCGCGGGCTCGTGCTGAAAAACTCTCGCGACACCCTCATCAGCAATTGCCGAGTCGCCCGCACCGATGAGACCGCCGCCGACATCGAGGTCGACGCTGCCAGCCGCGACATCGCCCTGAGCGCAAACCGCTTCAGCGGCACGCAATCCGTCGCGACCGAAGCCCTTGCCAAGTGATTCCAGTCAGGCGCTCGGGTCTTGCTTTCGGGACCATTCGCCCGTAGCGTTTTCGCTTACCCCGTCGCTTGCGCGACCTGCTGTTTTTCCCGGTGTTTCAAGATTGCCATTTCCATGGAATTCGACTGGCTCGACGTCAACTTTGACCTGAAAAAGGTCACCCCTCGCGAGATTGCCGAAGCATTCGAAGATCCTTTCGCGATCCGACTCTTGCCCGACACAGACAACGACTCCGCCGAAGTCCGCTTCTTCAGCTTGGCCAAAACTCTGAACAATCGCGGGCTGTTTTCCGTGTTCTGGACCGATGGAAAAAACTACCGCGTCATCCTCAGCCGTGAGATGACCGACGACGAATCCACTTTCTACGATCGCAAGAACGCCGAATGGCTCTGACCCATCCCATGAAGACCATCACCAATTGGGACCAGATTCCCGAGTTCGATGACGAGAAAGCCGAAGCCACTTTCTGGGCCAATCACACCCTCGAAAGCCGCCTCATGAATGCGTCGATTCATCGGCCCAACGTCCGGGAGTCGACCACCATCACCCTGCGATTCGATCCCCAGATGCTTGCCCGGATCAAACGCATCGCCCGCTCCCGCTATCTCAACTACCAGAGCATGATCAAACAGTGGCTCAGTGAGCGACTGGAGGACGAGGTAAACAAAGGGCCCGGCAACGGCGGCGGCAGTGGTAACGCCTAGTCGAACCTCGTTTCGGGCACCATGCATTCCGGCCTGAAAGCCATCGCCGACCTCAGCGAAGGGATAGCCTATCTGGTTTTCTGGATCATCCCCGCGTTCTTCGCATCGATCCATGTCTATCGCGATTGCCGGAAACTCGGCGAAAAGGCGGGACTCAACATATCCGGCACCTTCATCCTCTGGCCCCTCTACTATCTCGGCTGGATCCTCTGGTGGCCGGGTTCGCTTCGCCTCTGGCTGACAGGACGCTCCGTCGATGATCTCACCGCCGCCAAAAATGTGAAGCGCCTTCGCGATCGCCAGGGTGCCAAGTCGGGCAAGGACTGATTTCTCCCTTTTTTCTGACCGGTTTTTAGCCTTTACTCCGGGCGATGCCCGCGTCCCCATCCTCCTCAGATCCCGAAGCCGAAATGGCGCGTCTCGCCGCCGAGATCGAGCACCACAATCAGCTCTACTATAACGACGCCGAGCCCGAGATCACCGACGCCGAATACGACGTCCTCTTTCGCCAACTCGAAAAGCTGGAGGCCGACTACCCCCTTTTTGCCAATCCCAACAGCCCCACCCGGCGCGTCGGTGCCGCCCCCATCGAAGGCTTCGAGCAGATCCGGCATCCCCTGCCGATGCTCAGCATCGATGACCTCTTCGAGATCTCCGAGGACGAGCGCGACGCCGTCGAAGCCAAGACCGGCGAACGCCCGCCCAAGGAAAAGGAAGTCCTCGATTTCTACAAACGCCTCCAGAAAGGACTCGGCACCGATCGCGTGCCCGTCACCATCGAGCCCAAGATCGACGGCGTCGCCGTGTCGCTCGTGTATCGACAGGGGCAGCTCGACTACGCCGCCACCCGCGGCGATGGCACCACCGGCGATGTCATCACCAGCAACGTCCGCACCATCAAGACCATTCCCATGGTCTTTCCCGACGGCGTCAGCGCCCCAGATGTCATCGAAATCCGCGGCGAGATCTTCATGCCCAACGAAGCCTTCGCCAAAATGAACGAAGAGCGCGACGAGGCCGGCCTACCCACCTTCGCCAATCCGAGAAATTCCACCGCAGGGACCCTGAAACTCCTCGATCCCCGCGAAGTCGCCAAACGTCCCCTCGATTTCATCGCCCACGGCGTCGGTCTGGTGGAAGGCGGACAGATCAACACCGTCACCGAGTTTCACGCCCTGCTCGATCAACTCGGCATTCGCAAAAACGAACCGCTCTGGCTCGCGGAATCCGCCGAAGAAGTGCTCACCGCCGTCCGCGAACTCGACATCGCTCGGCACCAACTCGCCTACGGCACCGACGGAGCCGTCATCAAAGTCATCAACCGCGACGACCAGACCGCCCTCGGCGCCACCAGTCGCGCGCCCCGCTGGGCGGCTGCCTTCAAATATCCGCCCGAGCAGAAAGAAACCCTGCTCCAGGACATCACCGTTCAGGTCGGCCGCACGGGAAAACTGACGCCCGTGGCCGAACTCGAACCCGTGCTCGTGTCCGGAACCACCGTGCGACGTGCCACTCTGCACAACGAATCCTTCATCAACGAGCGCGAAATCGCCATCGGCGACACCGTCCTCATCCAGAAAGCCGGCGAGATCATTCCCGAAGTCATTCGCGTCGTCGCCAAAGCCGAGAACCATCCCGGCACGCCCTTTTCCCTCGAAACCTACCTGAACGGCGCCTGCCCCGTATGCGCCGGTCCCATCGAGCGACGCGAGACCATCACCGGCCCCAAAGCCGATCCCCGCACCGTGGTCACCCACTTCTGCGTCAACTTCGAATGCCCGGCCCAGACTTCCAGCCGCATGCGGCAATTCGTCAGTCGCAAAGCGCTCGATATCGAAGGCATCGGCACCATCGTCGCCGAAAAACTCGTCGAACGCGGGCTCGTAAAAACCCCGCTCGACCTCTTTTCCATTCCCGAAGCCACTCTCGCCGATCTCAATCTGGGCACTGACGAAAGCCCCCGCATGTTGGGCGAAAAAAACGCCGCCAAGATCGTGCAAACCCGCGAACGAGCCGCTCGGGAGATGCCGCTCGCCCGCTGGACCTTCGCCATGGGCATTCCCCAGGTTGGCGAATCCGCCTCTCGCGAACTGTCGCGTCTCCACCGCAACTTCGGAGAGATCGCCCAGTCCGATATTCTCGCCGAACTCCGCACCCTCAAAACCGGCGATCGCAAAGAGGCCAATCCCCTGCTCGCTCCCTACGAGATCGCCTCCGAAGTCGGACCCGCCGCCGCCGCCAGCGCCCTCGACTTTTTCCAATCCGAAGCCGGCCATCACGTCCTCCTGCGCCTCGCCGAACTCGGGATCGATCCCCAATCCGACAACTACGCCCCCAAGCCCGCCGAAGCCGCTGCCGACGGCAGCTCGCCCCTGGCCGGAAAGACCTTCGTCATCACCGGCACCCTGTCCGCCCCCCGCGACGACATCGCCGCCCGCATCCTCGCCGCCGGAGGCAAAGTCACCGGCTCCGTGAGCAAAAACACCAGCTACCTCCTCGCCGGCGAAGGCGGCGGCTCCAAACTCGACAAAGCCGAAAAGCTCGGCGTCACCGTGATCGGCGAAGAGGATCTGGATCGTATGCTGGGAGAATGAGTTCTCCCTTTCGAAACAGTCTCAAAACTTTGGGGCTCCAGGCATCAGGATCGATCATTGCTGCACTGTCAATTGTTTCCCTGATCCCGCTCCTTTTCATGACCAATCTATTTTTTGGATACAGTCACTTTGCCCGTGGATGGGAAGGTTGGACGTTGCGAATTCTTACCTTTTTAGCACTTCTCTTTGCCATCACCAGCGGCGTGTTGAGCCAAGTGAAACCGTCAAGAGGGAACTTGATCGCCACCATCGCATCTCTCATCTTTTCGGGCCTCACTTGGATACTGCTTATCTATACTCCCCTCGGCACCTCGATTCTTCACTAAACAGTGAAAGCGAAGACAACAAAGCCAAACAACCTTTTCGGACACCATTGGCAAATTATGTCAAACTTGACATGTCTCGAGTCTGAGATAGAATCCAATAGTGAAAGGTGACGCAAAGCCACTCGTGTGGCTAAGGACAGAGGTAAAAACTCCGCCATTTAGCCAGGAGGCCCGAATCGAAGCCGGCACTTTGCTTCGTCGCTTGCAGCGGGGTGAGATGATTGGTCTTCCTCATAGCCGACCAATGCCTTCCATCGGAAAGCGATGCCACGAACTGCGAATCACCGATAAAAACGTGATCTGGAGGATCGTTTGTCGATTGGACTCCGATGCCGTGATTATCGGCGATGTATTCCCCAAGAAGACTCAAACGACTCCGAAAAGTGTGATCGATACGTGCCGAACAAGGTTCCAACAATACGACGACGCAACAAAATGAAAGCAGACAAGAAGAAGAAATTACAGGCGGCCGGTTGGTCTGTGGGATCGACCGCAGAGTTCCTCGAACTTAGCGAAGCGGAGGCAACCATCGTCGATATGAAGTTGGCCTTGGCTGAGAAACTCAAGGAACTGCGACGCGCGAGGCGTTTAACTCA
>JAGROX010000147.1:9938-12932 GCA_020440025.1 Verrucomicrobiia bacterium
TGGAAATCGGCGAAATGATCCGCTCTCGCGGTGCCGAAAGAGCGGAAACGCCTTTCCCGAAAAGAAAAAAGCGGCAAACCGTTCCGTCCTGACGATCATTTCGCCATCAATGACTAGGCCACCGGCAGGGTCACCGATACCGATACCCAGTCGGTTTCGGGGAGGATGAACTTCCGGATCACGATGGTGACGGATTCGACGTCAGCGAAGGTCAGGGCGGCGCGGCAGAAATCTTCGGCGAGGGTTTCGATGAGTTGTCGCTCGCCGTCGGCGGCCACTCGCTTGAGGGCTTCGGCGACTTGGTAGTAGTCGATGGTCCGATCGATGTCATCAGCCAGCCCGCTGAGATCGGTCGCGGGAACCAGGGTCACGTCGACGGCGACGATTTGCGGCTCAGCCCGTTCCTCATCGGGCACGCCGACTCGGGTGGACAGCTTCAAGCCTTGGATGCAAATGCGGTCGGTGGTCATCTCTCTCAGTCCCGTCACCCGATCCGGAAACGCACTTCGCGAATGTTATCTTTACCAAAACGCGCCTGCATTTTTTCCAGAATCTGGCCTTTCATCCGCTCCAGGGTGTAGTGGACGGCGGGTTGCAGCACCTGCACGAGCAACACCTTGCGATTCACCCCGATGGGCTGGGAATTCCGCGAGACGAAATCGCCGACCACTTCCACCCAGGCGGTTTTGACCTGATCCTCGTCGAAGCGCCCCTTCAACCCCAGTTTTTTCAGGGTCGATCCGATCACTGCGTTGATGTCGTCGTGAACAAAGGCCGAGGTGTCATCTGGTTCGCGATAGCCGCGAAACTCGGACAGGGCGCGGTCCAGCTTGCCGCGATACTTCCGATAGCGGGGCTTTTTTTCGTTCCAGAGATCGTTCGAGCGGGCCATGGGTGGTGACACAAGGAACCACGAATGCCAGCCGAGGCACGGGATTTTTTTGAGGAGAAATGGGGTTCGATCACCCTATCTTCGCTAGCCAGTCGCGAATCACTAAGGCGAGTTCGCCCGGTTGCTCCGTAGGCAGACGGTGGCCAGCGTTGGAAACTCGCACCATTTCGGCACCGGGGAATCGATTGGCAAGCGCCGAGAACTTTTCATCCAGCTCCCCGTTGATCATGAGAACCGGGAAAGGAAACGCCTGCTTCACCGCAACTTGATGTCCCAGCGACCACGATTCGAAGGCGCTCGCCACGGCTTCCCGTCGCGATTCCAACGACACTTGGGCCGCAGATGGCATCGACGACGCCAACACGGGCTGGCGATTCCAAGATTCCAGAAACTCGGCCCAATCCTCAACTCTTGCGCGACTTGCCCACCTATGATCGGTCTCGAGACGCTCCTCGCGTTCATTTTCCGATGCCAATCCCGGATGCGTGGAAACCAGAATCGCCGCTTTCCACAAAAACGGGCGGGCGGTCATGGCTTGCAGGGCCAATCGACCGCCGAGGGAATAGCCGAGGAGGATCGGCTGGGGATCGATCGCCTCGACTTCGGCGGCGAAGGCTTCGCCAAATTTGGTGAGGGTTATCCCCGGATGCTGCTCCTGCCACGACCAGAGATCCACAGCTCGCAGATCCTCGATTCCGAGCGCGGTCCAATCCGAGCCCGATCCGAGATTTCCGTGGAGTGCGTGAATCATCAGCGTCTCGCGTAGGCTTTCCAGAATCCCTCGGTGTCCGCTTCGTCGGGCACGATCTCGATCACGGCATGGGCTGCCAATTCTCCAGGCGACTCGGCAATCCCCCGCTGATGTTCCAGACTCCACAGCGTCGCCCACGCAGAGAAGTCGATCTGGTGCCGGTTCTCGGTCAACTGCCGCCCTTTTTCATCGACGCCACCGAGCGCCGGCATGCGCGAAAAGATGCGTCCGCCACCGTTGTTGATGATCACGATGCGACGTTTGCCCGAGGACAACTGATCCATCACCCACGGCGCATTACTGTCGTAGAGCGTGGTGAGATCACCGAAAATCCCCCACGATTCCCCCTCCCCTTCACTGAGGCCGAGAAAGGTCGAGATTTCGCCGTCGATCCCATTGGCCCCGCGATTGGCGAAGACATTGGCATGGGCAATCTCCTGACTGGCCGCGAGGTTCCACTCCCGAATCGGCAAACTGTTCCCGAGAAAAACGAGGGCGTTCTCCGGAATGATCTTCGAAAGCTCAGCCATGAGGCTCGCCTCGCTCCGGACGTACTGGCTCAGCAAATCGTCCACCTCGGGAACTTCGGGCGTAGCGGTCGACCCGGGCGGAATCTCCATCTCGGAAAAATCGACCCACCCCGTGGTGTCGCACCCACGCGCCAAACCCGGAAATCCGGTGCGCGTCACAGAAAGCACGGGGATTCCCGGCTGCTCCTCCAGATCGCGCCAGTATCGCAAACTCGGGACGCCTCCGATTCGCAGCACCTTCTTCGGCTGCCAGGCGCGGAAGGTGGCATCGCCTCCCGGTAACAGGAGAGACGCCAGCTTTTTCGACTCGCGCAGCCCGCTCGTCGCCTCCGCCCACACGGGAGCGGCGAGCTTTTCGAGAAAATGCTCCACCTCTGCCCGATCCGCCGCCGGGATTTCGCCAAGGATCACCGCCCCGCCGTCGAAATCCGCCACGAAGCGACCTAACAGGGTTGGGTCCGGGAATGAAGAGGGTTGAACCGGCGCCTCAAAAACGGCAGCGCCCCGCGCCAGGGCGTCGGTCCAATTGATCTCAGCCGCGGGTTCATCGCGAGGTTCTTCAAAACAGGGATTGAGCTGGATCGGCCGCGTCCGATTCCACGGAAAACCGACCGGGAAATCTTCGGCCGCCTCGACATCAAAGCAGCCCTCGCTGTAGGCCCCGAAAAGATGCGCCTGTTCGATGGCCTGCGGGGCACCGCTGCTACGAAATCGCTTGGGGCGATCCGCCGTGATCAAGACGAGCGGGATCCCACTGTAGTGCGCTTCGATGACGGCAGGCATCAATTCCGCCACGGCGGTGCCGGAAGTCGTCACGACCG
>JAGROX010000148.1 GCA_020440025.1 Verrucomicrobiia bacterium
GACGTTCGGTGAAGAAATGAAAAGTGGCGACAAAACCCTGATTGCTCTCATCGCATTCCTGCTCGTTTCATCATTAGTCAGTCTCGTTTCGAAGGTCTTTTTTGCCGATAGTTCTATTGCGGATCAAGCGAGGAACCTTCAAGAGCAAGTCGCCGAAATCGAGATGCATCTGAAAGATGTCCCGGATGAATCTGCGGAGCACGCATTCATTGAAGATGAGATACTCGAAATTCGCGAGAAGACTGAACGCATCATTTCCCAAGAAGACGCGAAGAGCCGACTACATTGGTGGAGCGATATTCTTTTCCCAGTGATCATGCTGCTTTTCCTCGTCTATCTTGTCACGGCGAAACGGCGCACCGAATCGGGTAGGAACGGGGATTGAACCCGCTCCCCCCACACCACCGGCCATACGGGTTTGACGGCGGTCGTTCCTCCCTTGCCGCTGTGCGGGCTCTGCCGAAACGGGTCAGGCAAGGAAGTCTGACATTTCCCCTCCCAGCTCTGTCGGGTGAGCCGATCTTTGACGACAGGGGCACCGTCGACACCGGGTAGGGCGTGACGGCCCGGCGTGCCGGCGTCCGCAGGGCCGCGCCGTCACCCCGCCCCTGCGCCATGATATCCGCACGGGCGACTCGTCCCCATTCCCCCAGCCACGATCTCCCGGATAGACACAGGTTTCTTGGGATTTACCTTGCTGGCTCAGGGATCTCTCGACATTCTGGCTCCCGACCGTCTGCTTGATATCACCGCAGGTGGTCATACGAATAAAAACTGTTCGGCTTAAAATTTGAAAAAGAGCTTTTACATCCATCTAGCGCTCCTGACGTTGTTGGTCGTCGCATTTTATACGGCAGGACTAGTCGACAGGGCACGTCTTGGCGCCTCTGACGTTGACATCCGAAAGACCCTCTTTTCTCTCATACGACAAGTCACTTGTACGATGGTGGCAGTATCAGTTACGTCTCGTTCATTTACTCCGCTTTTGAGTCGCGTCGTCGCGAAGCTTCGAAGGACGAGGATGGTAATGAGCTTTGGGGTCCCGGTTACCAGGGCTACTCGTGGAAGTGGAACCATGTGAACACACTCTGGATAGCGGGCTTACTGGCAATAAGTTTCCTCCTGGTTGCCAGACGCCTGCACACCCTAAAGAATCCCGCCGAACACGCCGGCGATGGCAAGCCCGGTCCCGTTTCGAGTTGATTGACTTCCCTGATTCGAATCCTTATCCTTCCATCGATGCGGCGCTCCCGGATCGGACCACCATGCCTCACACGTTATCCTCAAAAATGAGCCCGACTACCCAAATCATCATCGGCGTCGTTGTTCTGGTCGTAGCAATCGGACTCGTAACCTGGAAGCGAAGCACAGGCGATGGTAAACCGTCAGGCACACTCGTTTTTGAAGACGAAGATGGAAACAAGATTGAGGTGCCGGAGGGAGAAAACCCGCTTGGAGCCATACTGGCCGCCGAAACCGAGAAACTGCGTGAGCAGGGCGTCGCGATTGCCGAAATGGAACCTCTCGAAGGCACGGCGTTTTACATCAAGATTCCTGAGGCCGTTCAACCGATTGAGCGGGGCGAGAAATACGAAGAGCCGCTTTGGGATGAATTCGAGAAGGACAATTCGGGCGAGATTATCGGCGGTGGCACGATGATGGACACGGACAAGAACATTGAATACTGCGGCATCGATGTAACCGTCGCCGACGTTGAGAAGGGTCTCGAAATCATGAGGAGAGTCTTGATCAAGCAGGGTGCGCCTGAAGGGACGCTGCTGATCCAACTTGAGCCCAAGGAGATTGAACACCCACTCCACAAACCCAAAGGATAATCGGGTAGGAACGGGGATTGAACCCGCTCCCCCCACACCACCCGGCATGCGGGCTTTGCCGAAACGGGTCAGGCAAGGAAGTCTGACATTTCCCCTCCCAGCTCTGTCAGGTGAGCCGATCTTTGACGACAGGGGCACCGTCGACACCGGGTAGGGCGTGACGGCCCGGCGTGCCGGAGTCCGCAGGGCCGCGCCGTCACCGCCCCCGACCGGCGCGTCCGGAGGCCACGCCCTACCATTGCCAAGCCCCGGACCCGCCATTGCTTGCTTTCCACACCTTCCGTCACCCCGCCCCTGCGCCATGATATCCGCACGGGCGACTCGTCCCAATCCCCCCAGCCCCGATCCCCCGGATCGACACAGGTTTCTTGGGATTTACCTTGCTGGCTCAGGGATTTCTCGACATTCTGGCTCCCGACCGTCTGCTTGATATCACCGCAGGTGGTCATACGAATAAAGACTGTTCTGCAAGAAATAGATGGAAAGCACGCCCACCAGAATCCTTCCAATCTCGGATAGCTTGCGAGCAGTCGTGCGGAATGCCGACGATAATCCGCAAGCGGTCATCATCTTTATTCAGGCACGAGACACGGAAGAGCCGGTGGGCTTTCGTATCAGGACAGGTTCTAGAATTGTTTCCCATTTTTGGGAGCTTCCACAGTTGCGCGGAGGTAATTGGCTGACCTTCGCCGAGGACGTTCTGCCAGACGGATATCGCATCCTGATTGATCGGTCGTTTCTCGACCACCCTTTGATAATTGGCCTAGAGTTCGACCGCGTTTCAGACCCCTCCGCCCATGTTCTGGAGATCGAGACCTGGGATGGAACAGACGGAAGTCCGGCCGTCATCTACATCGAGAAAAACGAAGAGGCAGAACAAGTCAGTGGTGGCAACGGCGGACAACGCTCTTAGTTCGCTTCGCTCTGGCCGTTCCATCCCCGCCGTGCCACACTTCTAACGTTCTATCAAAAAAGCCTGCGAGATGAAGTTCGAGACCGAAGCGGGCACCGACATTGCCATGATCGGCATTTGGGACGCAGATGTTTCGATTGGGGACATTCCGTTCAAGCGCCTGATGGAGGAGCTCTCCAAGGATGGGCGAGACGGCAAGCTATTACGAGTAGATACAGGAGCAGATGGAGGATACTCCATTTGCGTTGTTTCAACCCAAGAGGAGTTGGGAGCCTTCCGATTGGACGCATATGCCGAAATACAGCATGATTTCTTTCTACACTCACAATCTGGAACCTTCATCGTTGGTGGAGTGGAGGACTACAGGAATGGCACGCCTCAGTTAACCTCAATAGACGATCGATTCAGATTGGAACCAGGTGCGTTTCGCATCCGAGTGTATGCACACAATGATGACGAGGAACAGATATCAAAGGAGGTTGCCGCCGAAGTCGGAGAAGATGATCTAAGATGCTATCAGGAGCAAAAGAGTGGTTGGGGGATCGCGATTGCAGGGATAACGCTCGCGATCGTTGGCGGATATTTCTGGAGTTGGTGGGTGTTGCTTCCAGCAATTCTTTTTGCCGTAGGAGTCGTCTTCTATTTCTCGAAGTTGAATTCGTCTGACGAGCGTGTTCAGAGAGTTGAACGGGCGTTTCGCGAATACGATGAAATCCATCCAGCTCTTATCTTTCACTTTGAACCGGTGCCAGAGATCGGTGTGTCCCGCGGCTTTTTTCACTTGGACGAGGTGCTTAACCAACAAGGATAGAATCGGGCAGGAACGGGGATCGAACCCGCTCCCCCCCCCGCACCACCCGGCATGTGGGCTTTGCCGAAACGGGTCAGGCAAGGAAGTCTGGCATTTCCC
>JAGROX010000149.1:0-20078 GCA_020440025.1 Verrucomicrobiia bacterium
GTTTCGTTGTCAGCGATCCCGGTGCTGTGTTCCTTCCTGCTTCGCCCGAAAGAAGGGGAGGAACACCGGGACGGTTGGCTCACTCGGCAGATGAAATGGTTGTTGGAACACACCCTGTTGCGTTTCGGATTGAGTCAGCCGCTTCTCATGTTGGGAGTGGCCGCGATGATCGTGATCTTCGCCTTTTCGCTCTATCCGCAAATGAACAAAGTCTTTCTTCCCACCTTTCAGGAAGAGACGGTTCTGGTGGCGGCGACTTCAGCCCCGGGAACTTCTCTCGAGGAAATGAACAAGATTTCCGACGTGATCGAACAACAGATCCTTTCGGTACCCGAGGTTCGCCAGGTCGGTCGGCGTCTCGGACGGGCGGAGCGGGGCGACCATGTGGTGCCGGTATCGACCGCGGAGTTCGATGTCGATTTTCGTGAGATCGTAGGTCAGGAAGAGGGGCTGGTTCGCAGTCGAAAAGAGATCGTTGCCGACATCACGGCAAAGATCCGAACGGTACCGGGAGTCTTCGCAGTGGTGGGAGGGCCGTTGGCTGACCGGATCGGCCACATGATGAGCGGGGTATCGGCTCCGGTGGCGGTGAAAGTCTTTGGTCCCGATCTCGACAAACTGCGGCAACTCGGAATCGAGATTCAGGCGGTCGCCAAGTCAATTCCCGGTTTCGAGGATGCCAAACTCGATCAAACTTCCTCCATTCCTCAACTTCGGATCGAGACGGATCGCGACCGCGCCAGAGCTTATGGAGTGGCTCCCGGTCATCTCAACCGGCAACTATCCACTCTCATCGGAGGAAAGGTGGTCGCCGAGTTACGCGAGGGGCAGCGAACGGTGAATCTCGTCGTGCGTCTGCCAATCGAATGGCGGGATTCGCCGGAACGGATCGCTCAATTGCGGGTCGATACCGAGGAGGAGGGCACCCGGGTTCCCCTGTCTCTGGTTGCAGATGTTCGCGAGGCGAAGGGGCCGAACGTGATCTTCCGTGAAAATAGCCAGCGCCGCTTCGCCCTCGCCATCAAGCCAACGACCGATGAAATCGCGAGCCTGGTCGTCCGACTCCAGGAGGAGGTGGCAGCCAAGGTGAATTTTCCGGAAGGCTACTTCGTGACCTATGAAGGCGAGTTTCAGGCTCAGAAAGAAGCCACCAATCGGATTGCCCTATTCACCTTGGTGGTTCTGGCGGTGATCGGCTTTCTTCTCTACGGCTATTTTCGGACGCCTTTCTTTGCGGCTCAGGTCCTGCTCGACATTCCACTGGCACTGGTGGGCGGACTCGTGTTCACCTATTTCAAACTCAATAACATCAGCATTGCCACCCTGGTCGGGTTCATCGCGGTGGCCGGTGTGGCGGCGCGAAACAGCATCATGCTCATCAGTCACTATTTGCACCTCATGCAACACGAAGGCGAAGGTTTCACCCGGGCGATGGTGATCCGCGGCACCAAAGAGCGATTGGTTCCGGTCCTGATGACCGCTCTTTCGGCGGGAATCGGACTGATCCCTCTGGTGTTGGCGGCCGACCAGCCGGGAAAGGAGATTCTTCACCCCGTCGCCGTCGTTATCGTTGGGGGACTCATTACCAGCACCCTGCTCGGGTTGGGAGTGACTCCGACGGTGTTCTACACTTTTGGCCGCAAGGCAGCGGCGAAATCCATCGAACGCGAAGCTCCAGCATCACACTAAAATGAATTTCTCCGCAGCCCGACTCGTCAGAACTTCGGGTTGGCCGTCAACAACCAGCATCGAATCAAAACCGAACCAGCCACGCCTGAAGAAGTTCCTCTGGTGACTTTATTTCAGATACCTTAAACTCCCAACTCAACTCTCAACGAATCTCATGAAAAAATCGCATCTCCTCGCCGCCCTGTTCACCGCCGCATCTGTCAGTCTGATCGGCTGTTCTAAAGATGATCACGACCACGATCACGACCATGCTGATCACGATCACGATCATGCGGAACACGACCATGACCACGCTGATCACGACGGGGAAACCGCCCATGCCGATGGCGAGGAAAGTCATGGTCACGATCACGATGTCAATGTGGCCGGTCCGAACGGCGGCCGCGTCCTCATGTCCGTTGAGCCCCATGTCGAGTTCTTTGTCACCGACGATCGCAAAGTCACCCTGACTTTTGTGGACGAGGCGTTGAAACCCGTAGCGGTCGGCGAACAAACCGCCACGGTCATCGCCGGCGACCGCAGTGCGCCAACCCGCCTCGGTTTCGCGAAACAGGGCGACATTCTGGTGTCCGATGGTGTTCTGCCGGAAGGGAATGATTTTCCAACCGTGGTGCAGCTGAAAGTCACTGCAGATGCCAGTCCGGTGATTGAGAAATTTAATCTCAATCTGGCCGAGTGCCCCACCTGCAATTACAAGGAATACGCTTGCACCTGCGAGCATTGATCCTCTTTCATTTCCGAGGCGGGACCGGCGACGCTGGGCAGGATCGAGGACGAAATGTCTACTTTTTCTTGCCAGTGGTCGCTTCCTCCGCGGGAGGGGAGCTCGATTTGCCAATGGAGGCAAGTTCCAGCCGATAGCTCTTCTCACCCGGAAAGAGGACCTGAAATCGTTCGACGGCTTCGTCGTTGATGTGATTGAGGAAAAGAATGCTCAGGGTGCCTTCGGGAAGTGCCTCGATGTGATAGATTCCCGCGTCAGGCTTGGTGATTTTCGTTTTCCAGATGCCGGTGATCATCACCGGATCATCGATCGCATCGAGGTCTTCGCCCCGATGAGAGGTGAAGTGCCACTCGAAGTCAGGCTTCACCCGGCCTTCAGGTTCGATGAAAAAAGCGATCGATTTTTCGACGAAGGCGCTCGCCTTCCCCAGTTTTTCTTTTCTTTCTTCCTCCGTCATTTCCTTGAGGACCCAGTGCTGCAAATAGGGCTCCATCACGGGATCTTTGGAAAAGCAGCGAACATCGACTTCGACTTCAAGTCTGGCGGTGCCATCGGCCTCGAAGAAAGATCGGACCGGAATGTCCGGAACCGGATGACCCACGGCGACTTTTGTGGAGACTAGGGCAAGGCCTAGGCAAAGAGGGAGAAGGGAGGAGAGTTTCATGGACTGACTAAAAGGCGCTGCTGGTGTGGCGAAATGAGATGCTAGCGGATCAATGGGGGCATTTTCTAGTCCGGAATCGAGGGAGAGATTCATTTGGACATTTGGGGAGAATTCAGATTGAATCATGTTTGGAAGCAGTTCATCGCTTCCGTCCCTGAATCTAAAACGAAATATTCAATCTATGAAGAAGATCCTCGCACTCATGGCCGTCGTCGCACTCGCTGCTGGTTCCGCTTACGCGGGCTGCGGCAAAAAAGTCACCGACGAAGGCAAAGTCACCAGCTTTGACGCCGACACCAAGGCTCTCGTGGTCGAACTCAAGGGAGGCAAGTCAGCGACTCTGACCGCCACTCCGACCACCGAAGCCAAGAGCAAAGACGGTAAGAAGACCGAACTCGCCGATCTGGTTGGCAAGTCCGTCAAGGTCGTTAGCGAACACAAGAAAATCGATTCGGTTTCCGAAGCCTGATCGATTTGTTTTAGACGTTTGACGTCTGAATTTCGAAAGCCCGGGGGAAGCAATTCCTTCGGGTTTTTTCGTGTCTATCTTATTCCGTGTCTGTCCCCATGGAGGTAGAACGAAACCGGTCGATCACTTGTGAATGTTGCCTTTTTGAGGGGGACGTCTGGCAACGCAAATGACCGACCGGCTCGTCATCAGGGGGGAAAGGGGTTCAAGAAGGGTACCGGCGTTCCATCCATCCCTCGACCCATCGGTAGAGAGCGGGTAGCAGCAATAGAGTCAGGACCGTCGATGAGATGGTGCCGCCGACGACCACCACGGCCAAAGGTTTCTGGATTTCTGATCCGGGGCCGCTGGCGATCAGAAGCGGGACGAGTCCGAGCACCGTGAGAATGGCGGTCATCAGCACGGGGCGCACCCGTCTTTCGGCTCCGTTGGTCACGGCTTCGTCGATACTCGAACCTTCCTCGCGCAATTGGTTGAAGAAGGTGACCATGACCACACCGTTCATGATGGCCAATCCCAGCAGAGCGATGAAGCCGATGGAAGCCGGGACGGACATGTAGAAACCGGAGAAGAACAGGGCGATGATGCCACCGATCAGGGCGAAGGGAATGTTGGCGAGGATGAGCAAGGCTTGTCGTACCGCGCCGAAAGTCGTCATCAAAATCATGAAGATCGCGAGCAGAGCGAAGGGAACCACGATCCCCAGGCGTTTGCTGGCGCGAGCCTGATTTTCAAACTGACCGGCAAAATCGAGGAAATATCCCGGAGGCAGATCGATGTCGGTTCCGATGCGCTCCTCGACCTCACGGACAAAGCCGACGACGTCACGTCCTTCCACGTTGCACTGGAGGACGACGATGCGTTTGCCATCTTCCCGTTCGATCTGGGTGGGGCCGTCGACTTCGGAGAGATCGGTGATGTCCGAGAGAAAGATGCGATGCCCGGTCGGCGTCGTGATCTGGAGGTTCTCGATCGCTTCGGGAGAGTTGCGAGTCGATTCAGGATAGCGCACCAGCACCGGAATGCGGCGGTTGCCTTCGATCACCTCGGTCACAACCTCCCCGGCAATGGCGCGGGCGACGAGAGCGTTGACCTGCTCAACGCTCAGGCCGAGTCGACCGAGTTCCTGGTGACGCAGGTGAATCTTGAGATAGAGCTGCCCACCCAAGGGTGTCCGCTGAACATCGACCGAACCATCGACCGAGGCCATCACGCTCTCGATTTCCCTCGCCTTGGCATCGAGCACCGCGAGGTCGTCTCCGCTGAGCTTCACCGCGACCGCGGCGCTAACGCCAGAGATCATCTCTGACACCCGCATGTCGATCGGTTGGGTGAAGCCATAGGCGACCCCGGGGAACTGATCGAGGACTTCGCGGACCTTGCCCTGAAGTCCGTCGACCGAATCGACCGACCATTCATCTCGCGGTTTGGTGACGAAAAAGACATCGCTCTCGTTCAGTCCCATGGGATCCAGGCGCAGTTCGTCCGAACCGAGTCGGGAGACGATATTGGTGATTTCCGGGATCTTCAGCAGTTCGCTTTCGATCCGGGTGTCGATCTCCAATGATTTCTCCAGAGAGATGGTGGGCAATTTTTCGAACTGCGCCACCATGGTTCCCTCGTCGAGGAAAGGGAGGAATTCTTTCCCTACTCGCATGGCAAGGATGGCACTGCCAACCAGCAACACCAGAGCTGCAATCACTGAGATTCGGGTATGGCGTAGAACCCAGGCGAGTGTCGGCTGATAGAGGCGTTTGAGAAAACGGATCACAAAGTTGTCCCCGCCACCGCCGGAATTCATCATCAGCGAACCGATCACGGGAATAACGGTAAGACTGAGGATCAAGCTGACGACCATGGAGATTGCGATGGTCATCGCGAGTGGACGAAACAATTTTCCCTCGATTCCAGTGAGGCTGAGGATGGGAGCCAGCGACACCACGATGATGATGACACCGGCGAAGATCGGCACTGAAACTTCGAGAGCGGCATGCATCAACGCCTTGGCGCGATGCCCCTTGTCGGCTTTCTGAAGATGAGAGTGTATGTTCTCCACCATGACCACGGCTGAGTCGACAAGGATTCCGATGGCGATGGCGATCCCGCCGAGTGACATCAGATTGGCGGTGAGATCGATCGCCTGCATTGCCACGAATGTTCCCAGAACCGTGAGAGGTAGAATCGTGCCCACGGTGACGGCGCTGCGAACATTTCCAAGAAACAACAGGAGTACGATGAGAACCAGCACCACGGCTTGAAGCAGAGCGCTGCGAACGGTTCCGACCGCCGTAGTGATCAGTTCGGCGCGATCATAGAACGGCACCAAACGAACCCCTTCAGGCAGGGCGTCCTTGATCTCTTCGAGCTCGGCTTTCACTGCCTCGACCGTCTTTCGGCTGTTGGCGCCGCGTCGATTGAGCACGAGGCCTTCGACTGCTTCGCCTTTGCCGTTGGCCGTCACTCCGCCGTAGCGGGTCAAGGAACCCAAGCGAACTTCGGCCACGTCCCGAATCAACACTGGCTGAGAGTTCCGGGTTGCCACGGGAACCAGTTCGATCTCTTCGAGTGTCTCAAGTTGGCCGACGGTGGTCACCAGCAGGATCTCATCATTGCGGACAAAGCGATCGCCTCCAGCATTTCGGTTGTTCTGTTCGAGGGCCGTGCAGACATCATCGATGGTCAGGTCATAGGCGATGAAAGCATCCGGGTCTGGCACCACCTCAAAGGAACGCACTTCACCTCCCAACGCATTCACATCGGCGACGCCATCGACCGAGAGCAATCGTGGACGAATAATCCAGTCGAGAATGCTCCGCAGTTCCGTGTTCTCATAGCCCTCACCTTCCACCAGGAACATGTAAACATCCGACAAGGGCATCGTGATTGGTGCGAGACCTCCCTCGACGCCCTCGGGCAGCCCGGCGAGCACTTGGTTGATGCGTTCCGAGACCTGTTGCCGAGCCCAGTACATGTCCGTCCCGTCATCGAAGTCAATGGTGATGACGGAAAGCGCATACTTGGTGATCGATCGAAGAATCGTCTGGCGGGGAATGCCGCGAACTTCGGTCTCGAGAGGATAGGTGATGCGTTGTTCCACCTCCTCGGGAGTCATCCCGGGGGCTTTCACGATCACTTGGACCTGAGTGTTGGAAATGTCGGGAAAGGCATCGATGGGCAATTCCCGAAAAGCGCGAACACCGACACCGACGAGCACCAACGTCAGCACCATGAACAGAAGGCGCTGAGAGAGCGCGAATTGAATAAGTTGATTGAGCATGATCTTATTCCTCGGTCATTTCGATGTGTCCTTTGAGCTGTGCGGCATTGGTGCTGACCACGCTCTGCCCTGCCTCGATTCCGGAAATCACCTCGGTGTTCTCCCCGTCGCTGGCCCCGGTCTTGATGGGAACGGGTAGGAAGACGGTGTCGCTCTCTCGAACGAAGACGGCTTTGCCTGCCTCGAAGTCGACGATTGCTGAAGCCGGAACGGAGAGAACCGGAGCCGAACTGACGGCGACCGCCTTCACGTTGACGGTCACCGGAGTACCTGGCCGCCAAGAGCGATCCTCATTGGGCAGAGTCGCCCGGACCATCACGGTTCGACTGGCTTCGTCGGCGAGGGGGGCAACGTAGGTGATCTTCCCCTCGCGCGTCTGGCCCCGAGTGACGCTGGATTCTACCGAAACCGATTGGCCGACCTTTACGATCCCAGCATCGCGCAGCGAGACTTGGAAATCGACCCAAAGCTCGGCGAGCTCGGCGATGACGTAGAGACGCTCATCCGGTTGGACGGAGGCGCCGCGACGCACGGATTTCTCGATAATCTCGCCTCCCTCGGGTGCCGTCACGTCCAGCGAGGTGTAGTTTCCTGCGCCGACATTGTGAAGAAACTGATGAACGGTTCCTTCATTGAAGTGCAATAGCTTCAGCGGTTGCAGGGCGCGGGCGTGTTCGGCCACTGCCTGTTGGAATTCCAGTTCCCGGGTTTGGACATTCTCCTTTGAGCTA
The DNA here is from genome assembly GCA_020440025.1 of Verrucomicrobiia bacterium. Taxonomy (GTDB): domain Bacteria; phylum Verrucomicrobiota; class Verrucomicrobiia; order Verrucomicrobiales; family DEV007; genus JAEUHH01. The sequence goes on from JAGROX010000149.1 coordinate 7,555, forward strand.
AGTTGCCGCTCGAAGAGTGTTTTCTCCTGTTCGAGAGCGGTGTGGGCAAAGGTCATCGACTGCTCGGCGTCGACATAGGCCGTGAGGATCTCTGCGAGTTCGGCGCTCTCGAGTTTGAAGAGCGGATCGCCTTTCTTGACGATGGCGCCGAGAGTCTGGTAATCTTCATCAATGATGCCGGCGATTCGAGGAACGATCTCCACGACCTTGGTTTCGTCGAGGCAAACTGCTCCAGTGGCTCGAATGTTGGCACCAATGACCTGAGGCTGAACTTCGGAGAAACCGAGTTGGAGATTCTCGATGGCGGAGGGGTCCAAGGTGATGGGATCGGCCGAAACCGAGGCCGCCAAGCCGGCGGCGAGAGCGAAGGAGAAAAAGTGAGTCTTCATGAGTGTGAGAGAAAAATTCAATTCGAGTTGGTGCCGGTGAGGGTTTCGATTTCGACCCGGGCGGTGTGATATTTGGCGAGCGCGTCGATGCGTTCGCTTCGGATTTCCGTGAGTGAGCGTCGGGCCTCGAGGAGCTCCAGATAGCTGGTGCGACCGAGGCCAAAACCCTCCAGGAGGGTTTGGTGGAGTTCTTCGGCGGCGGGGAGCATTTCCCCGGAGACGATCTGGTATTCTGCGTGGGCGTTTTCCAGTTGAGCCCAGGCCTCGGACAGAGCCAGATCCAGCCTCGTGAGCGTCTGAGTGACGATGGCTTCGTTCTGATCGATCGCCGCTTCTGCTTCCGCGATACCGCCCTCATTCTGACTCCAGAGAGGCAGAGGCAACGAGAACTTCAGGACCACCGCATTGTCATCGATGGTGGTGTCTCGACGATAGGCGAGTCCGACGTTGAGATCGGGCGTTACCTTCCGCCGTTCCAGCGCCAGAGAGTCCTGGGCTGACATCTTTCCCGCTTTGGCCATCGCGACTGCCGGATGCTCCTCCAGCCCCGCGCGGAGTTCCTCCAGTGATGGGAGGTTTTTCCGAGGGGAGGTGAGTTTTCCGGTCACTCGGTCGAAGCTGGGATCACTCTCACCCCACATGGCCGCCAACTGGCGACGAGCGAGGATGGATTCCCTTTGGCGATTGCCCAACTGCAACTGAGCCTGTTTCAATCCGAGTTCACTGCGTTTGACATCGACGGCTGAGCCGCGCCCGCCCTCTTGGAGTCCACCGACCGCTTTGGCCGTGTCTTCGGCAATGGCGACCACTTGACTGGCGTTTTCCTCGGCAGACTGGGAGGTGAGAACGGCCACGAAACGTTTCGCCGTTTCCAGCATGACTTCGCGCACGGCCGATTCATAGCGAAGGTCCTCCACCTCGACATCTGCGCGGGCGATGTTCTCACGCAGTCGGCGTTTGCCCCCGAGTTCGAGCAACTGGCTCAGTCCTACATTGTAGGCGGCGCTTTGGAAATCCTGGTATTCCCCGGAACCCAAGACATCTTCGATCTCCGTTTCCAACTCGGGATTCGGGCGCATCATCGCGGTGATAATGCGAGCTTCTGCGGCTCGACGATCGGCACCAAAGGCGGCGAGTGCGGGGTTCTTCTCGATGGCGCGGGCGGTGGCGTCTGCGAGCGAGAGACTGCCGCCCCCGCTTTTCGATTCCGATTCCGCGTGCAGTGGATTGAGGAAGGAAATGGAAATGGCACCGCCCAGCGTGAGGAGCGCCAAGAGGAATCCAGGTAGGTGGTATTTCGTTGAGAGGTGATTCATGAGAAGTTGAATGGAATTGATTCAGGAAGGACGATTGGAGTGAGTAGTGACCAAGGCTTGATGGTCGGAGATGGCTCCGCCAAATCTCCGAAGGGAGAAAGCAGGAAAGCGGGCCGGGAGACGGCAGGAAAGAACCCTCGAAACCGATGCGAGAACGTGGCACCGGTGACCGCTTCCGACGGGAAGCGGGAATCAGATCAAGAAAACGCCGGAGAAAATCCGGTGTGACAGAGCGGGGGCACCGTTTGGAGGGGCACGCGATTGTCGAGTCCGAGTGAACTCGGCTGAGAAAGGGAGGTCACTTGAGTCCGTTGGCAGATCGGTCACAAACTCGGTCTGAATACTCGCTTCGGTTTGGGTTGGCGAAAGCTCGGCCGTTTTGGATGCGTGATGATCACAATGGCAGACAAACGAGGCGGTGACGCCGACCAAGACGCACTCACTCTGTGGGATGGAGCGATCGTGAACTGTGACTCCGAAGGTCTCGAGCAGTTGGCACAAGCAACCCGGCAGGATCAGATAAATCCCGAGGTAGATGGCGCCGATGGCTGATACCAGATTCACGATGGTCACAACCAAGCGGGGGATTCAACGATTCGTCAATAGGCATTTTCACGCGAATTTTGTTACCGTTGGAAGTTGAGACTCAATCTCGATTTGAATTTTTGGCGCACCTGATGAGATCGTGGAGCTCGATGGAAACACTTGGGTTTACCTGCGAGGTGATCTTTTCCCAAGGTGAAGTTTCAGGCAGCCGTGCTGTCGGGAAAAAGATCAACTTTCTTGGCCTGCACCAGAAGGCGGCGCGATCTCACCCTCGATCGGATCGCTGGCGAGCCCTTCCGCGAAACGGCGGGCCAGCAGTTGCACCGCGCCCGGGTGAGTGGCGAAAAGATCACTCATGTGGGTGTTGAGTCCGGGATGGGCCGCCTCTGCGTTTTCACAGATCTCGGCGAGGTCGCCTCCGGGGCCGGCATGGCGGCCGGGGGAAATGAACAACATCGAGAGAACCACTTCGCGTTCGAATCCCTCGCTGCCCAGCAGATTTTCCAACAGCGGTTCATTGAAAGCGTATTCGTCTCCCTCGCGTCGCTCCATCGAGGACGCGCGAACCACACTGGCGGCGTCGCCGAGTTGTTGGCGCAGTTGATCGGCGAGGAAGTTGCGGACTCGGTTCACCGCAATCCGCGGCGTGCCGTGATCGACCAGAGTCACTGCAGGCCGATCGAGATGTTGTTCCGAGATTTTTTCCCTGACGATTTGGGCAAGGATCTCGGCAACGCCGGTATCCGAAGCATCGTCCAGATCGACCATGCAGGGAGCGATCCTGACCTCCAGCTCCGGCCAGGTTTCACGCATCTCGGCGACGCGCTGAGGCAGGTATTCGTAGATGGCTGCGCTGTGTCCGAAGAAGAGGGGGACGATGAGAAAGGAATCGATACCGTATTGCTGGTGCTGCGCCTTCAGAAAGGGTTCGAAAATCTGAGCCGGTTCCCCGTCGAGTTCCGAGGGATCGACTTTGGTGGAGTGCAGTAGCGACACTGGATGCACCTGGTGTGCGACTTTCTCCGATAAATTGGCAGCCACGCGGCGCAGGTTCAGAGTGGACTCGGCCCGGTGGGAGCCATTGTCGACCAGGAGAGTGCAGGGGAGATTTTCGGGAGAATTCGACATCGTTTTCAGATTACGTCCGAAACGATGTTCTGGGCAGAAATTTTGCCCGGTTTTGGACTGCTGTCCGATCTCGTGCCGCGGAGAGGCGCGGCGATTTGGTCGAGCGTGAATTTTTGATCTGATTCAACAGGGTTAGGTCGCGGACTGAACCCTCTCAAGTCGCCTCACTTTTCAGGGAGAATCGTGACCTCCTCCACCCAGCTGCGGGTGTCATCGACGTGATAGTTGAACTCGATCTTTTGGCCGGCTTTCAGGCTGGCGAAAATCGAGGGCTCCTTCGGATAAAATGGCATGGACATCGCCGCCATGTAGCCGGGAATCTCTTCGTGATCAATCACGGCCATGGCGCCATCATCCATGATCTTGCGGACGACGCCACGGACTCGATAGACGGTCTCAGAGGCGGCGTCAGCGGCTGGCTCCTTTTCGGTTTGCGGAGCGCGATCACAGGCGTTCAGCGATAGGAGTCCCAGGACGGTGGCGGGCAGGATCAGGAATCGGGAAAAAGTCATCGTGATGGGGCTCAGAGGGGGCGCTCCTGATTTTGATTCCGTGGCTTGATCGGTGTTTCGTTCCCGTTGCCGATCTCAATCTTGATTTCGGTTTTCGTTTCGGTCCGGGTTTCGGAGGTTCCCGGCTTGGGAACGCCGAGGAGTTTCAGGTCGTCGAGCTTCATCACCTTGAGCTGCTTTTTCGCCTCTTCGGGCAAGGCATCAGCGCCTTTCTCGGGATCGTATTCGCCTTCGTAAACGGTCTCGCCATCGGCATTGACGATCTTGATGCTATGCTCGCCATTCTTCACCTGGATGGAAACTTCGCCCTCAGCATTGTCGATGCGGATGAGGCCTGCCCCGCTGAAAACCTCAATGGGAAATCCGGGGCGGACTGACAATGCCGGTGGCTTTTCGTTTCCTCCTGACGGGTGAGTGGTTGCAGGGGCCGGTTGGTCGTCGCGGTGGGGAAGGGGAAGGGGCGGATGACCGTCAGGATGATCTCCTCCTCTCTTTTCAGAAGGGCGGTCTTGGCGGGGCGCTTGCTGGGGAGCTGCCTTTTCCATCCATTCACGCATGCGATTCTGGCTTTCCTGAAGGTGGCGATTCCACTCCTCCACGTTCATATGTGGCATGACGGGAGGCGCGCTTTGGGAGCCGAATGTTTGAGGCCACTGAGCCTGCACGGGCAATTCGTTCTCGCCTAGTGTCGCGTCGATCGTTTCTTCGGCACCCTTGCGAATGAGGGTCAGGGTAATCTTGTCGCCACTCTTTTTTGAACGGACCAGCACGGCAAGGTGCTCGGGCGTGGTGAGCAATTGGTCGTCGAGTTTCGTGAGAATGTCGTGAGGGCGCAGATCAGCCTTCGCGGCGGGGCTGTCGTCAGCCACGTAGTCGACTTGAACGCCAAAGCCCTCGGCGAGTTCCAAGTGATCGCTGAGAGCGGAAGGCACGGGCGTGGTGGCGACTCCCAGCCAAGTGCGCAGTTCCGTCCGAGATTCTGCAATCGGGGCGGGGCGTGCCGGTCTCGAATCGCGTTCAACCTGAGGCTCTGGTGCGTTGCGGTTGGCGGGTTTTGGCTTTTGGTCGCCGGGGGCGGCGACCAGCGGGAGGCAGGCTGCCGCCGAAAGGGCGATGGCGAGCCTCCAAGAGGAGGTGGAGGTGTGATGGGGATTCATGACAGGAGGTTGCGGATTTCTCTGGGGGAGAGGAGAGGAGGGAGTGAAGCGAGATCAATCCGTCTCGATGGGCACGAGTACCACCTCTTCGCGGGGACGAAATACCCGGACGTTGGTTTGGGTCTCGGGATCGAGCCAGTGCCACGAGTCGTCGTATTCCAATTTCATTTCGCGAGCCGGAATGCTCTGAGGCGTCTCCACCACGTCACCCTGCAAGGCCTGACGGAGGTGTTGCTGCGAGGAAACGGGAACGAAGCGGTCGGCGGGAATGCCGGACGAGATCGGTGGCGGCGAAACAAAAACGCGTTCGGTTTCAGTGGTCGGCGTGACGGCCGCAGGATCCGCGTTTTCTGCGACGGAATCAGCAGGACGCGACACGAGATTGCTGTTGAGCTGGCGTTGGATCATCCAAGCACCTGCCAATACCAGGCAGGCGGCGGCTGCCAACGGGGCAAAGCGCATCCAGACGATTTGATTCTCCTGTCGATTTTGGCTGAGCGTATCCAGCTTGCGGCCGAGACGACGCTCGAAATCCTCACGTGGAGGGGCCGGACTCAGGCGTCTCAGTCGGCTTTCCAAGTCTTCAAACTCGTTGGGGTCCATGGGGGAGGGCGATGGCATGGCGGGAATGATCCGTAAGGGGCTTCAGTGAGGAAAGCGGCATCGATGGGCTGATTTGTTTGTGATGGAGTGGATTTCTTTCCGAAAAGGCGATCAAACTCCAGATTGACCGAAGGACTTCGAGCCAACCGTTGGGTAGAGGTGCGCCGCTGAACTCGCCGGTGAGGCGTAGCCCGAATGGGTATCGGAAAAGTGGCGCTTTTTACAGATATCTCACGGCATTCACTTGCGTCCATTCGACCAGCCGGTTATAAGAATGGGATCGAATAGAGAATCCATAATAAACCGGAATTATAAAGCTAATTGTAACATTTCGGTTATCATAAGTATAAAAAATTTGCAATTTTGCGTCTCCCGTGTTGGAATAGCGTCAAAAATCCTGCCAGAACATGCGTAATCTCGAATCGATCTTCGACGGTGCCGAACGAACGGCACCGAATCCGTTTCGCGAAGATGTCTTCGCGTCGGGGATCACGATGCTCCCTGGGGTGACGGAGGTGCATGGCGAGGCAATGACTCGATGCATTCGCGCCTTCGAGAGTCTGCTTTCTGATCATGGTCGTTCGGCTTCCACTAGCGGGGGTTCGGGACGCACGTTGTTGATCGCGGCGCCTCGGGCGGGATTTGGCAAAAGCCATCTGGTGGGGCGGGTTCGTGCGGTGACTGAAAGTCTCATTGCACCTGTGGCCCTGCCCTTTGATCCAGCCCGCAAGGTGGCATGGGAGACCATGCTGCAATCGGTGTTCAATCAGTATCGTTCGGCTCGCTGCCCGCAGCATCCGACCTGCTCGTTGTTTGAGGAAGCAGTCAGGTATTTTCAGTCTCAGATGGTTCGCGCGGCGATCGAGCATGGGGTCATCGACGAGAAAGAGATTCCCGAGACCGAAGTCGCCCTGAGAATTCAGTTTCGCGATGTCTTTGATCCCAAGGCCAGCACCCGCATGGTGCCGTGGCTGACGAAGCGGTCGCCGGAGATCATGGACGCGGTGGCCAACCCGCTGGGGCAGCGTTGGCGGCTTTCTTTTGAGGACTTGGTGTTCTGGAACCGCTTTTTCCAAGATGCGTCGCGCCCCAAGACGACGGCTTTTGAGCAATTGCATGAATTGGAAGGAGCGATGGCGCGCGATCGCATGGCCCAGTTCCTCCGCATTGCCTCGGGTTGTCGTCCGGTGGCGTTCATCGCCGATCATCTCGATGGTTTTTTCGGTTCGGATTCGGCCGGAATGATGATCGCCGAGATTCTCACCGAGTTGCGATTTGCGGTGCCCCGGAGTGTGACTTTGCTCTGCCTGAACGAGGATGTGTGGCAGTCAATTTTTGAAGGGCGGATTCCCACGGCGTGGATTGATCGCCTGACTGGCGAAGCCGCTCCGCTGGGAGAGATGACCGAGACCGAGGCCGAGGCGATGCTGGTCGGTCGCTTGCGAGAGTCGGGTTGTCGATCTGAAGAAATCGCCGACTGGATGCGACGTCATCGCGAGATCTGTCTCGAAGCGGGTCCCGATGGCCTCTATCCGAGGGAAATTTTGCGCCGCGCCGCTCGGGCTTGGGATCGGGATGCGGTGGAGCGGGCCCCCTTGCCGAGGGCTTCCGAAGAGGATCTGCCTCGCACAGATTCGGGCCTTTTCAGTGGCATGGTTTCGCCGTTTTCTGGAGGGGCCAAAGTGGAGCCCGAAGCTCCTGCGCCCAAGGGAGGGAACGTGTTTAGTTCGGTAAACGACGAGGTTCAGCCGGACGCAAAGCCCGCCGAAAGCCTTGATCCACAGGATTCTCCGACATCGCGCCCATCGCCCTTTACCTCAACGACTCCGGTGCCTCCGATCACGCCTTCGCCGAAGCCTCCGATGCCGGCGGCACCCGAGAAAAGCCGCATGGATGACAGTTTTGCGGCAGCGCGGGCGGCTGGCATTGATCCTTCTCGAGGTCTGACCAACATCGATGCCATCATCGCGGATATTCGTGGTGGTGGGGCTCGCGCTCTCAGCGAAACTCAGTCACCGACCGGGGCGCCGGAGGTTTCGCCGAGACAGCAGATGTCCTTTTCGCCTCCGCCCTCGACGGGTGACGGCACTGCACCCCCTCCTCCCCAGTCATCGGCACCGTCGCCGCAAGGTGGGACTCGCCCGGCCAATCCTTTTTGGGCCAAAGATACCGACAACCGTCTTCGCGAGTTGGAATCGCAAACAATCGCGTCTTTTCCCGGTGGCAAGCCGACCTGGCAACCGCCGCGGATCGAGCAGGTCATTCGCACGGTGGGGGGGCAGTTTCCCGCCGTGTCCCAGAACCAGGAATGGGTGGAACAGCGTTCCAGTCTCACTTGGACGGTTCGCGGAGCGGTGGTGAGAATGGGGTTTGAGGCTCCCGAGAATTTTGCTTACTGGAGTCAGGTGCTCGATCTCACGATCAAGAGCAACCAGTCGGGAAAAGTGGTGCTGTTCTCTCATGAATCCGCCCGATTCAGCTATGAGGCACTGACTGCGATGGGGGCAGATCCGAACACGGCGATGCGCTATCTGGACGTGATCGAACTGACGGATGCCGACCTAACGGCGATCTACGCCTCTGACGACTATCTCCGCGAAGCCGAACAGCATGGGCAATCCGAGAGCGCGCTGCGAATGGTGGCGCGTCATCTTGATGGACTCTGGCGCCGCATCGGTCGACCGCTCAGCAATGCGGGCGCGGCGGGTTGAGTGATTTGCTCCTGGCGGATTCGTCTCGAAGCGCAAAACCCGCGTGGTTTCGGACAAGATAGGTCGAGTCCTATTTCTTCGATTTTGTTAGAAATCGAGGAACATGAATACTCTTCGTCTCCTTTTGGGCTCATTCCTGACCTTTTCCTGCGCCGTGGCAGCGTTCCTCTTTTCCGGTTGTGCGACCAGCAACCCCACGGAGGTGTCCACCGAAAAAGTGGATTTCGTTTCCCAGGTAAAGCCGATTCTCGAAGAGCGATGCGTGATGTGTCACAATCGCACCGCGATGCCGGAGCGAACCAGTTTCGAGACAGGAAAACTCGCCCTGAAAGGAGACGCTCAAGGACCGGTGATTCTTCCGGGAAAGGCCGATGACAGTCGACTGATGATGGCGATTTCGTCGCCGGATATTCACGAAAAAGCCATGCCACCGGTTAGTCTGCGCGTCTCGGCTGGCGAAAAAGCGGTCCTTCGTCGTTGGATCAACGAGGGAGCCCACTGGCCCGAGGGCGCGGATGGTCGGCTCGAAGTTGACTACATTCCGCGCGAGTGATTTGGTTCAAACGGTATCGATTGCCGTCGCCGCCACCTTTTCGCGGCAGGATTCGGAGCAGAATTTGCCGAAAGTTTCCTCGCAGGATTCGCAGAGAAAAATCTGATCGTTGCACGGCGCCCAACGGCAATTCCGATAGCGGGCGCTTGGCTGATCACAATGGCGGCAGCGCGAGACGATACGGTGGGTGTCGGTCTGATTCACTTCGACCGCGACCCGCTCGTCAAACACGTAGCAGAGACCGTCGAAACTCCTGCCTCGGGTGGCCTGATTCTTTCCATAGCTCACGATTCCGCCTTCGAGTTGGTAGACTTGGTCGAATCCCTCTTTGAGCAAAAACCCGGAGAGCTTTTCGCATCGGATGCCGCCGGTGCAGTAGGTGAGAATCTTTTTCCCGCGCAGTTCGTCGGCGTGTTCCCGCAGCCAAGCCGGGAAGTCCCGGAAGTTGTCGATGTCCGGACAGATCGCACCGTGAAAGTGCCCGATGGCGCTTTCGTAGTTGTTTCGTCCGTCAATGATGACCGCGTCGGGATCTTCCAAGGCGGCGGCCCAGTCTTCCGGTTTCAAATGCTGGCCGGTCAGTTGATTGGGATCGATGTCCTCTTCGGGGCTAAGGCCGAGAGTGACGATCTCGGGACGCAGTTTGACTGAAAGTTTCCGAAAGACGTGCCCCTCGCTGGGATCGATTTTGAAATCCATCGCGGCAGTGCGTGGGTCAGTCTGAAGAATGCGTCGGTAAATTTCCGTCGCTGCTTTTGGCCCCGAGACAGTGCCGTTGAGTCCCTCGCTTCCAATGAGCACCCGGCCTCGCAAGGCCAGGCGCTGACAGAGATCCCGATGCACCCGGAAATAGGCTTCCGCGTCGGCAAGGGGAAAGTAATGGTAGTAGAGCAACACCTCAAAATTCAAGGCATCGCTCTCGGATTCCGGAGCGTGGTTTTCGATGGTGTTAGGCTCGACAGATGAAAGGTTTTCGCTCATTTTCGACTCCCTCTTCTATGGATTCTTTTCCCTTCAGTTTCAACCCGGTCCATGACGCCATAGGCGGGGAGCCCCGCGAATCAAACCCCGATTGAATGTCAGAAAACCCGACAGACGCAGAAGCGATCGAGGAAGTGGAAGTGTTGGACACTCGGCTCTACACCATTCTCGATGCCGACAAGGTGCTCGAGACGGTAAGATCGCTTCATCGACGGATCGTGGAGAGATTTCCCGGGTCCGGGCTTTGTCAGGTCTGCTCGGAATTGGAAAGTGTGTGCGCACGAAGCAAGCGCCGGATCGAATGGATCAGCGAACCGATCTGGCCGCTCCGCCTTCTCCGCTATCTCTTGCTCGCCCTGATCATTGCCGGGGTGATTCTCACGGTGGTCAGCCTGCGACCCAGTGCCCGGATCGAATCGCTCACCATCATCGAACTCATTCAAACCCTGGAGGCCGGGATGAACGATGTCGTTCTCATCAGCATCGGGGTCTTCTTCGTCTGGACATTGGAGTCGCGACTGAAAAGCCGGCGCGCCCTGAGGGCTCTTCACGAGTTGCGATCCATCGCTCATGTCATCGACATGCATCAACTGACCAAGGATCCGGATCGCTTGGGATCGGATCGCTCGGACACCCGTTCGTCGCCCAAGATGACGATGAACGCCTTTCTCTTGAGGCGCTACCTTGACTACTGCAGCGAAATGCTGTCGCTCGTGGGAAAGGTCGCGGCGCTGCACTTGCAGAAACTCGACGACGCCACCGTGGTCGCGGCCGTGAACGAGATCGAAGGCCTCACCACCGGTCTCAGTGAAAAGATCTGGCAGAAAATCGACATGCTCAGCCACGACGATCGTCGCTAGGAATGGTAAAATCCTCTCATTCTTGCGGAATGGTAAATCAGTTCTGATATTTTTCGCAATAATCACAGCTTTCTGACTGGATTTAGTGGCAAGGATGCGCTCGACTGAGGGCATGCCAAGTTTGGGTGCCTCTCGAAAGCAACGTCAGATCAGCCGCGTCGGATTTTATCTTGGCGTGGTCTTGATCATGTGGGCCATGGGACGGCTGGAATCGCGTCAGGCATCCGTGGTGACCGGCTGGACGGACGAAGAACTCGGCGTCGCCCGGGCCTACATCGCCAGTCCCGAGATGCCCGAATACGCGAAGTTGCCGCAGGGGAGATGATCATGAACGCCACCGATCCGCGCTGTCCGGAATGCGGGGCACCGGTTCATCTGAATTCGCGGAGCTGTGCTCAATGTGGAGCCAAGCGTGGCCACCGTGGATGGCTTCAGGGTGAGGGCGACGCGGGCCTCGGTCTTTCCGAGATCGATGAAGATGATTTCGACTACGAGGAATTCGTCGCCCGGGAATTCGGCGAGAACGCCGCGGAACAGAATTTCCTCCATCGGATGACCACCAAGCAGCGCTTCTGGTGGTTGGTGGCGGTGCTGACCCTGATTGCCTTTGCTATTTTGTCGTTTGAAGGTGCATTCTGAACGAATGAAAACCGTCGCCCTCGCTTGGACTCTGTTGGGATTGCTTTGGTCACCCGCCCATGCGGAGGAGCCTTTCGTCATTCAGACCGTCGATGCCGCGACGAAACGCGGCGTGCCGCTGGTGGAATTGAAAACCGTTCACGAGACTCGCTACGTTTCCGACAGTGCCGGTCGGGTGGCCATCGATGATCCGGAACTGTTTCACCAGGAGATCTATTTCCACGTTCGCAGTCACGGCTATGAATTTCCCAAGGACGGCTTTGGGTTTCGCGGTGTCAGATTGAAGGTCGTACCGGGCGGCGAGGCCACCATCGAGTTGCCAAGGATCAACCTCGCCGAGCGACTCTATCGCGTGACCGGAGCCGGCATCTACGATCACAGCATTCGCGCCAAGCAGGAAACTCCCTTGGCCGAGCCACTGCTAAATGCCCAGGTCTTTGGCTCCGACAGCGTCCTCACCGCGATCTGGAAAGGAAAGCTTTTCTGGATCTGGGGTGATACCAATCGACCGAACTATCCGCTGGGAAATTTTAAGACCACTGCGGCAGTGTCTGATCTTCCGGCGGACGGAGGACTCGCGCCAGAGGTCGGCGTCGATCTGCATTACTTCATCGGCGACAAAAGATTCGTCAAAGGCGTCGCCCCCATGCCCGGCGAAGGCCCCACCTGGTTGTCGGGGCTCGCGGTGCTGCCCGATGCCAAAGGAGAGGAGCACTTGGTGGCTCATTTTGTGAAGGTGAAAGGCTTTCTCGATGTCTATCGGAGCGGGCTCTGCGAGTGGGATGACGAAACTCAGGAATTCCGCGAAGTGTTGGTCTTTCCCAAGTCTCAAAAACTCACGCCAGAGGGCCATCCCTTTCCGGAAACCATCGAGGGAAAGCCGTATCTCACTTTCGCTGACCCGCTGCCGACGCTGCGAATTCCCGCGACCTACGAAGCGTGGAAAGATCCGTCTCAATACCAAGTCCTGTCGCCCGAAGAGGATTTTCACGACGTCGTCACCGGAGACGCTGTCGAGCCGCATCGCGGAACCATCTATTGGAACGAGCATCGGCAGCGCTGGATCATGATTTTCACCGAGACCGGTGGGAAAGCCTCGCAACTCGGCGAAGTCTGGTATGCCGAAGCC